>NZ_NPEF01000458.1 GCF_002811955.1 Leptospira ellisii
TATTTCTTATATTCGTATTACTATAAAGCAGATAGAGAATTAGCAAAATTATATGATGACTTGAAAGCTAAAACGATCCAAGAGCATCAACCTTCTCCTTCGGTTATCGAAGGTATAAACTCGGATAAAATTAAAAACGACGCTTCAGAACATAGTCAATATTATTTGGACAATAAAATAAAAGATAAAATAGAAAATGCGAAAAAAATATTAATGGAACATCCTGAATTAATTTCAGATGTAAATTTAAGAAATAAATTTCTCAATCAAAGCTCTTTGTCCGCTTCGGCAGCAATATGTGTTGTTGACTCTGATTTTATAATGCTGAAAAATAATGGAGCCTTAGGTGAGGATGGAAAACCTTTAACTTTTGAGGAATTTTATATCAAAGGAGTCCAGAGAGGTGCAATAAAGCTCGATAAAAACAAATTTGGTACGGAAGGATTTTTCTTTGTTCAAGATCCTAAAAAATTATTCGAAGGTTATCGGGATTCCAATGGAAATACATTTGAATTAAGGACAGAATTTGCCAAGAAAAGCGGGGATTCGTATGTTTATGATAGCCAAAATCAAGAATATCTTAAGAATCAAATAAGGAATAATACGAATGTCGGTGTTGTACGTAGAGCAGCATATGATAAATCCCTTTTTGATTTTTTGGGTAATAGCAAAACAAAGTATTTGAAAGATGACGGACATAGTTATAATGGGTTTGTAGATCAATATGGAGTTTTTAAGCCTGTAGATGTTGCTAAGCCAAATCGTGATACTTTTAGTCCGATTATAAGGATTGATTATTTAATAAAAATAGCTGAGGGTGGTTTATGAAGAACGCCAGACTTTATATTGTTTTTTTAATCTTTTTAGGGATAAAAAATGTGCTAGCTGAAAGTAAAAAGATAATATCTTCAAAATATACAGAAAACCCATCTGCATATTACGCTTTATGTTTGAAAAAGGTAGATATTTTAAAAGAGCCTACATTCAATAGTACGAAAATCTACGAATGTAAAGAAGGCGATATAATCAGGTATATAGGGAATCAGTTTTTAGAGGTTATGGAATTTAATTCTTCTTCCAAAAAAGAGGAAAAACAATTTTTCACAATTTTAAAAATTGAAGACACAGAAAAGAATATGGGGTATATATCTGATTCGGACAGCGTCTATCTTACGAAAGACAAATCCTTTATTGAAAATAATAAAAATTCTATTATCTTGCTTAATGACATTCAGAAAATGGTAGGGGGCGCTTATCGGGATTTAAATGGTCCTTTTCTTGAAAGTGATTTTAATAATCTTCAATTCGTTATAACTTATGATGTTAATAATGGTAATAAGATTAGTTTCTCTAAAATAATTAAAATGAATAAAAATGAATTTGAGCTGAGTAATGTCGACTCTACAATTATTCTTAAAAAGAAAACGCCTGACTCGGTCGAATTAAGTATTATTCGTGGTGCGAATAATTTGAAACCTTTCGCGAAAATTTTACGCAAAATAAAAAGTTAAATTTTAGAG
>NZ_NPEF01000459.1 GCF_002811955.1 Leptospira ellisii
ACTTCCCTGCTCATTCAGCCGCTCACTTCTCTGCGTTATTCGGACGAGAACACCAAGATAGAATCCGTTCTCAAACAGAAAAAGGAATTCCGATTCCGTTCCAAAAACTCGGAGATCGGCGGGGATCTCTGTTCCATCCAGGAAATCACCCTGATGGGAAAGAACTACCTCGTGATTCTCAACGCGGACGCCATGGGAAAATCCATCCAGGGCGCGGGCGGCGCCCTCGTTATGGGAACCGTATTCAAAGCCATCATAACGAGAACACAACTTTCCAGATCCAACCAGAAAAAGACCCCCGAAAAATGGCTCAAAGATTGTTACACAGAACTTCAGAACGTGTTCGTAACCTTCGACGGAAGTATGCTCGTGTCCGCGGTGATCGCGTTATTCGACCGGGAAACGGGCGCGTTGTATTCCATTAACGCGGAACACCCTTGGATGGTGTTGTATCGGGACGGAAAGGCCGCCTTTCTGGATCCGGAACTTCTTCTCCGCAAGATAGGATTCACCGAAAACGCGGCCGAACCGGTGATACGTCTGTTCCGTCTCGAACCGAACGACGTCCTGTTCATCGGATCGGACGGAAGGGACGACATCCTTCTGAAAAGACCGGATTCCTCCGAAACGTTTATGAACGAGGACGAAACGTTGTTTCTCCGTCTCGTGGAATTGTCCAACGGAGAACTTTCCGATTTGGAGAAACTCCTCGGTCACGCGGGAGAGATTACGGACGATCTGTCCATTATGAGAATTGCATATAAAACGGAAACCGAACCGGCTTTCCAAAAGATACCTTCCGCCGGAGACGAATACAACTCCCTGGTCAAGGAGGGAATCCAGGAAATACGGAAAAAGAATCTCAAACGCACGCGCGCCCTTTTCGAACAGGCCCTCGCGATCAGCGACGCGGACCCGGGGTTGTTCAAACAACTTGCAAGAATTTGCATCCACCAGAAGGACTTTTCGTCTGCGGCCGGTTATGGGGAAAGTTACGTGACCAGATTCCCGTTCGACAACGAATTTCTGTATTACACTTCCTTCAGTTTGAGAAAGATCAAGGAATATCCCAAGGCGATCGAATATGCGGAGCGGCTCCGTTCCCGGGAACCGGCGAACCTTCGCAACCTGAAACATCTGGTGGAATTGTACAGACTCACCGGAAACAGGTCCAAATTCAGATCGATCATGTCCCTTCTCAAAACCCTCGTCGCCGAAAAGGAATCGAAGGACGAGGACCGGGACGAAGACGTTTCCTCCGAGCCGATTCTCGCCTAACTCCTAAATTCCGTAGAATGTTTCCTACGGAAAGAAAAATGGGTTTCTGTTTTATCGAGGATCGTATATTTGGATCTTTCCATGCCGTCGGA
>NZ_NPEF01000046.1 GCF_002811955.1 Leptospira ellisii
GAAAGCGACAGTAATTTTGTATTATGTCTTATTTATAGTTATAAGATAAGATATTACTGAGTTTTTTAGGAGTTATTTACACTTTATCTACAATGTAAATGAAGGATGAAAAAGGTAAATTACTGTAATTTATATTTCGAGCTGATTCTTTCGATTAAAAACCGAAGTTCTTTGTTGGAAGCGAGAAGCTCTTCGGCTTTCCTAACCCCGTGAATGACCGTCGTATGTTGGGTTTGAAATAATCTTCCCACTTGAGATTTATTCACCTTGAATACGTTATGAAGTAGATAAAAGCAGATATGACGCGGTATGATGAGTTCTTTTTTTCTGCTTTTCCCCATAATCTCGGAAGCGTCCAAATTGAATTCTTTCGCGACCGATTCGATGATACGATCGTGGGAAAACTCGACGTTCTTTTTTCGATAAAGACGATTTTTGACGATTTCTTTAACCTTTTCCAGATTTAGGAATAAAAGGGAATACGATTTTTTATAAAGATAAATGTCGTTTAATGCTCCCAAAAGAAGCCTCGTATCCTCTTCTATTTGATCCGAAAGAAAATCCAGAATATCTTCGCTCAAACCCAAATCCATAATCTTAGAATGGTGCGTTACGATACCTTTCCGAATATCGCGATCCGGATATTGAATGTCCGCTTGGACGCCTGTTACAAAGCGCGACTTCAACCGATCGTGGATGGCAAGTTCGGAACTCGGCCGATCCGAGGCGATCACGATCTGTCTTTTTCTTTCGAAGAGAAAGTTGAACAACGCAAAAAATTCATCCTGAGTTTTTTCGGCGTTCGTGGATAAGAGCTGGATGTCGTCCACCAAGAGGCAGTTGTACGATTGATATTTGATCTTAAAACTTTCGATCAATTCCCTCGATTGAAGCGCGAAACGGAATTCGTTCATGAACGAGGATATATCCACGTAACAAACGGTCTTCCACGGATCTTTCTTAACGAGTTCGGAACCGATTGCGTGAAGCAAATGCGTTTTACCGACTCCGACGTTTCCGAATAGATACAATGGATTTATGTCTGCGGGTTTGCGGACGCATTCTTTTGCTGCGGTAAATGCGACTCGATTGGAATCGCCGACTACGAAGGATTCGAACGTATAATCCGGATTAAAGCGGAACTCTTTTTGATCGAAAGATTTTTCTAAAATCGTATGAAGCGGAGCCGGAGCTTTGGTTTCGATCAGAATTTCCACGGGGATTTTATCCCCGCAGGTTTCTAAAATAGCGGTTTCGAGCAATCTTTGATACTTTCGTTCAACGTGCGTTTTGATCGTGGCCGAAGGAGCCAAAAGTATACACTTTTCTGCGCTCAAAGTTTCTAATTTCAGGGTATCGATGAACCTTTCATAGTATTGAGGAGAGATTTTTTTGGATACTTCCTCTAAAATTTTATTCCAAACTAGGCTCAACGGTTCCTCCGAAAAAAATAAAACGAAAAATCCCAGCGATCGGGATCTTTTTGTACATCGGCTCGGAAATAAATTTCCAAACGGGCTGAATAAAACGGTTTTTCACTTCGTTTTCGGAGACCCGAATACGTACGAATGAGAATACAGTATTTTTGGAAGAAGTCTTGTACTCAAATGAAAATTCCCGAATCGGAAATTTCTCCGAAAAAAAGAACAGGTTTATGTTTGGGATAATAAATTATGTCTCAAAGAAAGTTTTCGGAAGTTTTTGTCCCATTTCGCATAACGTGCGTTAAATATCGAGGGCGGAACTATATTCGAAAATTGGAATATTCTCAGAGAGAGAGCTGGAAAAAGAGTCTTGAAAGCGCGAAAGTTTCCAATCCGGTGATTCTTTTGTGGATATCCTCCTTAAAACGGAAGACGGATTCTATTTTCGAAAGATTGTTTTCGTAGTCGGTTCTCGTGTATTCGTAGATGAGAACCAGACTTAGGAGTTCTAAAAACTCTTTGTATGAAAAATTCTCCTTCCATTCCGGATGTTCGTCTTTGTAGGACGAAACCCACGATTCCAAATTCAAAAGATCCAACTGAGTTTCCAATCGATCTTCGATTTTTTCCCGAACCAGATCGATCACTTCCTTGGGACATTCCGAAAAAACGAGACTCCCTCCTTGAAACGGAAGGATGGGAAGATTCAACTTCGAATGAATATTAGAAAGTTCTTTTTGACTTAGGTATCGAAACGGAACGCAGATCGCCCGACTTATGATCGTTTCCTTGAGTTTGTCCAAGTTATCCACGATAAAAACGAATCTGGAAAACGGAGGAGCCTCCTCCAACGATTTTAACAAAGCGGTTTCGGCTTCGTTTCCGATCAGGGAAGCGTCCGGGAATACGATAAAACGAACTTTGGAAAGATGCGGTCTGTAATTCAAACGCGAACGTATCAACCAGCGGATCGAAAATTCCTCCGGGTTGTCCTCGTTTCCGATGGGAATTTGTCTTCCCGATTCTTCCGGAAACCGGATGTAATCCGGATGCGAGTTGTGCATGAACGCTTTGCAGGACGCGCATGTTCCGCAGGAGGTTCCTTCCAAACACAAAACGTTTTTGATAAAACGTTCGGATGCGGATTCTTTTCCGGTTCCCTGCGGTCCGTGAAGGATCAATAAGGGAGGAATGGTTTCGGGTTTTGATACGTAACGTTTCAAAAAGGTCAAGGCGTTCTCTTGACCTACGATTTCATCCAGTTGAAACGCCGAGGAATTCATTCTTTTTTAATATACCGGTGTGAGCCAGTGTTTGTATTTCTCATCCTTGTTTACGACCAAGTTGAAGAACTGGCTTTGGATCTTTTTCGTGATCGGCCCCATCTCCGAGTTCCCGACTTTTCTGTGATCGATTTCGGAAACCCACGCGATTTGAACTCCGGTTCCGGAGAAGAAAACCTCGTCGGCGATATATAACTCGCTCCGGGAAACGTCCCGCTCGATCACTTCGATGCCGTTGTCTTTCGCGATTTGAATCACGCTTCTTCTCGTGATTCCTTCCAATAAGGAAGCATTCACTCCGGGAGTGATGATTTTTCCTTCGCGGACAAGAAAGATATTTTCGGCGGAACCTTCGCTTACGAATCCGCGTGAATCCAAAAAGATCGCTTCGTCAAAACCGTTCTGCACCGCTTCCGATTTTGCAAGCGCGGAGTTTACGTAGCCGCCCGAAACTTTGGACAACGTCGGTATGACCGCGTCGTCGAATCTTCTCCAACTGGAAACCATCGTTCTCAATCCGCGTTTCGTATCGAGGTAATCGTCCAATTGAAGTATATAAATCGCGAGCTGAGTAGCGACGTCGTGAAATCGGGGAGACAACTGAAGCGCGGAAGTATAGACGAAAGGCCGAAGATAGATATTCTCCTTATAACCGCATTGACGGATCAAATCGATGGTTATGTCTCTCAATTCCTCTTTTGTTTTGTCCAACTTCAATTGCATGATGCGTGTGGAGTTGATCAATCTTTGATAATGGTCTAAGATACGAAAAAGATAAACGTTGTCCGTATCTTTGTCATAATAACCGCGAAGTCCTCCGAAAACGGTCGTTCCGTATTGGAGCGCGTGCGTCTGTATGCTGATTTTAGCTTCGGATTCCGGAAGGATTTTTCCTTCGAAGTAGGATAGTTTCTTGATGGATTCTGCCATGGAACAGGAACCTGATAAGTGATATAATTCCATGAATCAATATGTCGGGTCTCCTGTCGATTCATCTTGCGCCGGGAACCTTTGCCGCTTTTGAAATACTCCGTTCTACGTTGAATAATCTTTTTTCAGGAAGTTGAGTCTCGATGATCGAATCCAAAACCCCTTCTTTTTTTCCGAATCGTTTCGATTGTGTCGTAGTCGGCGCGGGTCATGCCGGTTCCGAAGCCGCTTATATCGCTTCTCGCGGAGGAGCGAGAACCCTTTTGATCACCATGAACTTGGATACGATCGGACAAATGTCCTGCAACCCTGCGATCGGAGGGATCGCCAAAGGACATATGGTGCGAGAAGTGGATGCGCTCGGCGGGTTGATGGGGCGGGTGATCGATCAGACCGGAATTCAATTTAAGATGTTGAATACTTCCAAAGGGCCGAGCGTTTGGGCGCCGCGGGCTCAAGCCGAAAAAAAGGAATATCAACTCAAAGTAAAACATGTTCTCGAAGCAGAAAAGAATCTTTCGATTCGACAAGACACGGTGGAGGAACTTCTCATAGAGAACGATCAAGTCGTCGGAGTTAAAACCGGTCGTGGTTTCGAGATTTATACGAATCACGTTATCTTAACTACGGGGACGTTTCTTTCTTCTCTCGTACATATCGGAACGTATCAAAACGAAAACGGAAGGATGTGCGAACCTACCGTCAAAGGATTGTCCAAATCGCTCGCTAAATACGATTTAAAGTTGGGACGTCTGAAGACGGGAACTCCTCCTAGGATTCACAAAAACTCTGTGGACTTTAGCGAGTTGGCGATTCAGGACGGAGATCCGAATCCTTCTCCCTTTTCTTTTTCGACGGAGAAGATCACTCGTAGACAAATTCCGTGTCATATCACATATACGAACTCCGAAACGCATCGGCTTATACATGAAAATCTGAGTTTATCTCCGATGTATTCGGGACAAATCAAAAGTACGGGACCGAGGTATTGTCCTTCGATCGAAGATAAGGTGGTTCGTTTTGCGGATCGCGAACGACATCAGGTTTTTTTGGAACCGGAAGGATATGAAACTTCGGAGATTTATCTCAACGGAGTTTCGACGAGTCTTCCCGAAGAAGTTCAGTGGAGATTGGTACGTTCCTTGAAAGGATTGGAGAATGCGGAAATCGTACGTCCCGGTTATGCGATCGAATACGATTACGTCGATCCGACCGAACTCAAACCGACTTTAGAAACGAAAAAAATTCGCGGACTTTATCACGCCGGACAAATCAACGGAACCACGGGTTACGAAGAGGCAGCCGCACAAGGATTGGTCGCGGCTTACGGTGTGCTTCGTTCGCTAAAAAATCTTTCCCCTCTTCTGTTCAAAAGAAGCGAATCCTATATCGGAGTTTTGATCGACGATCTAGTTCATAAAGGTGTGGAAGATCCGTATAGGATGTTTACTTCGCGGGCGGAACATCGTCTTCTTCTGCGACAAGACAACGCGGATCAAAGATTGATGAAATACGGATACGAACTGGGACTTGTCGATCAAGGGAGTTACGAACGGATGAACGATAAATATTCCCGAGTCAACGAAGTTCGGGAGAAAATTTATAGGATTCCGTTAAAACCTTCGGATGAATTTCAAACGTTGCTCGATCAAAAGGGAATTTCAAATTACAAGTTCGGGATGAAGCTGGATTCTTTTCTGAAACGTCCCGAGATCAAGATCACCGACGTCGAATTTATGGTTCCGGAAGTCGCGTCTTGGTCGGAGTCGGAGAAGAATATTCTCGAGATGGAAATAAAATACGAAGGTTATATCAAACGCGAGTTGGAAACGATTCAGTGGAAGAATAAGTTTTGGGATCTGAATATTCCGGAGGATTTGAATTACGATTCGATTCCGGGTTTAAAAAAGGAGGCGATTCAAAAACTAAAATCGCATAAGCCCATGACCTTGGAAAAAGCGTCGCAGATTTCCGGCGTGGATCCGAGTGATATCGATCTCATTTTGTATCATATCAAAGGCAGAAAAAAACAGGAGGTCTGAATCTTTCGTTCTTAGTTTTGGTCGGAACCCCGAATTCTTCTACGGAGTTCCGACCATCTGAATTTCTCCAAAACATTCCCCGAAGAATTCAACCCGCTTATCGACTTTGATTTTTCCGTTTTATGTTTCACGTGAAACAGGCTCGGCTTTTGAGTTCCTGTTTTCTGTGAAACGTCTTTGATTCGGACCTTCTATTTTAGGAATTGTCGTTTCGTCTTTGGTTCGATTGTATTTTTCGAAACCACGGGTGGAATTCCTACGATCGAAGACATGAGTTTTCCGAAAATTGAAACGGGGTCTAAATCGGATTTTAAGTTTCGGAAAAGTTGGGGGAAGGTATAAAACTCCATCCGGCGATCATTTTGATCCTAAGTAAAACCGGATGGGTGAAGGTGATTATTTGTAGAACAGTTCGTGGGTTTTTAGCAGTTCCCACTTATTGTTTTGTTTCACGTGAAACGTAAAACTCTGAAGTCGATTGTCCGAACCGTAATTCAGTTGGTTTTTTCTTTCTTGTTCGCCTTGGGTATTGATCCTTGAAATTAACCTTCCCATTTCATCGTATTCGAACTTAGTCGACGCGATCTGTTTTTTTTCTTCGTTGTAGATATTCTGAATCAATGCCTTGGGATTTTTGTCGTCGGAATGCAAGGTGAAAGTCTCAACTTCCTTGGAATCCGCCCAGGTTGTTTGTCCCGATTTTACGAACTCATTATCCCAAACGTTGATGTTCGACTTAAGCATGAGTTTATTTTCGCGATCGAAAACTTCGATGAGGTCGATTTGTCCTTTTGTGTTGTATCGAAACAATCGGGTCTCGATCAAAATCGTATCCTTATCGAAGAGTTCTTCCCGAACCACTTTCCCGTCTTTGTATTGGAAGAGCGTTGCCCCGTCGGATTTTCCGTCCTCGTTCCAATAGGATTCTTTGATTAATTTTCCGGAAGAATCATATTCGTAAACGGCGCTATAGATGACCTTGCCGTTCGCGTTTTTTACGATCTCTTTTACCGGACCGTTTTGATGATTTCCTAAAACATATTTATCGATGTGCGACCATTTTCCGGGAGTCACACCGAATACGATTCCCGGAAAAAGAAGGAGTAAGAATAATCCTCGTATCATTTTCAACCTCTACGCTTCAATCATCGGATATCCTATGAAAATGTTAACCGGCAAATCCAGATTCGACCGGTAAAAAGACGTCGATTTCAGGCTGTAAATGCCTTGAAAGGAAAGCGGGACACGTTATTCTCACCGCACTGAGGAGATTAAAGATGAATTGGAAGAAAATAGCTTTGGGCTTTCTCGGAGCTTTGGCCTTGTTTCTGCTATATACGATTTTTTTTACGGAGAAAGGGGTTCAATCCATTTCCCCTAAAACTAAATTCGAAAAGAAAGACTACGCGAAGATTTCGGAAGACGCGGCTAAAGATCTTCAAAGTTATCTGAGGATCAAAACGGTTCGCGGCAACGAAAAACAAGCCGCTTTGTTTTTGAAAAGCCTCTTCGACAAACGTGGAATTAAAACGACGATCATAGAAGTTCCCGGAAAACCGGATCGAGCCAGCATTTATGCCGAGATCAAAGGAACGGATCCGCAAGGAGGTTTGATTCTCACCAATCACATCGATGTAGTCGAAGCGGATCCTAAGGATTGGAATGAAGATCCTTTTTCCGGAATTAGAAAAGGAGATCGTATTTTCGGACGAGGGGCCGTGGATGTGAAGGGTCTCGGGATCATGCAGCTGTATGCGTTCTTTTTGATCCACGATTCCGGAATAAAACTCAAAAAGAATCTGATGTATCTTGCAGTGTCCGATGAGGAGAGCCGTTCCGAATTCGGGATGAGATTTTTGATCGCAAAACATCGCGAGATTTTCAACGGATATGAATTCGTTCATAACGAAGGCGGCGTCGGAACCAAAGACGTGGTCATCAAAGGAAGTAAGATCTTCAACATTCAACACGCGGAACGAGGCGCCGTATGGTTGGATCTGGTTGCGGAAGATATTCCCGGTCACGGAAGTACACCTCCGATCCGTTATTCCGCGCTGAACCTCATCGACTTTTTATACGAACTCAAAAAGATGAACGAAGTTACGATCATCAAGGATGAAACCGCTTCTTTCTTTTATCAGATGGGAGTCGTAAGTCCGTTTCCGAATTCGTTCATACTCAAAAGATCGAGAAATCCTCTTTTGGGAACCGTTCTCAAAGGAGTGATTCAAACGAACAAACACCTTCGAGCGATGACGAGTAATTCCGTGAGTATTACGGGAGTCGATACTCATTATGCGGGAATCAACGTTATCACCTCTAAAGTAAACGGAAGCGTGGACATTCGAATCCTTCCCGGTTTTAACGAGAACGAAATTTACGAAAAGGTAAAACAACTCGGAGAAAAATACAACGTGCAAGTGACTGCACGGCATTTGGAACCGGGAACGACTTCTCCCGTAGATTCCAAATATTTTAAGATTCTTTCGGGTGTGGTACAGGAAGTGGTGCCGGGTTCGGTGATCACTCCGTTTTTGTCGCCGGGAACCACCGACTCGTCGTATCTTCGTTTGCTCGGATATAAATGTTACGGTTTGATTCCGGCTCTTTTAACTTCCGAAGAGATAGACGGGATTCACGGTAAAAACGAAAGTACGACCGTGGAACATTTGAAAACGGGAATCGAAATTCTTCATAAGTCGATCATAGAATTCAACAACTACGAAGACTGATTTTTTTTTAGAAAAGAATTTCCCAAAATTCGAAACGGAGAACGTCGATGAGATCGGCCTTTTCCGTTTTTTATTTTAGTCCGCGATTTCCTGCGGAGAGGAATTAAAATCTCCGAATACGATTCTAAGTTCTTTCAACATCTCCAACAACGTTTGCTTTTTTTTATCGGGAAAGTCCCGTAATAATATTTCGAAATGTGAAAGTATTTTTTTAGGAAGAATTTTTTCATACGACCTCCCCGTTTTCGTAAGAGTGATCAGGGTCGCCCTTTTATCTTCTTTCGATATTTCGCTTTTTACCAGATCGTTCTGAACCATTCTCGCCACCATTCGCGAAGCGGAAGGTGCGTCCTGTAAAGTTATATGTATGATTTCTTTTTGAGTGAGGGATTCTTTTTCCCAAAGCGTCGCCAACACCTGCCATTGTTCCGGGGTCAGATTGTAGTCGCGAAGACAACGGGAAAGTTCTCTTCGAAACAAAAGTGCCACGCGATGTAGGTTGAATCCGAGTTGTTTGTCTAAAACGAACATAAGGAAAGAATTTTGTTTCGGATCTTTTCGTCAATCTATTTGTTTGAACAAGTAATTGATGGAACATTTTGATTTCGGCGGTCGATTTCTTACCCATCAAAAAATCCCGATCGAATTCGTGGTACGGTTCTCATCGGTCTGGACAAGGTCGAAGCGGATTCTATATTAGCAACATGAAAGATCCCGAACAGTTTACGACCGTATCGATTGGGGAGCGGTTACGGGAACGTTTTCCAAAAGAAGCGGATTCGATTCTTCCCCGTTTCGACTGGAACCTCATCGCCGACTTTACCAACTTTCTTCGCGAAAAAAACGAAGAAGGAGGTTTCTTTTCAAAAAGGGACGGAGAGGAAATTTTGGATCGGCATGTTTTGGAATCCGTTTATCATGTTTTTAAAATCGATGAGAGGATTTCTTCCTGGAAAGGAATTCGTTTGGGAGACGCCGGAACCGGACCGGGAATTCCCGGATTTTTCTTTCGATGTTTGAAAGAACACCCGGTCGTATTTCTTATCGATTCACAAAAAAGAAAATTAGCCCATACCGAAAACTTTGTTAAAAAGAACCGTATTTCCGACGTTCAATTTCATTATCTAAGAACGGAAGAATCTAAACTCTCCCTTGATTATGTCGTATCACGCGGATTCATACCGTATCCATTGAGCGCAGAAGCGGTGTGTACTCTTTTGAAAATCGGTGGAACTTATGTCCCATTTTTAGCGAAACATGATATTGATTCAAAATCGGAAGAAAGAACACTTTCGAATTGCGGTTTCGTTTTAAATTCTTCTTTGGATCTGCCCTCTCTTGACTTTTTAGGCATGCGACATATTAAATTCTTGAAAAAGGTTTCTAGCCCAAGGCATGGTTATCCAAGAGCTTGGAAGGATATCAGCAAGGAGAGTAAGGGCGGCAATGGGAAAGATCGTATCCATTAGTAATCAAAAAGGCGGCGTCGGAAAAACGACGACATCCATCAATCTCGCGGCCAATCTCGCTTCGATCGGAAAAAAAGTTTTGATCATCGATATGGATCCGCAGGGCAACTCGGGTTCCGGACTCGGTCTTGAAATCAACACTCTCGGAAAAACGTCGTATGAACTTTTGTTAGGCGAATCATCCGCGGCGGAATGTATTCAACGGACGAACGTTTCCAATCTGCATATCATCCCTTCCAACATAAATTTGAGCGGCGCCGAGGCGGATTTGCTTGCGGAAGAAGAAAGGGAATACCGTTTAAAAAACGCGGTTTCGGCTCTTCGAACCGAATACGATTATATTCTGATCGATTGCCCTCCTTCTTTAGGAATTTTGACGATCAACGCCCTTTGCGCCGCCGACAGCGTGATGATCACCCTGCAAACGGAATACTTCGCGCTGGAAGGTTTGACTCAGCTGATGAAGATCATTTCTCTCGTTCAAAATCAACTCAATCCTTCCCTCGAATTGGAGGGGGTTCTTCTGACCATGTTCGACAAAAGAACCAATCTCGCTAATCAGGTCGCGGAAGACGTAAAATCGTATTTTAAGGATAAAGTATATGCCACTATCATTCCTAGAAACGTCAAGTTGAGCGAAGCCCCTTCCTTCGGTCAAACGATCATGAGTTATGACCCGGATGGAGTCGGCGCTCAGAGTTATAGAAGTTTAGCTCTGGAAGTCGCAGGGAAGAATTAAGAATGGCGATTAAACCCAAAGCTTTGGGAAGAGGTCTTGGAAACCTAATTCCGGTGAACGAGAATAAGTCGCCGATGGATTCCTCCTCCGAAGGCGCGCTTAGGGAAATTAAGATCGTAGAGATTCGACCGAATCCCGGCCAACCGAGAAAGACGTTTTCCGAAGAATCTCTGAAAGAACTTTCCGAAACCATCAAAGCCCACGGAGTAATTCAGCCGATCGTAGTCAAACAAACCGAATCGGGATATGAAATCATTTCGGGGGAACGCCGATACCGAGCTTGTAAACTCGCGGGCTTCGTCAAAATTCCCGCGATCGTAAAAAACGTTTCCGAAAACCAATCTATGGAAATGGCGATCATCGAAAATATCCAAAGAGAGGATTTAAATCCGATCGAGGAAGCGATCGCATACAAAACCCTTTCCGAAAAACTCAATCTTAAGATTACGGATATTTCCTCACGGGTCGGTAAAAATCGTTCCACGATTTCCAATTTGATCCGCCTTTTGCAGCTTCCCGATTCCGTTCAGGATCTGATCAAAAACGGAAGAATTTCCGAAGGTCATGCGCGTCCTCTTTTATCCTTGGCCGATCGGAAAAAGATCGAACAACTCGCGTATCAAATCGCCGAAAAAGGTTTAACCGCTAGACAAGTGGAAGAACTCGTTTCCAATCTTACGGAAGAGCGGTCGCCGATTGCGGAAAAGAAAAAATCGAGAAAAGACGTTAATATCGTGGAATTGGAAAATAAATTCCGCAGAAAGTATTCGATGAAAATCGAAATCGGTCATAACCAAAGTTCCGGCAAAGGAAAGATGACGATCGCTTATCCGAATTTGGAAGCGATGGAAAAAATTCTCAACGCTTTGGGTCTTTGATCTTCGAATTTCGTTCAAACCTACGCACACAATCGTGTTGTTAAAGACGAACTCCTTCGTTCAAATCTAAAATCGGAACAACTGCGAACCGAAAGAGGGACGTCCGCATTCTTTCCGCTTCGTATTTCGCATTAACGAATACAAAAATAACAAATCATTACGGATTCGTTTTTTCTTAGCGGGACCGTAAAATCGAAATCGGAAAAATTATGAGAGATATCGTTATCGGAGACATTCACGGATGTTACGATGAATTCATTTTACTTTTAGAGGAAGTCGGCTATTCAAAAGACGACAGAATCATATCCGTGGGAGATATCGTGGATCGAGGACCGGATTCGGTTAAAGTCTACGACTTTTTTAGGAATCATCCGCGGCATATCGTGGTAACGGGCAATCATGAGAATAAACACGGCAATCAAGTATTGTCCTATTCTCAGGAAATCGTTAAATTACAGTTCGGCGATCGGTACCGTGAATTCTTGGAATGGCTTCCCGGTCTTCCTTATTATTATGAAACGGAATCCGCTCTCATCGTACACGCCGCGGTGGAACCGGACATTCCTTTGAAAGATCAAAAAAAGGAAGTCCTGATGGGTAGTACTTCCGGAGAAAAACATCTTACGAAAAAGTACGGATCGGAAGATTGGACTAATCTTTATAAAGCCGAAAAGCCGGTCATTTTCGGTCATCGTGTCGTCGGCGACTCCGTTCAAATTTACGGAGATAAATTATACGGAATCGATACGGGCGTCTGTTTCGGAGGATATCTTTCCGCAGTGACTCTTCCGGATTTCAAAATATTCTCCGTTAAATCGGCCGGAAATTACTGGAAATCGGAAATGGAAAAGTGGCAGGTCGAAGTTTTGCGATCTAAACCTTGGAAAACGTTCGAATTCGAAAAGATTCGAAAGCAGATTTCTAAAGTGAGAAATTCTAAACAAGCGGAAGTCGCCGAATTCGTCTCCGATGTGGACGATTGGTTTTTAACCCTAGAGTCCGATTTCGAGAGAATTAAGAAGAATCTGGAATCTATGGCCTCCCGGATTTCGGAAGACTTCGGACCGGAACAGTTTATAAAATCGTCACGAGAATATGAATATTCTATTTATCTTATATTGGCGATGAAAAAGCGCCTGAGCGTCGAGAATTTAAAGGATTCCCTCGATACTCCGAAAAAAATATTCCAACTCGCCGATAAACTCGGTTTGGAAATGAAGAATCCTTTCCGTTCGTAGAAATTCGAAGGGGAGATTCGCCGGAATGGACGTATAAAATCGTTTTTATAGATCGTATTCCGGCGTTTTAGCTTTTCGAAAGGGTTGTGACTATTTTTTCTTCTTTAAAGCCCAGCCGCTTCCGGATACGGTCTTAATTCCGATCGCTCCGACGTTTTGACCCGTGCTTGTGTTGATGAATTGAATTCTAAGATCCCCGAAACCTTCGACTAAAACGGTATCACCGCCTGCGATCTTGGTGATCTTTTTGAGGGAATTCGTAATCCGCAGCTTGCGGCTATTTTCGAATTCGACGTCGTCCTTCAATTCTCGAACGAGACAAGGATAGTAAAGCGGCGTGAACGCCCAAATTCCTAGGGTTATCCAGTTGATGGGAACCTGCACGTGGCAATACGTATTTTTCCAAGACTCTTCTTCCAAATAATCGTAAAACCAGAATATGTAACTTCCTTGATCGTAATCGGAATGTACAGTTCCCAATACTTCCCATTTTTTTTCGTCAACCCGCAGGGTATGCCCGTCCCAATTGATTCCGGGCGGAAATTCGATGACGTAGGCATTTACGTTGGCCACGTCCTCTTTTTTTAACTTGCGGGCTTCTTCCGTCAAATGCGCGGTATCCACAACCTGACCTTTTTTTTCGAATCGTGCGATATAGTTCAATCGCGCGCACGCAAAAAACGAAGCGTTTATCAACAACAATACGCTGACTATTAGAAATTTCTTAAGTGATTTCCGAAACTTATCTCTATTGCGAAATGAATGGAAAATTGAATTCATTTTGTGTCCTCATATCCTTTAAATTAGAAGGGAATGGTTCCCTTGGAATGAAATAACATACACTTAATGGTGAAATTGCTCGCAGGGAATGAAATACGTTAAATGAGGAATCAACAGGCAAGAAAACGATAAATAAAAAAATTCCTTGAACTCAAAATTATTCGTGAGGAATGATTATCATTTATTTCGCATATGTAAGGATAGTTTCTATTTATTTAATTAGAGATTTAAGACGAAGTTTAGGTTTTTAACTATTCTTGAATATCAAGAAGAAGTCCTCGAATATCCGTCAGTGATTTTAATAATTTAAACGCGGAATTTCCCTCGTTCATGATTAACTCCGCCAAAACCTGGATTTTTTCGTCGATGATCTTCACGATGTGATAGATTTTTTTGGCCTCGCCTTTCATTCTTTTGGAAAGAGTTTCCACTCTCATATTCTGATCGATGACCGCTTTCGTGATCGATTGAACGTGTTTTTGATAGGCTTCTAAATTTCCGACGGAAGGGAGATCCAAAAATCTTTTTTCGATTTCGGGAAGTTCTCTCCAAAGGGCGTTGAGATCTTTCGTGGTTTCGGATCCGGAAGGAACGATTTCTTCCAGAATATCCAAAAACGAAGAAGATACGTTTTCGATCGCTTCCGCGGAATGAGCGGCGCTTCCTCCGTTTAAAGAGGAGGTTCCGTTCTTCTTAGCCCTGGAGGCGTTTTTGGTTTCTGTTTCTTTTCGAGGAGGTTGGTAAGGCGGTATAAGTACTTTCAATGTGCGACTGGGTTGATCTTACAATTGCCTTCGAATTGTACCCCTTCTTCCATCACGATTCTAGGAGATACGATATCCCCTTTCATTCTGCAGGAAGCCAATAGAGTGACTCGTTCGCTCGCGTAAATATTCCCGTTGATTTCACCGCCAGCGACAACAATCCGGGCTCTGATATCCGTATCGACGATTCCTGACTTACCGATTAGGACTTTTCCTTCGGTTTTTATGGAACCTCTGAAAATTCCGTCGATACGCAAAAGACCTGAGAGTTTGAATTCGCCGCTGAATTCGGCGCCTTCGCCGATGATGCTGTTTACGATTAAGTGTTCTTCTGTTGTCGCCATTCAGTCCTGAATTTGGTTGAGGAAAGCGAACGGATTGATCGCTCTTGTTCCAACATGAATTTCATAATGAAGCATATAATTGGGGGAGGATTCCGTTTTTCCCACGAAACCGATCACTTCGGATTTGGAAACCTGCTGACCTTGTTTCACTTTGAGACGATCCATATTGGAATAAATCGTCTTCCATCCGTATTTATGTCCGACCTTTACGAAATAACCGGTATTTCTCGTATAACCGATTTCATATACGGTTCCGGGAGCGGTCGCCATCACTTCGGACCCTGCGAAAGATCCGATATCAACTCCGTTGTTGTATTCCCTTCTACCGGAAATAGGATTGAAGTAGGATCCGTGCGGATAAAGGACGTAACCTTTCACAGGCCATATCGACGGGGTCTGTTTCAGAATGTTTTTTCTTTTTTTCAGAATGGAAATGATTTCCTGCGTAAGTTCGTTGCTGATCTTAAGATTGTGAACGTCTTCCTTTAAACGGAAAACCGCTGCGCCTTCGGGAAGGTCGTTTGAAGATAGCGAATTCGTTTTCGGTTCGATGACCGAAGGAGGTTGAGTGGAGAGCTGTTCCGCTCCTCCGATTCCTTTGGAAACTTTCGCTGGATCTCCGCCGAGACGGACGTAAAGTCTCGCTAATCTTCCGTAATAGTATTCCACATACTCGTGAAGGGAATTGATCTCTTCCTTCATCTTCGCAGACTGACGAATAAAGTCTTTGTTGGAAAGGTTGAGTTCGGTGAGTTGGTGTACGGATCCGCTATGGCTCAGAACGTTGATGGAACTGATGATGAGAAGAATAAAAACGGTTCCTATAAAGATGGAAATCGCGCGGTAAGAGATGTGAAAGTTGATCGTTTTTTGTTCCGAATGGGGAATGACCATCACGGTGAGTCTTTCTCTCCCCTTTTTGTTGAGTTCGGAAAGTTTCAGGTCCAGTTTGAGCTTGTACTCTTGGTACTTATACCGGAGTCTGTAGTATAGTAATGCACTCGATGCTTTTATATCCACGGTTTATGTCCCGAAACTCGGTTTTGAGCCGATCGCTTTCACCTGTCTGAAGAGATCCTAAAAAATCTCTTTTCAGTCAATCGAATTCACAAAAAGTGACTCACTAAAACCGGTTTTCTATGGTTTCCATCGCCGACACACACTGCCATCTTGATATCATACAATCCCAGGGCCTTGATATCGCCGATTCCCTCAAAAATGCGGTCGAATCCGGCGTTAAAAAGATCGTTCAAATCGGAATCGATCTTGAGAGTTCTTTACGCGCCCGTTCGATAGCGCACGATTATTCGGATGATTCGTTGGAGATCCGTTATAGTATCGGCTGTCATCCTACGGAAACGCACGAATTTCCCAATAAGGATGAAATTCTCAAACTCGTATATCAGAGCTTAGACGATTCTAAGTTATCCGCCATCGGCGAGATCGGTTTGGATTACTATCATACTGCGGATACGAAAAAACAACAGGAAGAAATTCTGGAATCCTTTCTGGAATGCTCCGCGGAAACCAAACTTCCCGTCGTGATCCATTCCCGCGATGCAAAAGAGGATACGATTTCCATTCTTAGGAATTTCAGGGATCGCGCTTTCGGAGTGATCCATTGTTTTACGTACGATTACCCGACCGCAAAAGCGTTAGTCGACATCGGATATTATATTTCTTTTTCGGGAATTGTTGCCTTTAAAAACGCGACGGACATCCAGGAAGCCGCGCAAAAACTTCCGCTTGAATCCATGCTCATAGAAACGGACGCCCCCTTTTTGGCTCCTCCTCCGTTTCGCGGAAAAAGGAACGAACCTTCATATATGAAATTCATTTTGGACAAGATGTTCTCCCTTCGTCAGGAATCGAACTCGGAAGTGGAACGTCGTCTTTTCGAAAACAGCATCAAATTTATGAATCGTAAGGCGTATCATCACAATGCTTGATCTTCGTTACATCACCGAAAATACGGAAGACCTCAAAAAAGTCCTGGAACTCAGAGGATTTAAGGAAATAGGAATCATCGATCGTCTAACAGAGATTATCCGTAAAAAGCGGGAATTCCAAAAGGAAGCCGATCAACTCAGAGAGGAACGCAATCGAGTCAGCAAGGAAATCGGTAAAATCAAACAAGCCGGCGGGGATATAACCGAAATATCGGCCTCGGTGAAAGTCGTCGGCGAAAAGATCAAGGAGATCGAAACTAAGCTGGAGGAAGAGGAGAAATCCCTAATCGAAATCAATTTAGGGCTTCCTAATATTCTCGATCCCAAGGTTCCCGAAGGAAAATCCGAACACGACAACGTGCTTCAATACGAGATCGGTACGATCCCGAAATTCACCTTCGTCCCGAAACCGCATTTTGAAATCGGAGAATCCCTGGAATGGATCAATTTCGAAAAAGGGGTTAAGCTTTCCGGAGGACGCGCTTATACGTACTGGAAGGAAGGAGCCAAATTGGAGCGGGCTTTGATGAATTTTATGCTCGAAATCCATACCAAAGAGCACGGTTATACGGAGGTTTGGGTTCCCGTGATGGTGAACGACGAATCGATGACCGCGACCGGACAATACCCGAAATTCAAGGACGAATTCTACAGAATCGAAAAGGACGAACTCAATCTTATTCCCACGGCGGAAGTCCCTCTTACGAATTTATACCGGGACGAAATCATTCCCGAAGAACAATTGCCGATTTCCGTTACCGCTCATACGTCCTGTTTTAGAAGGGAAGCCGGATCTTACGGAAAGGATACGCGCGGTTTGGTTCGTGTACATCAGTTTCAAAAGGTGGAACTCGTAAAATTCTGCAAACCCGAGGAATCGGAAGAACAACACAAACAGATGCTTGCACACGCGGAGAACATTCTGAAAAAATTGGAGCTTCCGTATCGGGTGATCATACTTTGCAGCGGAGATATCTCCGCGAATTCCTCGATAACGTACGATATCGAAGTTTGGATGCCGGGTTTGAACCGTTACATGGAAATTTCCTCCGTTTCGAACTTCCGCGACTTCCAAGCGCGAAGGGGAAGGATCCGTTACAAATCCAAGGACGGAAAAAACCAACTCGTACATACGATCAACGGATCCGGTTTGGCTTTGGGTAGAACGTACGCCGCCATTTTGGAAAACTTCCAGAATGAAAACGGAACCGTTCGGATTCCACAAGCGTTAAAACCGTATTTTTAGGATCGTTCGCCCGTTTTCGAAACTTTTCGCTCAGGTTTTTTTCGAAAGAAAAGATAATTAACTAGGATCCTTTTCGGATCACGGAGCGGCTATGTTTTCTTTTTTACGAAGGGTTTTGAAATTCGTTTCCGCGGCGATTTTGTTTCTTTCGATCGTTTCCGTAAATTCGCAGGAGAACGCGAATCGAACTTCTTCCAGACAAAAACCGGAAAAACTTTCCGGCGGAATCAACACCGGTTTGAACGAATGCGGAATCAGTCTAACCGACGACGGCAACGTACTTTATTTTTATTCTAAACGCGAGAATTCGAATTACACCGATCTTTATAAATCCGTACGGAACGGGAGCGGGTGGAAACAAGGGGAGGAGATCGAAGTTTTGAATTCGAATTTCGACGATCAAAGTCCGTTCATTCTCAATAAGGAAGAAGGAATATTATTCTCCTCCAATCGGGACGGCGCGATCGAGTTCCAACTTTCGAACGGAAAAATCGGCGTATCAAGAGACATTTATTTTTCCAAAAAGAAAGGATCCTCTTGGGCGGTTCCTGCGGCACTTCCGCGGACGGTCAATACGGAGTCGATCGAGGAGAATCCGTTTCTTTTCGACAACCGTCTTTATTTCACCAGATATCCTTTCGGAAAGGTTTCCGAAGCCGATATATTCGTTTCCCTTTATCGGAATAAGACTTGGGAAAAGGCGCTGAGTCTTCCCGAACCGATTAACAGCGAATATTCGGAGATCGCGGCGACGATCGGCAAAAACGGTAAGACGATATATTTTTCCTCTAATCGTCCCGGCGGTTTCGGCGGATACGATATCTATAAATCGGATTTGTTAAACGACGGAAATTATTCCGACCCGATCAATTTAGGACCGGAGATAAATACCGCCGGAGACGAGGCGTTTTATCTGGAGGCGGAAGACGGTTTCACGTTTTATTTTTGCAGAAGAACGGGAAAGGATTACGACGTCTTTTCGAACGTTGCGGATCCGTTTTCGGATTTGGAAAAAGGAAAATCCGTTTCTCTGGACAACATTCACTTCGCCTTGGGCTCTTACGAAATTCTGGAGAATTCGTTTTCCATTTTGGAGAATCTGAATTCGTTTCTGATTCGGAACCCGAACGTGAAAATCAATATTATCGGTCATACGGATCTCAACGGAGATCGGAAAGAAAATCTGATCCTAAGCAAAAACAGAGCCGACGCCGTTAAGGAATTTCTGCTTAAGAAGGGAATCGATCCGGATCGGATCATAACGGAGGGTAAGGGAAGTTCCGAGCCTATCGTTCCGGAAAAAAATCCCCAAACGGATCATAAGAATCGTAGAACCGAATTCCGAATCGTTTCGCCGTAGAAATTCGGATTTCCGATCAAAATGCTCTGGCAAAATTCTGGGTCGCGTACATTCTTTGCCTCATGTTCGCGAAAAGAATCCTCGTTTCATTTTGGATTTTTTTAATTCCGGTCAGCGTTTTTTCCCAATCCGAATATTCCGGATCAAGGTTGGAGAAAATTTTTTCCAAGAAGGAACTAGTGGTCGGAGTCAATAAACAGTACGAACCGTTTTATATCGAAAATCCGAAAGACGGTTATCCCGGAATCGACGCCGAACTCGCCAAGTTGTATGCGGATTATTTGGGGGTTTCCCTCAAACTGGTTCCGTTGAAAACCTTCCGTCAATTTTCGGACGATATCAAAGCGGGCAAAATCGATCTCGCGTTTGCCGGGATGTCCACGGATTTGAATCGCGGAAAACAAGTCACCTTTTCGGATCCTTATCTAGTCACGACCCCAGCCGGATTGGTCAGTAAAAAAATTCTTCCCCCGGAACCGGAAGGGAACATAGTCACTTCGAGAAGGTTCATCAGTTTGAACGATCTTTCCGCGTTAAGCGGTCTTGTCAGTTTTTCGGTGCGCTCCAATACCACCAATCACCTGTATCTTCAGAAAAAATTCTCGAAACTCCCGATCTACAGCTATCTTTCGGACTCGATCGCGATCGACAATTTGGTAAGCAACAACGTGACCTGTTTCGTAGCGGATAGTTTTTTTATTCTGACTCTTCTTCAAAAAAGCCCTTCTCTGCGCGCCAATTATCTTCCGCTTTTAGGGACGGTTCAGGAGGAGAATATAAGCGCGGCCCTTCCCCAAAACGATCTCATTTTCGCCGATAATTTGAACTTCTTCATCAAGGAATTAAAACGGACCGGTGTTTTGGACGACCTGAGAAACCGATATTTTAATCAGAATAACTGGGTAAAATGATCCGTGCACATCGACCTTTTGAAAAAGGCTATTCGGCTTTTTTGCCCTATCCTGTTTTTGATTCCCTTCGCCCTGCTCTCCCAGGAGATCGAAGAAAAAACCAAACTCGATTTTCAGGGAAACTATCGGGTCCGCGGTTTTAATCTCGGTCGCGATATCTATACCTTTCGACAAACTCCGGCGACTCCTTACGATCGTAATACGTTCAAAACGGAGGAGCAGCAGGCCGATCAGAAAATTTTAGACAACGAAATCTCGGAGCGTCTGAAGGGAAATCAGAGTACACTTTCTCCGCAAAAAGAGGACATCTCCTATTTCGATACGCGAATGACCGTAAATATGAACTTTAACACTTCGAAGTATTTCGAAGCGCTTTGGGGGGTTCAGGTCGGGGATATTACGTTCGGAGGAAAAGGTTTCGGTCAAAATTCCACCACCGGTCCGGGGCAAGGCGGAGAAGCGGGTTTCACTTCTCCGGTAAATATTCAAACCACATTCTTATATCTGAATTTTAAACTTCCCGAAGACGCGTTCAGTCTCCGCGTCGGGCAACAACTTTTTTCATCGCCGAGAGGTAGGGTGGTGTTTACGCCCGGAACGGGAGTCACGTTGAATAAGGATTTTCGTTTGTGGAACACGACGATCGAGGCGGGTTGGTTCGTAGCGAGACAAAACGCGCAACTCGACCTGGACAAAAACACCTACGCCGATAAGAATTATTTGGGAACGAATATTTATTTTTACGAAATCAAAACCAGTTTTTTGAACAACGTCAAAAACGAATTGTACTCCTACTTTCTGGACGATACGATCAATTCGATCGATAAAACCACGAACGCAAAAGGAAACGTTATCGCGCTCGACAGCGAAGTCGGTCAGTTGTTTTGGCACGGATTGATGACGGAAATCAATTTATCAAATTTCGGATTCGTGATTCACGGTATTTACAACCACGGTAAGGTTCATTCTTTGGCTCCTTATCGCGACGCCGCCGGAAACGTTCTGTACAATAAATACGATAAACATACCATATCCGGCGGTATGGCCGATCTTCAGTTTTCGTATCGTTACAGCGAGAATCTAACCTTCAATCTCGTCGGAGTCGGAAGCACCGGAAGACCCGGATACGATAAGGACGGAAGCAAGGCGAATCTGCGAGGCGGAGGATATAAAACGCTGTTGCCCGGTTATTCCGTTTCGAATATCGCGAACGACTTCACCGGGGGATACGCGCTTTTTTCCGCAAAGGATTCGAGCGGTCTTTACGAGTACGGGATTAACGGCGATTTTGTGGTTTACGGTCCGCTTCTTTTGACCTTGGGTTATTATCGTTTATACGGAACTAAGTCGCCGTATATCGAAAACAACCGATACTTCAACGCCGAAAACGGATATAAGACGAGCGCGTTTTTCGGACACGAGATCAACATTAACTTACGCTGGAACGCGTTTCGCGATATGCAGATTCTGATGC
>NZ_NPEF01000460.1 GCF_002811955.1 Leptospira ellisii
CATAACGCCGTGTTCCCGTTCTTAATATATAAGAATTTTAAAATAAACTAAAACGCGGATCTTAACGTCTTCCCGCGGAAGTGAAGTGTTTTACGTAATAAGCCTCGTCCAGGGAGTTGATCGTGACTCCCCGTTTCGAGGACGCGTGGACGAATTTCCTTTCTTTGAGATAAACGCCGACGTGACTCACCCTACTTCCGTAGATGGTGAAAAAAACCAGGTCCCCCTCCCTCAATTCGTCCTGCGGAATCCGTTTTATACGCGCCGCCATCGAATAACTCGGACCGCTCAGATCGGAGTCGTATACCTTGGAGAGGATTTTCGAGGTCAACCCGGAACAATCGATTCCGGATTCGTCCGTCCCGAAATCCTTATGTGGAACTCCCAACCATCGATGGACTTCCCGATAAAGTTCGATCTTATCCGCAATCGTTATCTCGAGTTCGTGGTTTCGCAGGAAATATTCCCTGAGTTCGTCGTCGCTCAAACCGCCTCTTTGGCCGTTTAACGCGGCGTATAACGACGCAAAGACGAGAAAGGCAGCGGAAAGGATCGCCTTGGAACGGAACATTCCTAGATTAGACCGTTTAGAAATTGACTCCGCCGTAAACGATCAATTCCAAAAAGCCGAAATTTTGACTGGCGTGATCCTTGGAACGCCCCGTTGTGAATATATCCGGAAGGTCTATATAACCGGCCTTGGCGCCCGTTTCGAAAAAGAAGGATTTGAACAGATCCATCCTTCCCGCCAAATAACCTGTAACCCCGTAACCCGAGGCGTGAAAGTGATTGTTCTTACCTTCTCCGAAAAGACGCACGTCGCTTCTGCAGATGATGGGACCGCCTCCGACCGATGAGACGAGGCTGAACGCATTTTCTCCGTTAGTCGAAACCCAGATGGGCTGAACCATTCCGACGTCCATAAAGATAAGGTTGAGACCGTCCGTATGTTCGAACTTGAGAAAGTCGGGGGTCACGTTGATCGTTTCCCCGTTGTGATAACCCTCGAGACGTTTGTACGCGTCCGGAAAAAGATAGAGATAAACCGCGGAATCGGAGGAGGTCCCCAAATGCGCCCTTTGTATCGCGAGCGGATCCACATAACCGTAGATATTCGACGCTTGTCCTCGACTCATCACGTATTTCATGTGATCCTGTCCGAACGCGATGAAGAACTTATCCGTAAAGTAATACGTAAAGCGGAAATTGTACTGCGGAATTTCCCAAAGACTCGGACTGAGATAAACGGAAGGATCGAACTTCTCCGGTTTGTCCTTTGCGACTATGTCCTTAAGCGTGAAATTATAACCGGGACCTTTGAACGTGATGTCGCTCTGCGTATAATAATCCCGATTGTAGCCCCACTGAAAGCTCCAAGTCCCCTTTCTTTGATCCACGCGCCGCGCGGCTTCCTCTTTGTGTTTCGGATCGATCGAAGTGACCGGAGCGGTCGCCTTAAGATCGGATTCGGCTTGAGCGAAAG
>NZ_NPEF01000461.1 GCF_002811955.1 Leptospira ellisii
TAAATTGAGATACCGACTCATTTCGTTATAATAAGAATGCTGCGGCGAATGAAGCAGGAGCTGCAACAGATGCCGCATTCCGTCCCGCCAGGTTCTCAAATGCGGAACGCGACCCTCCACGTCCGGATGAAGACTTACGGGAACGTGCGACAATTTCACGCCGCTTCGAAGCGCCTTTACGAGCATCTCCGAGGCGAATTCCATTCCCGTACTTTCGATCTCCCATTCCAGATATCTGCTTTTCAAAAAACAGCGGAATCCCGAGTTTGAATCCAGAACACGGTTTCCTTTTTTAGAATATAATAAATTAATGATCCAGTTGATGACCGGCGTTCCCAAATACCTGTGCAAAAACGGCATGGCGCCCTTGTGGATGGTTCCGCTCAAACGGGAACCGATCACGAATTCCGCGCCCTTTTCGATCTCCGCCAAAAGGGAAGGAGATTCCAGAAAATCGTAAGTATTGTCGGCGTCCGCAAAAATCACGATCTCGCCTTTCGCGTTCGTAATTCCGAAATTCAACGCGGCCCCGTATCCACGCTCCTTACAATGAACGACCCTGGCTCCGAATTTTTTCGCTATGGTTACGGACGCGTCCTCGCTTCCGTTGTCGGAAACGAGAATTTCGACGTCGTATCGTTTTAATTCCTTTTTCAATCGGACGAGTTTTTCCAACACCAACGGAAGGGTTCTTTCCTCATTGAGACAGGGGATGACATAGGTTACGCTTTTTTTCTTCATTCTATTCAAATTCCGGAATTTACTTTTTTCGGATCATCACGACCCGCATCCCGTAAAACAATCGATCCTCACGATCGAATCTGTTTTGCGGAAACAACGCGTTCAATTCGTCCGAATCCAGATGTTTCCAGGACGTTTCGAGAACCACTAGTTTTTTCCGTTTCGGATCGGAGATAAAGCGTTCCGCTTCCTCTTTGGAATAAATTCCGGGAGAAATCGCGGTGATCCCCGCCGTCTTCAAAAAATATTCCAAATTGTACGAATGCGAGGAACAATAAACCGTATATTCGGAGGGGGATTCCAGAATCGTGGAAATAATAAATTGAGAACTTTCTCTCCATTGTTCCTTGAACGGTTTGTAATAATGCCGGGAATAATAATACAAGGAGATGAGGGAAATCCCGATCAACACCGTCTTCAGACGGTTTCCCCGATAAACGGTAAAACGGGAGAATCCGGTCACCACCAAAAAGTAGATCGCCGGTGCCGCCACGAGAAGATTCCTGTCGGTAAGAATCGGCTGTTTGATCGACAAAACCCCGATCACGGCCGCGAACACCGCGAAAATCACCGCGACGAGCCGGATCGATTTCTTATGCGGATCGTCCAACTCTTCAAAACCGTTTTTCTCCTTTCCTTTTCCGTAATATTGCGTCGTAAATCCGACGATCAAAGCGATGGAAGCGAGCAGACCGGGCACGAAC
>NZ_NPEF01000462.1 GCF_002811955.1 Leptospira ellisii
TTGATCTTTTTGGTTTCATAGAATCTCTACTTAGAAAATACGGAATAGAAATATTCGGGAGGTTTATTATAAAGTCTGAATAATATATAAAAGTCTTCGATCAATAATCGACGTTTACCTGATTCCATCTGTGAAATATAACTTTGATGCCTTTTCAATTTCTTAGCAACTTGAACCTGAGTTAAATTAGCCTCAATCCTCGCTGTTCTGAGTCGATCAAAAAAAGCCTTTTGGTCTTCTTCAGAAATTTCACCTGTAAAACTCTCTTTAGCTTGTTCAGCGAATGGATTTTGGACGTGGAAAGGCCACCAGAAGCTTCTTTTTCTGCTTTCCGGGAACTGGTCTGGCATAGATGCTCCTAAATCATACGTTAATACATAAAGCCAAATGTATTCAATATGAATATATTTGTCAAAACGTATTTTATTTGATTATATATAATGGCAACGGAAAATTCGGTAAAACTAATTGGCGAGAAGATCAAGGCTGTGTTTGAAGCGGCAGGGATTAGCCAACGACAAGTTGCCCAAAAACTGAATCTGACTCCCGGCGGGTTGAACAGTAAACTTACTGGTAGGATCGAATCCTTTGCTCCGTCGTTTCTGTATTTTATAAATTCTGAATTTGGTGCTGACTTAAATTGGTTAGTCGATGATTCACAACCTGTAACTCCCGTCATTTATACGAAAGGAGTTACTCGTAAAGTGAAAGACGACGATCAATTATTTAATCAGATGAAAAACACCGAAGGTGTTAAAGATATTATTAAAAATCTCTTAGATCTTTCTCCTCAAGAGAGGAACACATTTAAGGATTTGATTACTCAATATTCAACTCTTAGAAAGAACCTAAAGAAAAATTAAAAGTGCTATCACTAATCGTCTCCGCCGTCCTTGGCGTCGCCGAGTAGACTTCGGGGCGCGGCACAGCAGATAACTAAAAATTGTCGCGGCGCTTCGGGTTCGCTTACGCGCCCCTCGCTTGGGCTTCGCCACATTCCGCTTTGTCACTCGTCTTGCAAAGCAAGTCTCGCGCCAAGTCCTTCGGACACGCGGAACGTCGACAATCACTTGTCGTTAGGCGCCATTCCGCTTCGCTTTCGTTTTGTTTTTTGTAAGGCTGGGAAAGGGAAATAGTGCGGTGTTTCGTTTTTAGGCTGAGTGTGTTGATTTTTACTTTTCTTTTGCTCGCGGACCAGCGCATAACTGCGGTTTTCCGCTTCGTTCGGGATTTGCTAATGCAAACCCTCACTCCGGGTTTCACCACATCGCTTCGCTCACGAAGTTAAATCGTAAGAGGAAAGTATTTCCGTAAAATCGTATCGCGTCCCTTCGGGCCCAGCGACGTCGGAAAACCTGAATCGTTAAGCGACATTCGCCTAAGTGCATCCAGCTAAAAATTTTGCAGAGCAAAAGCGCGGTGAGGGTTCGGTTATTC
>NZ_NPEF01000463.1 GCF_002811955.1 Leptospira ellisii
AGAACAAGGAGCTAACTTCAGAAGATTAGTCAATTTCTTTCAGAGAAAGTGTCAGGTGAATACTGTTACTGTACAATATTAGCGCCAAACGGCTGCAATCATCAATGATGTTCAGAATTCTAAATCTCCTTCCCGAATAAAGCGCATCTGACATGAAGTCCATAGACCATCTTTCTCCAGGATTCTTAGGAACAAGCTTTGTAACTGAAGGCAATGATCGTCTTTTTCGTTTTGGTTTAATTCGGTATTTTAGACCCAATTCTGAATACAAGCGATAGATTCGTTTGTGATTTACATGCTCTTCTTGCCGTATGAAGTTATGGATCTGCCTATACCCAGCCCTTTTATACTTATACGCCAAAGAGCGAATTCGATCCTTTAGTTCACTGTCTTTGTCTTGAAGTCTGGAACGATAACGAAAGCAGGTTCTGGAAATTTGCAAGAGACGACACGATTTTCGTTCCCCAAGTTGTGTTTTGAGTAACATGATCGCCTCTTGTTTCTGCTCTCGGCTCACCACTTTTTTTCAAGTAACATCTTTATGGCTTCGAGTTCTAAGGCTTGCTCGGCGAAAAGTTTCTTTAGCTTACTGTTCTCTTCTTCTAAAGACTTCATCCGCTTGAGGTCGTTTAGCTCCATGCCTCCGTATTTCGAACGCCATCTGTAAAAGGTATTTGCACTGATTCCATACTTACGGCAAACCTCAGGCGTAGAGACTCCTGACTCCGATTCCTTTAATATCTTATGGATTTGATCTTCGTTGAAACGCTTCTTCATATTTTCCTCCAAGTTTATTATTCTTTGGGAGGATTTCCACCATTCTAAATGGTTCTAAATTCGGGGTCTATGTTAAGTTGGAATAAAGAAAAAGCAGCACATCGAGCACAGAGGTTAAGTGTTATATATGACAAGAGAGGAGATAAACGTGCTGCTAAATCTTGGGATGGATGGAAAGTAGGAAATCTTCGACCAGTTTTCGAGCCGATACTTTGGTTTTCCAAACCTTACAAAATAGGGGGAACCATTGCGGATAACGTTTTAAATAATGAAGTGGGGGCCTATAATGAAAAAGTAATTTCTAAATACAAACTGACTCCAGATAACATTATTAATATTAGCTCTACCAACGCAGACATAGGCCTACATCCTACGCAAAAACCATTAAAGTTGATGCAGTTCTTAATTGAACTAACAACTAAAGAAAATCAAATAATATTAGATCCGTTCTCAGGTAGCGGAACAACCTGTGTAGCCGCAAATTTATTGAATCGAAAATATATCGGTATCGAATCGGAAAAAAAATTTTATAAAATTGCTTGTGACAGATTGTCTAACATTAAATTAGAAAAAGAATATTCGCTATTTAATTAATTTTGTATAGCTCATTTCGATTTCTTCATATTTGAAAACTCTTTTTCAAATATGAAGTTTTTTGA
>NZ_NPEF01000464.1 GCF_002811955.1 Leptospira ellisii
GTTGGTAATCGGAAAAATAAAAATGTCGTCCGCCGCTACGTTAAGTCCGCTTTTGCCTCTTCTTTTACGAGTCGCAGGTTTTTTTTCCAGGAGTTCAGCCATTGATGCCAGAATTGTTGGCAAAATCTTCTCTGCCAACCTGGATTTGAGCCGTTTTGAACCTTTTTTAAGCCGAATATTTTCGGAAAATCATTCAAATATTTGCGGTTCGTTTGCAATTCGTATCGAAGACGCGAATCGTTTCGATACGATGCGTTTAACGGAACGCCGTCCTTCGCTTCGTTGTTAAACGAAATCAAGTTTTTGAATGCCGGATGTCTTCGAAGGTTGGAGAAGATTAGAATCTTTTTTGGAAACGGTTTTTCTTTTTTCGAGAATTTTTTGCCAAACCAATCCTTTCTTTAGGTTCATCTTCGGCGTATCAGGAAGCGAAAAACCGAGTCGTTCGTCGCCGAACCAGGAAAGTTTTACTCGCATGGGCCCAGAAGATAAATTCCGACCCATAGGGAGGAATTTGCTGAGTTATTCTGAACCTTCGTTTCAGAAAGGACTTACCGTTACGCAGTCTCGCATCGTGCGAGACTTTGCTCCACTGCGTCTTTCTTGCGGGCTCATCCATCCTGGATCGCTTCGCGTTTCTCGCACTCCCTACGGTTCGTTTGAAACGCTCTCGCAAGAAATCTTCCGGTCCTTCCGGGCGGACTTGGGTGGTTTGAAAATTCGGTTTTGTTGGGAGGAAGTTTTACTCGCATGGGCCCAGAAGGACTTGAACCTTCGACCCGCAGATTATGAGTCTGCCGCTCTAACCAACTGAGCTATAGGCCCGGAGTGGTTCCAGTTTTTTGACGAAGTCCCGTTCTTCAAGTGAATTTCTTCGAACGTCAAAAAGAATTCGGAGAGGAAGAGGTTCGTAAAAACGAGGAAGGGGTTCGGAAAAAATCGGCAACGAGGGCGTTTTCGGAATCGAAACAAAGATAAATCGAAACGATTCTCCCGCGTTTTTGAAAAAGATAATAGCGGATCGTGAGCGGATGGCCCGAGATCGTTTCCTTTTTCTCCCCTCCGATGGTTTCCCATCCGGAGACGTTTGCGGAGGGCAGGTCCTTGGAATCGGGAAATAATTCCAGAAAGAATTTGTTCAAGGATTCCCCCGGAACGTTTTTGTTTTCCCATTCCCGAAGAATCAACATCCACGCCCTTCCTTGTACGGGAATCGCCTTCCAATGACCTCCGTTTCCGAGGGAACGCACCTCGGCTTTTTGCGGGAATCGGATTCTTCCGAGAAGGAACGGAAACGAACCTTCTTCGGATACGATTTCCGAATTCGGATCCAAGGGATCGGCCGCCTTCAGAACGGCGAACCCGGAGATCGAAATCGTCAGAAAAAAAACGATTGCTAATTTTCTAATATAGAATCTCATCCAGG
>NZ_NPEF01000465.1:0-1129 GCF_002811955.1 Leptospira ellisii
GATTCAGCCTTTCTTCGAGTTGGTCGTAGACTCTTACGATCCTCTGCGGATTTTTATATCCGTGATTTCGAAGAAATCGTAGAATACCAAATTCTCCAAATCGAAACTTGGATCGATGCGGCTTAAAAAAACTTTGGCGACCAGTTAAATTAAAAAGAACCGTGTCGCCCTTTTTGTTACTTAGATTTGTTTTTTAGAGACTTAGCCATGTTTTGTATAATAGCTTGGTCCTGACTCGAAAGTGATGTAAAAATTTCGATGAAAGATTGAAGACCTTTCGTGGCATTGATTTTTCGAATAAATTCCGTGGCTTTATTCAATATCGATATTTGTATTTTTTGTGATTCAACCGAGATAAACATTTCGCCCTTGCCGTCCAGTAACCACTTGCGATTGATTTTGTGTTCAGCTTCTATTCCTAAAGCTACAATATAAGAAATTTCGACTTTTCCCGAACACCATCGACTGACTGTCTGTTGTGTCGTTCGAAGGCTGTCCGCAAACGCTTCTTGATTAAGCGCTAAAAAATCTATAATCTCTATGAGCCTTTCACCCGGTTCTTTCGTTTTGTTTACCATAATTTAAAACCTACTTGACAATTACACATAATGTGTAATTTATATTTATAATATTCCCGTTGATATATGGCACTTTTCCTTAAAGGCAAAAATAAGCAAGCGGATAATGTCAAAATGGCAAATCCATTCATCTTTAAGAAGAAGTGCGTTTGTATAGATGGGGGTGCGGATTTGATGGAACTTAAAAGAAAAAAGCCCGGCGGCAACCGAGCTTTTTTGGTGAACATGGTGAATATTAACCTGATTCGATTGTTTGCCTCCGTTTCAAAAAGTCAATCAAAATTTTATAACGGAGTTAAACGATGAATTTAAGCACCAATAAAGGTCGCGTTGCAATCGAAGTGAAAACAATCTTCGAATTATTTCAAAGAGCAAACAACTATAAGCCGAACGAAGAAGAGAAAATAGCGATTCTTCGAAATCACGGATATAAAAATCCGCAGAGGATCGTAAGAGTCTACGACCAACTCGAAGAAAGGCTGAATCATTTGGCGGATTCGATTTTGAAGGAGAGTGAAATATGAATGCCACTCTTGTAAAAGAATCTTCCG
>NZ_NPEF01000465.1:1139-1424 GCF_002811955.1 Leptospira ellisii
TTGACCTGCGTATTTTTCAGTTCGGTGAGCGATTAAGCGAAAACCGTCGATCGACGTTTGAACCTGCATAACGTATGCTTTCGCTTTTGAATCCCATCTTTTGATTGAGTAAATTTGGCGAAGGAATGGATCGAGACCAGTCCGTTTACACTGAATTAGGAAAAGTTTCAGTTCGTCATCTGTTGCATCCTTCGCAACCGTTCTTTTCAGGAGTTCAATTTGTTCCGGAGTGAATTCGGTTACTTTTAATTTTACGTTATTTGACTCGGTAGATTCTTTTACGAG
>NZ_NPEF01000466.1 GCF_002811955.1 Leptospira ellisii
ACCTATAATTATAGATATTTATTCTTTCTTCATCAGACATCAAAGTTCGCCCTGTTTTCTTTCTATAATCGTCTACAATTTTCCTAAGTTGATCAGAATCTACCCCTAAGGCTTCTAAATTGGCCACTAATTGCTCCGTTTTTTCTTTGGATGCTCCCGGGCCCGTCATGGCTTCCATTAAAGATTTCTTTTCTATATCATTAATCAATCTACCTGGAGATCCAGAACCTTGCGCTTCTATCAGTTGATCTTGAAGTCTCATCGCACCGAACGCAGCTCCCATACCATTCAGAATTTCACCGAATAGATTACGATTCGCCGCGGCGTGTTCCGGGTTTTCATCGCTGCTAAATATGTCGGAACTGAATCCGTATTGGATGTCTGAATTCAAACCCGTTTTCTGGGAAATACTCCAGGAAGGTGTTACGCTTAACGGACCGAATTCAGAGGTAAAACCGACCGAAGCGCCGTATCCGACCTTCGTATCATACGTCAACGACATGCTACCTTTCGTTCCCGCATCGTTAAAGGGTCCGCTCAATTCGGCATTCCAGCCGGAGGATTGATCGTCCCGTCCTATATTATTTCGATTGTATGTTAAACCGGCGCTCTTCGTAAAATCTCCGGCCGCATTTTGGCTTCCTAAACCGATCTTAACTCCTGCGGACGCTCCCCACGCTCCGGTTTTGGAATTGTAATTCAATCCGAGACTTCCGCCTACTTTCCAACTGCTCGGAGTTCCGACATCCACTCCTGCACCGAAACCTCCTTCATAGGAATAACTTAAATTAACGCTTAACATCCCCGCCGTCGGTTTTTCCAAAGCGGCATTGATGGCTCCGGACACCATTCCTGCGGCCATTCCCGCAGCCCCGCCCTCGTACGCTCCCCGGAACGATTTCCAGGCCATAGTTCCGACCGCCGAAATCGCCATCATTCCCACTCCGATCGGAGCCAACGGAGTAAAGGATAAGATCGCACCTACGATTCCGACCACCGCAAGGGTAGTGGTTACGATTTTATCCAACATCGCATCGTTCGCATACATCTCGGCTCCGGTTCTCGTTCCGAGTTCGTTAAGTTGTCTCTGCGCTTTATTGCCGTCTCGGAATTTGGCCAGTTCGTAATTCCCTTCCGCAAACTTTCCGTTCATTGCATCGGTTCCTTGACCCAAGGTAAGAATACCCACCACCGGTTCCAAAACCGTCTCCGCCGCAAACATAACGAAGTCGACCACGCCGGACACCGCGTAGAGATATCCCTGAAGCGCTCTTTCACCCGCCTTCCCGGCCGCTTTCAAATCCTTCTTCGCTCCGTCAAAATCTCCGGTTATGGCTTTTAAATACGCCTTACCGCCGCTCAACAACATCTGCCCGGTTCCTTTGATCATTTCTGCGTATACTTAGACGATAGCTCCGAT
>NZ_NPEF01000467.1:0-259 GCF_002811955.1 Leptospira ellisii
ATCTTTTGTAGGGAAAGGCAGAGGATTGTATCCCTTTTTTCGAGAATGCCCAGAATGGGCAATCTGGGACATTCTGTGAGGGTTTTTGGAAAAAGAAATATTTTATCATAATAATATCTAAATCGTCGATTTACAATTTCAGTCGCTTCTAATCTACTTCACCAAAGTTTTGTATCGGTCACAGACGAGTTTTCCTTTGAGTTCCTTACGGAAATATTCGATCAATTCTTTCATTCTTTCGAACTCTACCCTATAGATA
>NZ_NPEF01000467.1:269-1415 GCF_002811955.1 Leptospira ellisii
ATGATAAATATATAATATACTGTTTGTCTGGAGGTGCTCGTGTCGAAGGCCGAATTAACGGAAGAGGAGAGGGTTGCTATGGCGGAGTTTAATGCTTTTAGCGATGAGTACAAAGAGAAGTTGCGCGACCCAAACCTTCAGGGAAGAAAACTTTCTAGATGTTTAGCGGATCTACTTTATTATGAAATAGGGGGATTGGATTCGGATTTAAAAAATCTGAGCTATAAATACAGAAACGCTCCGGAATTCAAATATATAGAAGTTACCCGCTTATATTTGGATGCAAATGTCGAGGGCTTTATTAAAAGGGCCACTATCGAGGACGCTCCCGCCTTGTATTTTTTGATAATGAACTTGAATTTGTCTTGTGTAGTGATAGTATTCGCCTGACAGTCGGGTAAAAATCAGTGGTCCCGATTTCTTCTGAAAGTAAAAATGATTTTACCACAAATTATTTAAACTCAGGAGAAACCGATGACCACCAACACCAATGCAGTAGAAAAAGCAAAAAGAAGAAAGCTAAATTTGTTAGAGCTTGCGAATGAATTAGAAAATGTAAGCAAAGCCTGCAAAATCATGGGATATTCCCGTCAGCAGTTCTATGAGATACGAAGAAACTTCCAAACCTACGGAGCGGAAGGACTCTTAGATCGAATTCCAGGTGCAAACGGACCGCATCCCAACAGAGTCAGCGAAGAAATCGAGAAAGAAGTATTAGAATATTCTCTTCAGCGTCCCACGCATGGATGTTTAAAAGTTGCACAACAACTTAGCCTCAAGGGAATCAAAGTAAGCTCAGGAGGAGTCCGAGGAGTTTGGGCGAGGAATAAACTCGTAACCAAACATCAAAGACTTCTCCGACTCGAAGAACATCATAAAGACAAAATCATCCCTCTCAGCGAAGACCAGATCAAACTACTCGAAAGATTCGATCCAGAATACAGAGAAAGGCACATACAAGCCGATTCTACTGGAGAATTGGTCTCTATGGACACGTTCATGGTCGGTTCCTTAAAAGGAGTTGGAAGAGTCTATTTGCAAACCGTCATCGATTGTCATAGCAGATTCGCGTGGGGAAGGCTTTTCAATACGAAGATTCCCGTTACCGCTGTGCAAACTCTCAACAATGATGTCCTCCCATTCTTA
>NZ_NPEF01000468.1:0-1042 GCF_002811955.1 Leptospira ellisii
AGATTTATAATTCAAATTATTGAATATTCATAATTTAGAATTTATTTTAAACGAATTTATTCTTTCGGATAAATCGGTAAGTTCATCTTTTAATATGAACGGATTTAATTCAAAAGGGCAGGGGAATGGGGCCGAAGAGATTTTTATTTTGAATGGAAAAGGCGGCGTTTTTTACGGTTCTAATGTTTCGATAGGGTAGGTTTCGAATACGCTTTTGTAAAAGAATGCGGAGTTTTGGAGAACGATTCGTTCCGAAATTTCCCATAACAATTCGGAAGAAAACGTTCCCCAAAGTTCCAAAGGCGCTGGATGAACGAGGGCCGAATGACGCAGTTTTAACGTTTCCGGTCGAAAGGGAACGAACAAACCGGGTGAGTAATATAAATTTCCGTTCTCCTTTTTTTGAAATACGAAGACGGACGTTTCCGGAAGGATGAAATTCCATTCTCCCGCACAAACCGATACGTACGGAAATTCCGGATGTACTCCCGTTTCGTTTTTTCGAATGCGGGAAATGAAAAAATCAAGGAACGACGGATCCTTTAACTCCGATTTGTCGTGATACAGTCTGCCACGGGCGTCCATTCGGTAGAAATACGTCCTTCGCTGGTTCATAAAAATCCGTTCCTATTGGGATAAAAACGCGCCGCCGATCGATCGGTTCCGGCAAAACTGCGTTCGGGCATTCGCTGTAAGGACTTTTCTATTGACACCTGACTTTCCCTTAAAATCATACCCTATAACGGCGTCGTGGCCAAGTGGTAAGGCATGGCTCTGCAAAAGCTTGATCCCCGGTTCGAATCCGGGCGACGCCTCGACACTTCTCATTCGCCTGGATGGTGGAATGGTAGACACCCAGGACTTAAAATCCTGTGAGAGCAATCTCGTGCGGGTTCAAGTCCCGCTCCAGGTACCAGCGTTTCGTTGATGTTTCTACCTCGTCAACGGAAGTTCCGTATCGCAGATTCTTCCAAAATACAACCTCGGTATATCCGCTTTTTTTCCGTTGTGAAACCCGGAGAATCGAATCCTAAAATCATGA
>NZ_NPEF01000468.1:1119-1405 GCF_002811955.1 Leptospira ellisii
GTTCCATCATGGTGATCTCCGCGTGTGCGGGCGGGTTTTCGTCCCGTTCGGGAACGTAGATTCGGAACGTAAAGGGTTCCGTCCTCGGTTGCGGCGGATCCGGATATCGATGTGTGAGACATCCTTCCACTTGGAAGGGAAGTTCCGCCTGTCGAGGAGAGATTCCGGAAGCTCCGTCCCGTTTTTCATTCCAATTACTTTCGAATTTTAGAATATTCTTTTGTACTTCTCGGATCAGTCCCGGGTCCGCGGAACGGATTCTCCGGTTGTACGCCTCCAGAGGTTC
>NZ_NPEF01000469.1 GCF_002811955.1 Leptospira ellisii
CCTTCCGCTCCGTAGGTTTGGAAGTTTCTTCGTATCTCATAGAACTGCTGACGGGAATATCCCATGATTTTGCAGGCTTTGCTTACATTTTCTAATTCATTCGCAAGCTCTAACAAATTTAGCTTTCTTCTTTTTGCTTTTTCTACTGCATTGGTGTTGGTGGTCATCGGTTTCTCCTGAGTTTAAATAATTTGTGGTAAAATCATTTTTACTTTCAGAAGAAATCGGGACCACTGATTTTTACCCGACTGTCAGGCGAATACTATCACTACACATTAAAGGGAATGCAGACGCAAGCTCAAAAGCAGCTCAAATCGTAGAATATTTATCAAGCAAAGGTGATCATTTTGTTCATGAACGCCATATAAATATTGAAGAGTGCCTTAGTGCTGGATTACTTATCTCAAGATTAGAAGAAAATCAAGATTTACAAAATCATGTTTTAACAGTTCATCATTCTTTTATGCATTCTCTACAAAAAACAAATGCAGCAAAAATAGTAGAAAATCAGTTAGGAATAGCATTGATTACAGCTACTAAATAGTGGTTATCTTAGATATGATGAAATTCGCCTCAAGTAAATTTACTCTAAAACACTTCTCTCAACAATTAAATTAAAAATATTTGGGTTCTTCCTTTCACTGAATCGAAAGGAAAATTCGTTCACATAATTCTGCATGTATTTTACACTAATGTGATGGTGAGGTGCCCCCGTTTTTAGTACCAGTGTGAAGTGTGAAAAATCCTCTTAAGCAGAACGTCTTAAATATTCCTCCGGGGTTAATCCTCCGAGTGAACTATGCGGTCTTTCTGAATTGTAGAAATTTCTCCATTCTTGGATGATCTGCTCGGCTTGTTCCAAATTTTTGAACCAATTCTCATTTAAACATTCGTTTCGCATTTTTCCGTTAAAGCTTTCGATGAAAGCATTTTCAGTTGGCTTTCCGGGTGTGATAAAATGAATATCGACTCCTTTCTCAAAAGCCCATCTTAAAAAAGTCTTTGATGTGAATTCAGGACCATTATCCACAACGATCTGTTTCGGTAGTTCGTAGGTCTCGGAAACTTCATTCAAAATCCTTACTAATCGTTCGGAAGTGATGGAGAGTTCTGACTTACATATTAGTGTGTAGTGATAGTATTCGCCTGACAGTCGGGTAAAAATCAGTGGTCCCGATTTCTTCTGAAAGTAAAAATGATTTTACCACAAATTATTTAAACTCAGGAGAAACCGATGACCACCAACACCAATGCAGTAGAAAAAGCAAAAAGAAGAAAGCTAAATTTGTTAGAGCTTGCGAATGAATTAGAAAATGTAAGCAAAGCCTGCAAAATCATGGGATATTCCCGTCAGCAGTTCTATGAGATACGAAGAAACTTCCAAACCTACGGAGCGGAAGG
>NZ_NPEF01000047.1:0-8425 GCF_002811955.1 Leptospira ellisii
TCCTTTTGGGCAGAAACGGGGCGGGGAAAAGCACGCTCGTCAACCTCGTCTACGGGATGATCTGGGCCACTTCCGACGGGTATCATCGGAGTGGCTCTTGCGACCACGATCCTTCCCGCGCTGCTGCAATCCCTAAAACGCGGGGAGCTCGGTTCCGTGGGTAAGGAACTTTCCGGAGCTTTGGAGTTCGCCGTATTTTTGACCGTTCCGGCTGCGCTGGGAATGGTATTTCTCGCGGGTCCGATTTTGGACGCGATCTATTATGGAGGGAGATGGGATCATATCGCGACTCACACGGCCACGTTGCCTTTGATCTTTTATTCGACGGCCATCCCTTTTTTCAGCGTTAATAAGATCTTAATCTCCTCCTATTACGCGTTTCAGGATACGAAAACTCCCCTTAAGATACAATCGGTTTCGTTCGCGATCAACATAATCCTGAATCTGGTTCTTGTGTGGTTTTTGAAACACTCGGCGATCGCCCTTTCCTCCGCGATCTCCGCTTCGATCACCTTTCTATTGTTAGGCGTTTTTCTCAGAAAACACGAAGTGGAATTTCCCTGGGCCGGTCTGCTGAAAAAGATATCCAAAATGGCGGTGCCGTTCCTGCTTTTGGGAAGTTATCTTTTCTTTTACAAGATATTCGTATATTCTCCCGTTCTAAACTACTTGGAATCGGGGGGAATCGGATACGCCATGTCCGCGAGAATCGATCTCGGGGCGGCGATCGTGCCGGCCGTTTTCCTTTTTTTCGCGTCGAGTCTTCTGTTTAAGGTGGATGGGATATATCTATTGGCCGGGAAAATCAGGAAAAAACGCGGGAACGTCTGACGTTAAGGAATGAAACTGACCGTAAAGGTTAAACCGAACTCGAAAAAAACCTTTCTTAAAAAGGAAGAGGACGGCAGTATAACGATTGCGGTAAGGGAACCGGCCTTGGAAGGGAAGGCGAACGAAGCCGTCATCTCGGCGCTTTCCGAGGAATTCGGACTCGGCAAATCGAAGATACGGATTTTGTCCGGAGAAAAATCGAAAAAGAAACTCGTTGAACTGGACCTATAAATGAATCCGATAAAACGCGAAAAAAGGTTTCTTTACGTTTGGTTCCTCGTTCTCCTTTTGACGCCCGATTTTCTTTCGGCTCAATCGGAGGAGGATCCTTTCGACGAGTTGATCCGCGAAAAGAAGGAGATTTTCGGAAGCGAGAAGGAGGAGAAGTTTCCGATCCGCGCGATCGTATACGATCGGGAGGATTGGCCCGGACACTCCTCTTGGCACGCGTTCTGGCTGATACGGAAAACCGATTATCCGAAATTCAACCAATTTAGAATATTCCCTTTTTTTAATTCAATTTCCGCGAAGTCGGGAAAGGCTTCGATGAATTATCTTTTCCCGTTTTATTCGTATCGGTTCACGGAGAGGGACGGAACGGAGGACGTTTCGTTTTTGTCCCCCCTCTATTATTCCCGTTCGATACGCCGTTCTCCGGCTTCGGGAGGGTTGAAGGAGGATACGAAGTTCTTTTGGTTGGCTTATAATTCTTCCGCGTCCGGACCCGGTTATGAGAACAACTTTCTGATGATTCCCGGTTTTTTTCCCCTGTTTATGCGGGAAACCGAGACGGAGAACGGAAAAAAATCCTCCTCCATGACGATCCTTCCCGCTTTGTTTTTTAGCAAGGAATCCGCGGAAGAATCCTCCACCACGTTCACCCTGTTTCAGTGGGGCAGCGATTCGGAAAAAAGATATTTCCGCGTTTTACCGTTTTTATATTATTCGGATTCCAAACGCCGGGACGGATATTCGTTCGCCTTTTTTCCGCTTTTGTACAGATCCAAAAGCGAGTCTAATTCCGTCCGATCCTCCTCCTTGTATTCTCCGCTGTGGTGGGAATCGGAGGAATCCGGATCCGGTTCGTACTCTAATTGGGGTTTTTCCCCGCTTCTGCTTTATTATTGGAATAAGTCGATCTCGGTCACGGGCGAATCCTCGCGTCGTTTCTTTTTGCCTTTGTTACTTTACGCGGCCGAGGATGGAGAACACGGCAGACTGCGAAATTTCCTGATCTTTCATTGGGGCAAGGAATATACTCGGAGCTTTTTTACAGTTTTTCCTTTGTATTTTTCGAATTACGAACAAACGGAGGATCGTTTTCGGGTAGGGGGACCTTTGTATTATTATTCCGGCGATCGGGAGAAACGGACTTTTTACGCGATCAATACCTTCGCCAAATACGACCGTAATTCGGGTTTGGAAAGGCTGATCTCGGCTCCGTTTCTGTTTTATAAGAAGGATTCCTACTTCACCTTTCTTCCGTTTTATCATCAGTCCTATCTGGACGACGGGGATTTTCTGCTTCTTGCGCTTCCTCTGATCTACCGAAGATCCGGCGCTGAATATTCCAGAAATTTAATATTTAACGCGTATTGGGAAAGGGAAAAGGGAAGGACCACCGCCTTGACGTTCTTTCCGTTCTGGTTTGAACGGGAAGGGCGTTATTTTCATTTCGCGCCCTTTTATTTTTCCTGGAAAGGAGACGGGAATTCCGTGCACAGGGCCGGACCACTTTATTATCAATACCGATCCGAAGACCTTTATCGGGACTATTATTTCAATACGTTCGTCCAAAGGGAGAGGGGAAAGGGTTGGACTAAGTTCATCAGCGCTCCGTTCGTATTTTACGAAAAGGATTCCTATCTTCACTTGCCGGTCTTCGGGATCTTTCACTTTCGGGACGGGTCGGCCGCGGAAACGGTCGCGCCCTTTTATTACGCTTATGATTCTCCCGAAAAAAAGGAATTTTTTCTTTTGGGGTATCACGATTACAAAGACGAAACTAGGACGTTCCATAGGTTTCATCCGTTTTATTATTCATCCGCGAAATCGGACGGTTCCTCCTTTTTGGGATTCGGAGGACTTTTTTATCGATGGAAGGATTCCGCCGGCGACACGAGTTCCCGGCTTATGCTTCCGATCCATTACTATCGAAAAAACGAATTCAATCTTTGGCTGCCGTTTTACTATAGATTCGGACAGGGCGAGGATCGTTACGTTTCCTTTAGCCCGATCCACTACAGACAAAGAAGCGCGACTACGGATCGCGATTGGCTGTTGGTCTATTATTCCTCCGAAAATCGGGAGGAGAAAACCGCCTCCAGATACGTCGTTCCGTTTTATTTCGAATGGAAGGGAAAAGAATCCTCCGGGGATATTCTGCTTCCCTTTTATCTAAAGTATTACGAGCGGAACAAAAATTTGGAACTTTACTTCGGAGGCTTTTCCGTTTCACAGACGGCAGGGGCCTTCGACGCCTCTTTCAAGTCGGGAGAATCGAAAAAACAATTCTACGTCGATCTGGATTATTCGTTCGTCTACAACATTTTCAGCGTTTCTCTGCGTAAGGAGATTTCCAATCCGCTTACCTTCTTTCAGGAGGACACGAACGACGGAGACGTTTCCGCTCCGATCGACGGCGGGAATTCGGGAAAAAATCCGATTCCGTCGAACGCGCGTTCGGCGGTTATTTCGGAGGAGAGCGGAAAAAGGGACGCGCGGGAGAACGGTTTCGCCTCGTATAAAAAATTGGCGAGAGAGACTTCGCGCAACTATTTCGGTTGGGAATTCCTTTTCGGGATTGCGAGTTATCAATCCGGCGACGAAAAAAGTCACTTTAGAATCCTTCCCTTAGGCTGGTTCACTTGGGGAAAAAACGACGACGACCGCGTCTTCGCATTTCCTTTGCCCTTGCCTACTTTTTGGGGCACCTCCGGAAACGAGGCGTATCGGGTCGTATTTCCGTTTTACGCCGAACAGCGGAAAGGTTCCGATTTCATCCGTTCTATCGGACTTTTTCTTTTCGTTCAGGAGAAGGAAAAGGATCGGGAGGATTATTCGTTTCTTTGGCCATTGCTGAAGTATTCGCGCTCGAAAGACGAAGTCGCTTATCGTTTTTTTCCGTTATTCACGCATAGAGAATCCGCGGAATCCACGACGACCAAAAGTATATTCTATTACCGTTCCAAAGAAAGAACCGGAACCAGGGAAACCTCCGCGTTTCACGGGATTTTATTTCCTTTATATCATTCCCGCGGGGAGAGTTACGATAAAAACGGAGATTCGACAAACAGCGGTTATACGCTATTCTTTCCATTTTATTATACGAATTACGAGGATCGGTCCGCGGGTGGAATTCCAACGTACCGGAGAAGGAACGTGTATTCTCCCCTGATGTTGTATCGAAGTTCGGAGGACGTTTCTTTGCGGGAAAAAAAGGTCATCCGCATCAGTCCTCTGTTTTATTCTTCCTACCGGGAAGGGAGGGAAGGCGATTTGCTCGTCTCCGAATCCGGTCTGTTTCTTACGATTCCGCTTTTGTATACGTATGACCGAGTGTATTCTTCCGCGAACGGAATCCCCGCGGCTGAGGGAAACACGATCCGTGAAACCTCGGGCTGGGATTGGATTTTCCTGGCCAACTACGAACGGAGTAAATTCCATCCTTCCAACGAGAATCGGGTCGACTTCAAATTGCTGTTAGGCGGAATTTTCGGATACTCCTCCAAAACCTCTCCCAAGGAGGAACGGTATTCCTGGAACGCCTCCTTATTGTATTTCCGCAAACGAGTTTTCGAAGCGGGCGCATTGACGTATTCCTCCGATTCGATCCCTATTTTGTATTCCAACGAGGAAACTCCCGATTCGTCCGAGACGACGGTTCTTTTATTGGCGGGAATCAAAACGAACCTTAGTTCCGGAATGAAACGCACCATGTTTCTTCCGTTTTGGTACGGAAAAGAGGAGGTTTCTAAAAAGGGTTATACGGACTCCACGATCTTCACTCCGTTGTTCATTCAGTCCAAATCGCAACAGGAGGGAACGGATGCGAACTATTCGGCGGAACGGATTTATCCGATTCTTCCGTTGCCTTTCCTTTATACGTTCGAGAGCAGAACCAGAGAGGATAAGATCAAAAAGAACGTATGGGGTTTCGATTGGCTCGTCTTTTTAAATTATAAGAATACGAAATACCTCAACGACGGAAGCGAGTCTGTTTCCCTAAAAGCTGCGTTGGCTTTGTTCGGATACGAGAAAAACGTAAATTCGAGCGAACGAGAAACCGGCTTGTATCTGTTTCCTTTTTTGTTCCACAAAAGTTCCTATCGTGACGGGGTCGATTATTATCGTACCGTGATTCCCGTCGTGATGTACAGAAGTTACCGGGAACGCGACGGAAAGGTCCAGTCGAGAACCAATCTTTTCGGAATACTGATGAACTATCATAGGAACGACGAGGCGGGAACGTTCAGTTTTTTCCTTTTTCCGAGTCTGTATTTTTCCAAAGAGGAGGCGACCGGAGACCGAACTTCCGCAATTTTACCGCTTTTCTATTATTCAAGAAATACGCAGAATCCTGAATATTCTCTTTTTTTAATTGGATTTTACAAAGGAAGAACATCCGAATACGAACGTTCCAACTTTCTCCACCTTTTCGACCTCAAGAATTCGATCCGCGAACAAAAGACGGAGTTGTCCCTGTTCTTGGGGATTTTTCATTCCGAATTCGAAAAGGACCGAACCCGTTGGGCCGTGTTAGGCGGAATTTTGGCTGGTTACGAAAGTTCTCCGGTTATGACGGATTGGAATTTTCTCTGGATCCGTTATCTGAATTCCCCGCAGGAACGGGTTCAGAATTTTCTGCCGATCTACCGGTACAGTGAAACGGCCGATTCCTCCTCCTTTTTGGCTCCGCCTATTCTTACGTATCATTCGACCGATAAGGACGGGACTTTGACCTTGGCCGGGCTCGGTCTTTTGTATTACAAAAACCGGTCCGAAATAGACAGGGAAGAGAATACGAAAATACTCGGAGGACTGGCTTTCTTTTCCGAGTCCAAAGCCGAACGCGGATATCGCTCGATGGGAAGTCTCGGATTACCGTTGTTAGGCGGTATTTTGTGGCAGTACGAATACGAGGAGGAGACCGGTTTCGAAAAATTCTCGCTGTTAAAGGTTTTGTTCAGCAGAACTACGCACAACGGAAAAACCTATAACCGCGTCTTCGGCGTCAAACTCTGACTTCTATTCGCGTCTCAGCTTTTTTTCCAGTGGATTCCTATCACTGAGATGTCGTCCTGTTTGGGAACGCCGGATAAAAAACGCTCCTGCTCGTTAAGGATGGTATCGATTCCTTCGCGCATGGACTGGGTGTGGAAGGAACGTATGATCGCCTCCACTCTGTTTTCCCCGAATTCCTCCTTTTCGGAATTCCACTGCTCCACGAGACCGTCCGTGAACAGGATCAACTTGGAGCCCGGCGCGATCTTGATCTCGTTCGAACTGTATGCGGTTTTGGAGACTGCCCCCACGATTCGTCCCGTTTTTTCCAGCTTTTGCACTTCGTTTTCCGCGATGAGATACTGGGGAATATGTCCTGCGGACGCATAACGCACGTTACCCGAATTCGTGTCTATGTCTATTACGATGCAGGTGAAGAACTGATTCAGATTTTTGAACGTGTGCAGGAATTCGTTGTTCAAGTGATACAATATTTCCGTTACACTATAGATCCCCCGTTTTAGGGATTCGTAAATTGCTTTGATCGCCATCGTTATCAAGGCGGCTTGTATTCCGTGTCCCGTGGCGTCCGCCAAAAATACGCGTGTGAGTCCCGGTTTTAACTCCATGATGTCGAAAAAGTCGCCTCCGACTTCGCTTAACGGAAGATAACGAACGATGACTTCGAGTTCCCCCAGATGTCTGTCCTTATGCGATAGTATTCCGGATTGGATCTTTTTCGCGGTGGATAGATCGTTTTGAATGAGGTTGAGATTCTCCTCGAGCTGTTTGGTGAGAAGTTCCTTTTCCCTGAGGTTCATCCTTATCTTTCCGAGGACGAGGTTATAACGTTCCGCGATCTGCCCGACCTCCGTGAAGGGTTCGATGGAAAGATCCTTGCTTAGATCGCCGGTCCGTTTTTGGTATTCCATCTCCAAGAACAGATCGATCAGCTCGGTCGTGGCCCGGTGTTCGGTGTAATTCAATCCTTGGTATTCGTTTTGTTGAGAAACCCGGAACGTGAAAAAACGGTTGATCAGACTGAATATGGCGAAGCTGAGACCGAACGCCAAAGCCGCACAGGAGAGGATTCCGATCGCCTGAACCTGGATCTGATCCGCTCTGCCAAGCCCCGTTCCTAAAATATTAGGATCTCCGAATATTCCGACCGCGACGGTTCCCCAGATTCCCGCCGCTAAGTGGACCGGGATGGCCCCCACCGCGTCGTCCATGCGGATCCTATCCAGGAAAGATCTGGTTTCGAACATCAGGATTCCTGCGATCAATCCGATGATCACGGAATCGAAGGAGGTGACCGCGTGACAGGAAGCGGTGATTGCGACCAATCCCGCCAAAGCGCCGTTCAACGGCAGGGTGGCTTCCGCGTATTGAAGCCGGATCCATCCGTATATTAGGGAGGAGGCCATTCCGCTCGCAGCGGCGAACATCGTGTTGACGATGATCTTGGGTACGGAAGAAGTGAACGCCAATGTGCTTCCTCCGTTGAACCCGATCCATCCTAACCAAAGAATCAGCGTACCGAGCATCGCCAGAGGGAGATTGTGACCCGTTATATAACGAACACTTCCGTCCTCCGCGTATCTTCCGGATCGATTTCCTATTATTTTCATCGCTGCTAAACCGACCCACCCGCCCACGCTGTGGACGACGGTTGAACCCGCGAAATCGACGAATCCGAGCTTACCGAGCCAGCCGGTGGCGACTTCCCACTGCATAAGGTCCTTTCCCCATACCCAATGTCCGAAAACCGGATAGATCAGGGAGGAGATGACGGTGGTCACGATGATATATGCCCCGAATTTCATACGTTCCGCGACCGCTCCCGAAACGATCGTGGCCGCGGTTCCGCAGAACATCAGTTGGAAGAGAAAGAACACGGCGATCTCGGGATGGTCCGTGGAGAAGGCGGGAAAAAAATTATCCACACCGATCAGACCGTTCGCGCTCGCACCGAACATGATTCCGAATCCGACCGCGTAAAAGATCAGGGTGGCGATTCCGAAATCGGTTATATTCTTGATGGCCACGTTGATCGAATTTTTTGTTCTCGTTAATCCGGACTCGAGACAAAGGAAACCCGCCTGCATAAAAAATACAAGCCCCGAGGAAAGTATGATCCAGAGTATGTCGAAATTCGTCTTGGGCATCTTGGTCTTTTGTCTTTTCGACGAATAATGTTTGCAAGAATCATTTTAACCTTTCCGTTTTTATTATCGGAACGTAATAAAATTCGTACAACGAAGCACGTTATGCTATGCTTATAAATCGGGCATTCTGGTTTTTAATAAATCAGAATGATCGTTTTGCGTTTCGATCGGATTCAGTTTCGAAACGCGGGAGCGCAGCGTTC
>NZ_NPEF01000047.1:8474-21540 GCF_002811955.1 Leptospira ellisii
CATTAAAAAAACGTAAAAATCGTTCCGATCGGAATTGCATTTACGCTCGTATCGTATTCACTGGAGACGATATGTCCAAGGTCGAACACAAACCGCCCGTTCTGGATTTGGAGGACGTTTTACCGGATTCCGCGGAGCCGAAATTTTACGCTGGCAAATTGGAGGATCTACCAGCGGATTTTCGCGAGTATGACAGCTCTCATCGGCATACTTATTTCGCCCTTTTTTTCTTTTTAAAGGGCAAGGGAACGCACACGATCGACTTTCAGGAATTTACGATCGAATCCGATTCCCTTTTCTTCCTAAAGCCGGGGCAGGTGCATTCCTGGAAATTCCTATCTCCGGTGCGGGGTTTCGCATTAAAAATATCGCAGGAATTTTTTTCCGGCGAAAGGGAGCATTCGGCGCTTTTGCGGGAATTCCCGTTTTTCAGGTTCGGCTCGGGAAAGTCGAAACTGATCGTTTCGGATCCGGAACGCCTGCGATCCGATTTTCTGAGGCTTTTGGACGAGAACGGAAAAAAATCGGAACGAAGGATGCTCGCCGTACTGAGTCAGGTGATCTTACTTCAGGCGAAGAAGGAATACGATGCGGTGCCGGATAACGTTTCTCCGTCCGATCCGATCGTGGTCCGTTTTCAGAAATTGCTCGAGGAGAATTTCCCGAAGGAAAGAAACACCTCATTTTATTCGCGCAGGTTGGGCATCGCTCCGAACACTCTGAACCGAATCTGTCACGAAACTTTGGGAAAATCGGCGAAGTCTGTGGTTCACGAGCGGGTGACCTTGGAGATCAAACGTCTGCTTATACATTCGTATTTGAATATTACACAAATATCATGGGAATTGGGTTTCACGGACAACGCCTATTTCAGCAGATATTTTCGCGCTCGTTCCGGGGTTTCTCCGGAAAGTTTCAGGAACGCAGGACGAAAAACACCGTAAAATATCGATTCCGTCCATTTACATTCCAGTCTCCTTCCCCTATAGTTCGATCATCATTAGGAGAATTCAATGATCGAAAAAATCTTTCAAACCGATGCTAATCTTGTTCTCACGTTCGTGAGGATCGGACTCGGGATCGTGATGCTTCCCCACGGCGCCCAAAAACTGTTCGGTTGGTTCGGCGGATCCGGTTTCGGAGCGACGATCTCTTTTTTCAGTTCCATCGGCGTCCCTTCTTTCGTCGCGTTTCTCGTGATCCTCGCCGAATTTTTCGGGGCGCTGGGTTTGATCTTCGGTTTTTGCACCAAGCTGTCCGCGTTCGGAATCGCGCTTACCATGTTCGGTGCCGCAGTCTTCGTAAGACAGAACGGATTCTTTATGAATTGGTTCGGAAATCAGACGGGTGAAGGTTTCGAATACCATATCCTCGCGATCGTTATGGCGCTCGCGCTTTTGATTGCGGGAGGAGGGGCCTATTCCGTCGACGGTTATCTTTTGGAAAAACTCAAGCAGTAGGTTGTAAAAACGTTCCTCGCGCCGGGGAGATTTTTCCGGCGCTCTTTTTACCGCGTTCTTATATTCTTAAATTATAAAGTATCTTCGACGCATTCCGTCTTCATTTTTCGTGTTCGATGGATGATGCGAGCGTTCAATGCAGGACGACCTGCGTGTTCTCCTCCGAAACGACTTCGTCGACGATCCTACGCCTTCCCAGAAAAAGGATCGCGAACGCCAAAAGGGAGGAGGAAAAAAGGATCGAAGCGAGCGGTAGGCTGGTATGAGCGCTGAAAAGACCCACACCGGTTGAGGCTACGGCTCCGATTCCCATCTGTAGAGAGCCCATTAAAGCCGAGGCAGATCCGGCGTTTTTGGAAAACGGCGCCAAGGCCAGCGCCGATGCGTTCGGGTTGAGTAAACCGACTAACGAAAGTAATACGAAAAAGAACGCGACGGTTTCCCAAAGACCGAACCATCCTTGTATGCTGCCCGCGAAAAAAAGCGAAGTCGCCAAAACCTGAAAGAAAAGGGCGGTTTTGAGGATCCGCGTATTCGAGAATTTCCTTATCAGAAGGATGTTCATCTGACTCGCTCCGATGAAACCGATGGATAAAAACGCGAATATCCAACTGTAAATTTCCGGGGAGACGCGGAATATCTCCATAAACAGAATCGGTGAACCGGACACATATACGAATAGACCGGAAAAGGCAACGGCTCCCGATATCGTATACGTGAAAAAACGGGGGTCGAACAGAACGTTCGAATACTGACGGACGATCGCCAAAGGATCGAGGGAAACGGAAACGTCGGCGACGTGGCTTTCCGGTAGATAAAGCGCGCTTATGATTCCCATCAGAACGGCAATTCCCGCAAGAATCACGAATACGGAACGCCATCCTAAAGTGGAGCTGACGTAACCGCCGATCGTGGGCGCCAGCAACGGGGACGCTCCCAAAATCAACACGAGCAGCGAAAATACTTTGGAACTTTCCTTTATGGAAAACAGATCGCGGACCATGGCGACGGAGGCGACGTTCGCGGCGCATCCTCCTATCGCTTGCAGAAAACGGAATATTATAAGTTCATTGATCGTGGAGGAGAAAAAACAGCCTACGGAGGCTAACACGTAAAGCGCGATGCCGTAGTATAGAGGTTTTTTTCTTCCGAACCGGTCCAAAAGCGGACCGTACAAAATTTGTCCCAACGCCAATCCGATAAAATATCCGGAAAGGGATAGGGCCACCTCCGAAGCGGGGGTTTTTAGATCCTCGGCGATTTCCGGAAACGCGGGCAGATACATGTCGATGGAAAACGGACTCAAGGCGGTCAGAATTCCCAAAATGAATATGATATAAAAGTTTTGTCGTTTGGAGCGCACGCGGTCTTTCCTCGCCCCCGAAATGCGGGAAGGGCTTTGGTTATTTTGTCACTATTTTGGTTACATATGGGGGTGTCAAACGATTCTTCCGTTCGGGAACGAAGTCGTTTAACGTTTTGCCAGTTCGACGATGTCCAAAACTTCCACGGTGTTTTTTTCGAATCCTTTCGAAACCGCGCGGATCATCGCCTGACCCAATTCCGCAAGAGTGGTCGCGTGTTTCGGAAGAAAACGACGCAGTATAGGATACATCCACGTGAAATATTTGTAATAGGGAAGCGTGTTTTTCAATCCCGGCGTTGGGTGCATATAAGCGGGGCGAAAATTATATACGCGCTTAAATCCGAGCGCGATCAGATCGTTTTCCGTTTTTCCTTTTACCCGGGCCCACATGCTCTTCCCCCTTTCTGTGCCGTCGGTTCCCGCTCCGGATACGTAACAGAAGATCAGATTCGGATTCACGTCGTGTAACGTTTTCGCGAAGTGCAGGGTCAAGGTATGGGTCCGCTCCGTATATTCACTTTCCGTTAAACCGACGGAACTCACTCCCAGGCAGAAGAAACAGGAATCGTATCCCTTGAGTCGATCCGCTATAGGAGTTATGTTTAGAAAATCGGAATGTAGTATCTCCTTGAGTTTGGGATGTTCCACCCCGCACGGTTTGCGGTTGATCACGAGTATCTCTTCGACGTTTTCGTCGTCGAGGCATTCGTGTAAAACTCCCTCTCCCACCATTCCGGTGGCGCCCGTTATGATCGTCTTGAATTTCATCGTTGCAACTCCCGATTCGATTTCAACTTTTCCGTTTGTGTGGAAACGATCGGATCCTCCGATTCTTTTTTCCAAGGAAGGGAAGGCCACCATCGCGAAAAACCCGTTTCCTTTTCCGGTTCGAAACTTTGACCGGGTCTCGGAGTCGCCACGTTTACGTTCAATTCCTCGGACTTCGACAATACGCGTTCGATCGGTTCGGTCCAGGAGTGGGCCGCGAGTTCAAAGAGGGCCCAGTGAACCGGAAGCATTTTTTTTCCGTTTACGAGTTTGTGCGCTATCACCGCCTGTTCCGGTCCGATATGCCAATCGGGCCAGGCTTGGTTGTATTGACCGATTTCGATCATCGTGAGATCGAAAGGTCCGTATTTCGTTCCGATATCCCGCATCGCGGGGAACAAACCCGTGTCGCCCGAATAATATACGCGGTGTTCTGCGCCGATCAGCGCGTAACCCGCCCAAAGGTGTTCGTCCTTGTCGGTGAGAGTTCTTCCGGACGCGTGTCTCGCGGGAGTGCAGACGATCTTGAATTTTCCGAACGAAGCGGATTCCCACCAATCCAACTCTGTAATTTTAGACTTGGGAATTCCCCAGTCCTCCAAATGTGCGCCGACTCCGAGGGGAACGATGAAGCGGGTGTCTTTGTCGTTTAACAAAAGGATCGTTTTTTTGTCGAGATGATCGTAGTGATCGTGTGAGACGACCACTGCATCGACGGGAGGAAGTTCGTCGAAGGAAACCAAGGGAGCATACCATCGTTTGGGCCCTATCCAGGAGAACGGAGAACTCCTTTCCGACCAGATGGGATCGGTGAGAATCCGATAACCGTCTATTTCGACTAACGTGGAAGAATGTCCGAACCAGGTGACCCTGAGTCCGCTAGCGGGAGGGGTAAGGAAGGAATTAGGATCGGGTATTTCCACGGGGACGGGTTCGGACGGACTTGCAAATTCGCTTTTGCTGAATAGAGATGCCAAACTTCCCCATAGGTCGTTCACCAAGGGTTCTGGATTCACGAAGGAACCGTCCCTCCAATTTTTGGAGGTTTTGATCCGTTCCTCCCGCAAATTCGCGTTAGGCGCTCCTCCGCAGGTTTCCAAGGAGACGAAAAGCGCGTTCGCAAAAAGAAGTACGGAAATCCAGCGGACGGCCCGTATCGCCGAGGAAAGTTCCTTTTTGACGTTCGAGTCGCCCGATTTTTTGAGTTCGCGTAGATATCGTTTAATATCGATTAGGCGACGTTTACTTAAGGCGTTTTCGATTTTTCTGCGGCCGAAAATCAAAGACAAACGGAGGTTTCGTTTTAGTTTCATCTTTTTCCCCGAAGCGGAACGCAAAGAACGCGCGCCGCGGTTTTTATTCCTTCCGCAAATTCGGATCGGGAAGAGGAGGAATGTTTTAAGCCGATCGAAATTCGGTTTAACGTATCCACCAGATCCTTGGTTTTCAACCCGAAGGCGGAATATATCCTTTTTAGGTCCGATTCCTGAACCGTTTTGTGGACGGATTTCAGAAAAAGTTCCTCGTAGTCCTTCACCATGGAACCCACGAGGGTTTTGCTCGTTTCGCCCAGGTCGGACGCGCCCGAAGCGATCATTCCCACGAATCGTCCCATCCATGCGTCGAACGCGGCCGCGAGTTTTTCCTCCAGAGTGAGAGCCGTATCGTTTAACGCGCGTTTGGCTTCTTCCAGGGAGTTTTGCAGCGTGTTTTCGACCACTTCCTTAAAAAGATCCTCTTTCGCGGCGAAGTGAAGATACAAACCTTGTCTCGAAATCGAGGCGGCGCGGGCCACTTCGTCCATGGAAGTTTTCCGAAATCCGTATTTGAGAAAAACCGCCAAGGCGCAGTTTAATATCTCGGTTTTACGGATTTCGGTTTCGACGGGTTTTGTATTCATAGACAAACTTTACAGTTTAGACATATTTTGTCTATTGAGGTTCCCGAAAAAAGACCGGTTTTCCGTAAAAGCGGAGAAAAACGCCCCGAAAAAAAGAAAAACCGGTCTTCAAAATACGGTAAAAAACTTTTCGAAAACGGAACCCGCGTTATCCGGATTTTTTCGGTTTCGATGCGTTTTTGTTTTTTGAAACGGGAAGTTTTCCCTTTCGCGGCGGTTTCGCAGGTTTTCCCTTTGCGGCGCCCGTTCTGGTTTTGCGAACCGGCGGAACGTCCGCGACGGATCGGGTTTTGGAAAACGTTTTGAGTAAAAGTTTGGAAATCTGTTCTCCCTTGCGGATTCCCAATTCGACCGCTTCCTTGAGTTTCGTCCCGTCCGTGGTTACGAGCGTTACGGGCAGGGGCTCTTCCGGAGAGATCGTATGGATTTTGACTCCGACGGGCGGTTTTTGCGCGACCGCTCTTGCGAGATTAAAGTGATGATGGTGCCAGCGACTCATGAGTTTTGCCATTTTCCAATCCTTGGGAAAGGACAAAAGACTCGTGAACATTCCGAACGGTGGAGAGACCCTTTCCACGGGAGAATTTAAGACTATCGTAATATCCTTATATCCCGCCTCGATCAGATCCTCGAGGGGCAGCGGATTGAGCACGGCGGCGTCGGCGTAGGTCGTTCCTTCCACCTTGTGTTTTCCCCGCGTGGCGATGGGAAGCGCGGTTGCCGCTTTCAAAAGATCGAATATATTCGAGGAGGTGGCGCGCACGTATTCGATGGTTCTGGTTTGTAGATTGCTGACCGCCACCCTGAATTCGGGTAGACCGGACTTTTCGAAATTTTCCGCGGGGAGCGGATATTTTTTTCCGAAAAGATCGTCTACCAAGTATTCCTGATCCAGAAACGTCTTTCCTCGGAACGGATGAAACGGAGAGATCAACTTTCTTCCCGCCAATTCGAAATACCATATGGCGAGCGTCTTGAGGCTTTTTTCCGGTTCCGGTTTGGGCATCGTCACGTAATACGCGGCGGAACAGGCCCCCGAGGATACCGCGACCACCAGATCGAAGTATTTGGGAGAAACCAACGTATGCAAAGAATGTAATGCTCCTCCCGCAAAGGCGCCTTTCATACCTCCGCCTTCCACGAGCAGAGCGCGTTTGCTTCCTTTGGCCTCGGGGATTTTCATAACGCGGTTTCCGTTGCTTCGGCGGAATTCGATTCTTCGGTAAATTCCTTGTCCGATTTTTTAAACTGGAACGGGTATTTCATATTCGTCAACGATGCGATCTCGTGCATCCTCTCGTGTAAAAATTCCTCCGGATCCGCGTCCGGGTGTAGATGTTTCAGTTCTCCGATCCGGATCGTGAGGGAGGTTCTCCGTAAAAAGCCGCTCGGTCTGTAATCCAATCCGAGACAAAGGATCGGAAGCGGGGTTTCCGGTTTGCCTACGATAAAACGAAATGCTCCCGGTCTTCCTTTGCCCATCTTGTACGGAACCGTCGTCTGTTCCGGAAAGATCACGAGCATATTACCGTTGTATAATGTCTTTTTTGCGAATAAAAGATCCCGTTTGCTTTTGCGCGGTTCGTTTCGGTTGAGCGGAATTCCGCCGCACTTCAGAAAAAAATCGAAAAATAGCGGGGAGGCCATGGAATCCTTCATGATCGCCCAGATATCCCAGCGCACCTTATACAGAGCCTTTGCCAGTCCCACGGGGATATCGTCGTTTCTTTGGTGTTTTACCAGAACGAGTACGGTTCCTTGCTTAGGGACGTTTTCCAGACCGTGAACCTTCGTTTTATAACGGAGACTTCCGTAGATTCCGCCGAACCAGCGGAGCAGCTTTCTGACTTTGTAGGAACTTCCCGGATGAACTCCCGGTTCCGCGTCGGGAGCCCTGTATTTGCGGGGAATGTCGTTTCTTTTTTCCGAAGTTGTTTGTGGTTGCATACGGTTATTTGGAGACCGGATCGGTCCGCAGGTTGCAAAAAACGATTTCGTTTAACGGTTGAAATTGGCTCCGAACTCGGTATTCGCCGTTCCGTCCACGAAAAAGTCGGCTCCGGCCGCCGCGGGGGTTATGATTCCCGTAACGCCGGGACTTCGAAAAAAATAGATTCTTCCGTCCCCAGTGTTGTGTCCGGAGGCTCCCGTCATCAGATCGGCGAATCCGTCCCCGTTAAAATCGGAAAATGTAGGAATTCCGAAAACGTCGCCGCCGGCTTCTCCGAGAATTATGTTGGAAGCGGTCGCGGAAATCGTTCCTCCGGAATAGGGATAAAGTTCCAATCGTCCTTGGTTGCCCGCAAACGTGGCGCACTGTACGGCGAGGTCCAAAAATCCGTCTCCGTTCATATCCCCCAAAGCCATCGAACCGCCGAAACTCGCGCTTCCGGGTAACGTTTGATCCGCGTCCGTAGAAAGCACTCCGCTCAAACCGGCGGCGCTTCCGAAAAAGATATATGCGGCTCCGAGCCCAGGGGCTCCTACGATCAAATCGACAAATCCGTCCCGGTTGATATCTCCCGTTCCCAGGGAAATTCCGAACTGGTTTCCTCCTCCGGCTCCGGTTAGGGTCATCGACGCGCCCGCCACGCTGGTTGCCGTAATTCCGGCGGGTCCCGTACTTTGAAAGATCCAAACTCGACCGGCGTTTCCGCCGAAAATATTATCGTTCACCACAAGATCGGCGAAGCCGTCTCCGTTAAAATCCCCGAGTTCTACCGCGGCACCGAAATTACTACCCGGGCCGTTGATACTCGCGTTTGGGGTCGTAGAAACACCCGTTGTAGAACCGTGATAAATACGGGCGGTTCCGGTTCCGGTATATCCCACACCTGCGATGTCCATAATTCCGTCCCCGTTCACGTCTCCTACGGCCACCCCGTATCCTAAAAGGGTGTTCGCTCCCGCGTTTAATACGAGATCCGCGTCGAGATAACTGGTTCCTGCGATTCCGTTTTGTCCCCGACTGTAAAAGACGTAAAGATTTCCGCTACCGCCTCCGTATTCCAGAGAGGCGCCCGCTATCAGATCCGCAAATCCGTCTCCGTTTACGTCCGCCAAACGAAGCGCGTATCCGAACGAAGAATTGGCGGCGCCGGTGAGCGTTAGGTTCGCGTCGGAGGCGATCGCCGGATTGGTCGAATTTCTGCTTAAACCGTAATAGAGATAAACGTTTCCGCTTATATTGATGCCGAAAAGCGTAGCGAGTACGGCCGCGTCCGGGAATCCGTCTCCGTTAACGTCCTTGTTGTTCCCTTTCCGTACGGAGAAACTGAGGATCGGAGAAGAGTTTCCCCCGAAGTCCAAGGCTCGTATTTGTACAGTATGAAGGCTGCCTTCTCTCCAAGAGAGAGGAATCGGAAAACGCCATTGCGTCAGACCGAATGCGGGTGTGAACGGACCCGAATCCAAGCTGATTTCCACTTGGGCAAGAGAATCGTCGTCCGCCGCGGTTCCCACGATAAAACCGGATTCTAAGATGGAAGTGCGGAGCGCGACGAGATTGATTGGGGCAACGGACGGAGAGGAAGTGTCGATACACGTGCCGGTGAACGTACAAGAGAGAAGTTTTAATTCCCACCAAGCCTTGGAAAAAGGGATTTCCGCGTTGTAGATGGGTTTTACACAACCGACGACACAAAACAGAAGGATCGAAACGATAAGAACGTAGAATGGGGATTTTTTACGGATTTTGCGGGTAAAAAAGGACGTTTCGAAACGGATTGGAATCATACATTAAAGGACGAAAACGGGTTCTTATTTTCGAAAGAATTCCTATCCCTGGTATGAAATAAGAAAGCGGATCTTATAAATCAAGAACAATTCCCGCCCGGGAAACGCGCTTTCCGTTAGGTAAGATCGGTTTCTTGTCGCTTTAAAAAGGCTTCGATTTCCTATACGGACGCGATAAAGATCGAAAATCGATCGAGAATCGAGGAAAACCGAACGGGGAAGTTCCCGTCCGATTTTAAGGCTTCGGACGGGGAAATGCAAACGCGCCCGCATAAGACGAATATATTCGTTTTATAGAATATTCTAACTTTCTAAAGAAACTTCCGATTCAAGAGGTCGGGCCTCCTTTTTCGGTGAATGGGGCTGTGATTTGGAAAACACGAGCCGATCCACGCGATACATCAGAAAAACCGTCGCTAAAATCGAAGTCGCGACCACGTATCCCAGCGTATCGTATCCCTTCAGATAACCGCTCGGAGTTTGAACCACGATCCAGCCCGCGGAATACGCGGCGATTCCCCCGGAGAGTTGTTGCAGCGAGGAGCTGATGGCCATATACGCACCCCGATCCGGAATGTCGGGGACCGCGGAGGTCAACGCGTTAGCCGAAATAACCCGTCCCGTGATCGGTATAAAAAGAGACGAATTGATCAGCACTACGAGCCAAAGGGGAGTGGTGCCCATTCTCGTATAAAGAAGAATGATCGCGACGGCCGCGATCGAAGCTCCCGCGAAAACGACGTATTTACCGAAAGAATCCGCGGCGCGTCCCAAAAGGGGACCGGCTCCTATGCTGACGATTCCGGTGATCATGTAGATCAAAGGAAGGTTGCCTATGGGGATCTTAAGATTGTGCACGGTGAATGCGCTTCCGAAAGGCATCAGCATAAATCCTCCCGTGGCCAAAAACATGGTCGCGATAAAACCGGGAAAATAACTCCTTTTTCCCGCGGTCTGTAAAAGATGTAGAAGCGCGTTCCTTTGGTTCTTAATCTTAAGGTGTGCGTCGATCGGACGTAGGGAGGCAAGGATGAGAATTCCCACCGCGCCGCTTACGAAAGTAATCAGCCAAAACGTGGATTGCCAACCCCAGTGATTGGAGATGAATACTCCCAACGGAAGACCGAAGACCTGACTTGCGGCGAAGGCTGTCATGACGAAACCCATCACCCTGCCTCTGGTTTCGAGCGGAAAAAGATCCGCTATGATCGCGAAACTCACCGACGCGATCACACCTCCGAAAAGTCCGGTTACGATTCTCGCGAAAAGAAGGAAATCGTAGGAGGTTGCCATGCCGCATAACGCCGTTCCGAGTACGAACCCCGCGTAGAAAAATAAAAGGAATTTCTTGCGGTCGAACTTATCGGCGAAACCGGCGGAAAGAATTCCCGCGATTCCGGCGCTGAACGCGTATGCGGAAACGACCAAGCCGAATTGATCCGTGGAAATCTTCAGGTTTTCCATCACCTGAACCCCGAGAGGGGAAAGGATCATAAAGTCCAGAACGACCGTAAATTGAACGAACGCCAGTAAGGCGATCACGAATATTTGATATTTAGTAAATGAGGATTTCATAATGTTTCCTTGAAAAATCGGGATAAAAAAGGGGCGGCGATTCATTAGACGATCATGGGATTAGGAACGCGCGGCCTGGGGATTCCAGCAATCATTTTTCCGGAAAGGAAACGATCGCCTACGTCTTCGATCCTATATCCCTTCCAAAAGACGGGGAGATTTCTTAAAAAGGAGCCGCTCGTAGGATTCGTTTGGAACGTTTTCGGTCTTCGTATTCTTTCGGAGCGTCGAATATGAGAAAGGGCGGTCTCCGTGAAAAATCGCCCTTTTCTTTCCGGTTTCCGCAAAGGGAAGGTCGGAGTCCGAAGTATGTTCGATTCGATTTTCGAAGTCATGGAATATCCGCGCCGATCGATCGGCTTGTTTAAAATTCTACAAGTTAAAGTGCACTTTAAGTAAAGGTTCTCCGAGAAAATTTTTACGATTTTTCGAAAAAAGTTCCGCTTATGGAGGGTTTTTATTTTTAAGACCGGAAGGAATTCTACTTCTTTAAGCTAAATTTAACTTTAAGATAAGGATTCCGCGAAATAAAAAACGATCCGAAACGAGTAGGGCCGTCTCGAGGTAGGGCGGATCCGGACGAGGATTCGAAAAAAGGGGAACTGGAATGGATAAAGAAGAATTGTTGAGCATCAGTCAAGTCGCGAAACGGAGCGGGGTCGCTTCTTCCGCGCTGCGTTTTTACGAGGAAAGGGGATTGATCGTATCTCAGAGATCCGCTTCGGGGCATAGGCAATATCCCAGACACGTTTTAAGAAGAATCGCGTTCATCGTGTTCGCGCAGAAGGTGGGGCTTTCTTTGGAGGAGATCGGAAACGAGGTCTCAAAACTTCCGGAAGACTACACTCCGACGGGACAGGATTGGTCGAAGTTGTCGAGAACCTGGACTTCCCGGATAGAGGATCGGATACGGGAGCTGGAACTTTTAAAAAGCGGGTTATCGGTTTGTATCGGATGCGGATGTCTTTCCTTGGCGAAGTGCAAGTTGACCAATGCGGGCGACCGTCTGGGGCGGTACGGATCGGGTCCGTTGCGCTGGATTTGGAAGGGAAAAAACTAGATTTATGTCCTCAAAAAGGTAAGGGGATTTTCGAAAATCTCCGATCCTAAAGATAGAAATCGGGGGAATATAAGATGTTGAGAGGAATGTATACGGGCGCGAACGGGATGATCATTCAGCAGACGAGGATGGACGTCATTTCGAACAATCTCGCCAACGTCGATAAGACCGCTTTTAAAAGAGACACCACCGTCTTTAAGACATTCCCCGAACTGCTGCTGCACCGTTTTGACGAAGACGGAGTCGGTAAGGTGCCCATGGGTTCCTTCGACACGGCTCCCGTAGTCGGCAAACTCGGATTAGGCGGAGAAGTGAACGAAGTCTATACCCGCTTCGAACAGGGAGCCGTTAAAAAAACGGAGAATCCTTTCGACCTGATGTTGCAGGATAAACCGGGAAACGAACATCCCGCTTTTTTCAGCGTCATGACCAATCGAGGTGAGCGGCTTTCGAGAAGCGGAGCGTTCGTGATGGATACGAACGGCTATCTTGTTACCCCGCAGGGATTTCCTTTGATGGGGGAGAACGGTCCGATCCGGGTCGCACGCGGCAATTTTTTGATCAAAGAAAACGGAGAGGTTTGGATCAACGGAGAGATCGGCAACGATCCGGTGAACGGAACTTCCATCGATAAAAATCGTTTCGAAACCCCGGTTCTATTGGATAGAATCAAAATCCGCACCGTCGAAAATCCGCGTCATCTCGATAAGGAAGGGGATTCGTTTTATACGGACACTCCCGAATCCGGCGAACCGGTTCCTTTTGATCTCAAGGACGAACCCTCCATTTTACAGGGTTATCTCGAAGCGTCTAACGTGAGCGTCGTCACCGAAATGGTGGAGATGATCGAGGTAAACCGTTCCTACGAGGCCAATCAAAAGACGGTTCAGACCCAAGATCAAATGCTCGGCAAATTATTAAACGACGTCTTACGATAAGTATTTCTTCCTGATTTTCCGCATACCGGTATGAAAGTTTGCTTTTTGCTGTTAAAGCAAACTTTCGTTGATCCGTTCCTTTTAAATTTTCGCTTTAAAGACGGAAAAATCGATCGGCTATCTGGCTTCGCACAAATCTTTCAGAACCTTTAGCGCCTTCGGCCACATATCCTCGAACATTTCTTTGTATTCTTCCGCGATTTGCATTTCGACGATCAATTCCGTTTTTCCGGGACCTTTTTCTTTGAACGTGTAGTTCTCGAA
>NZ_NPEF01000470.1 GCF_002811955.1 Leptospira ellisii
TCCAAAAACGGAAAGAAAGTGGTCCTCATCGAAGAGGGCGGCTACTATCATACCGGCACCTTCGACAATAGGGAGTTGAATATGGCCGGCAAGGTTTCCGCGGAAAGGAACATGACCACTGACGGAAGCGGAACGATCAACTTAGTGTACGGTAAAAACGTAGGAGGCGCATCCGTTCATTACTGGGCCGACAGTTATCGCACTCCGAACGATCGTCTCGAGTTGTGGAAGGAGGAGTACGGAGTTCACGGACACGGCCCGGAGGATCTCGAACCGTATTGGAAGGAGTTGGACGAAACGCTAAACGTTCATCCAGCTAAAGAAGAATATCATAATAAGATGAATCATCTCGTACGAAAGGCGACCGAGTCCCTCGGATGGGAGGGAAATCCCGTCCCTCAAGCGAGAAAAAACTGTCAGAAGTCCGGGCACTGCATGCAGGGTTGTATGTTCGGAGCGAAACAAAGTCAGCTCGTCACCCATCTCCCGAGGGCGATGGCTTTCGGCGCCGATATCTACGCGGATTGTAAAGCGGTCAAACTCTCCATGAAAGGGGACTCGGTGGAATTTTTGGAGGCGGTGATGATCGATCGTCCTTCCGGAAAGGAATCCGAAATCGTTTTAAGATTCGAAGCTCCGGTTTTCGCGATCGCGGCCGGAGGATTCGGAAGTTCCACGTTCCTACTCAGAAACGGCCTCAAGAAAAAACTTCCGGCCTTGGGTGAATTTCTTGCGATCAATCCTTCGCCTTTCGTTCATGCGTTCTACGAAGAACCGATCATACAATGGAGAAACATCCCTTCCGCATTCGGCGTGGAAGAATTCCGATTGGCGCGTTTTCAGGAGGGACGTTACGTCGAAGGCGGTTTTTTGATCATGGCCAATCAGCTTCAACCGGGAAGTTTAGCGGCTCTGATTCCCGGATTCGGAACCGAACATAGGGAAATGATGAAACGTCTTCCCCACTTCGGAGGAACGATCGGTTGGATCGACGACGTGCCGTCGGAGCTCGGAAACATCGCCGTCAATTCCTCCGGAAAAAGGACCGTAACGTATAACTTCGGTAAGGTGACGAAGGCGGTACTTCGGGATTGTATCCGAAAGCAGGTTCAACTTAACTTTAAGGCGGGCGCCGAATGGGTGCTTCTTCCCGATTTGAAAAAAACCAGGATCGATTCCGAAAAGGAGATCGATAAGGTGGATTCCTTGGAACTCTCGCCGGCTTCCATGATGATGGCCGCTCCGCATCCCGCGGGCGGTTGCAGAATGGGACAGGATCCTTCCCGCAGCGTCGTGGATTGGAAACACAGAGTACACGGAATCAAAAACCTATACGTCTCCGATTCGAGCGTTTTTCCCACAGCGGTCTCCGTAGATCCGAGTTATACGATCATGGCCT
>NZ_NPEF01000471.1 GCF_002811955.1 Leptospira ellisii
GAGTGACCGTGGAAACCCTGGGCCCGCACAAATACAAGTTAGTCGCCATCGCTCAGGCTTCGTCCGTTTCCATCGAGGAAAACGACACCTTCAAAATGCAGAATACGTCCTGCACCGCGGCAAAAACCTTAGCGGCGAGAAAGCTGGAGGAATTGGAACCGGAACAGAAAAACAGACAATTCTTTCTGGAAGCGAAAGGAACCAAATATCTGGACAACGGCGTATATTGCGAAATCACGTATCACTACGAACTTCCCGTTCCCAAAAAATAGGATCAACGTTCTTTCGGAAAATAACGGACCGGTTCTATAAAGGAGACCCGGTTTCTACCTTGTTTTTTGGATTCGTATAGGGCGGAATCTATGGAGTGATAGATGTCGTCAAAGCTGAACTCCTCTTCGGGACCGAAAATGCAGGCGCCGATGGAAACGGTGATCTGGACCGAAGCCCCCGTTTTCGTTTTGTAGGAAAGCTCCCGTTCTCCGACTTCCAGTCTGAGTTTTTCGCAGAGTTGGGCCAGATCCTCTTTTTTGATCGCGTCCAAAAGGATGCAGAATTCGTCCCCTCCGATCCGGGAACAAACGTCCGTCGCCCTTACCCTTCGTTTCATAATATCCGAAATCATCCGAAGAGCCTGATCCCCCGCCAAATGTCCGAAGGAATCGTTGATCTCCTTGAGATAATCCATGTCGAGGATGATCATCGCCAAAGAGAATCTGTATCTCTGCGCTCGTTTTAAAAAAAGTTCGAATTGTTCGATGAGATATCTCCGGTTGTACAATCTCGTCAGCTCGTCCACCTTGGAAATCTTTTCGATCTGTATGTTTTTGTCCCGGAGTTTGTGGACGGCGCGTTGCAGTTTCTTTTTGGCGCGATGATCCATCACCCTCCAGAAATTGATGAGCAGATTCCCGCAGATCCCCGTGGTCAGATAGATGAGGACCGTGGCGAAGTCGTGTTGCAGAAGTTTGGCGTGTCCCGTGATGGTGGTGAATAAAACCAGGGAAAAGTAAAAGAGGGAATTGAAAAAGATCACCGTGGTTCCGGTGAACCAAAGAAGTATGTTTCCGCTGACGACCAAGGCGGTGAAAAAATGAAAGTAGAGTTCCATTCTTCCGGAATCCAAAAACACGAACGGAAGGATCGAAAATACGATCGTCCCCGAGGAAAAAATGCTGAACTCCTCGATGTGTCTCCGATAGAAGTGGTTCCACTGCGTTAAAAGAAAGATAAAGAACGAGGATAAAACGGCCACCGAAAGCCGGGAATACATCAAAATCCGGTTTTCCTCGCCGAAGGGAGAAGCGCCGTCGGGAACCAAAGAGGACAAAATGCTGATTCCGATACAAAAACAAAAGTAGATCACCGTGGCACGGCGGATATCCGGGTGG
>NZ_NPEF01000472.1 GCF_002811955.1 Leptospira ellisii
CATCAATCCTTCCGTTTGATTCCGAGAGCGGCGTTCTCCCAAGGTTTAAAGGACTTAGAGGACAATCAAAACATAGCGGCGACGGTGGCGCACATGTCCTCCTTTCAGACGAGACAGTACAAGGGGAAAGTCACCGATATCCGAGAATGCGACGATTCCGATTATGAATTGATGCTTGCCGTCCGCCAAGCGGGAAGCGAAAACAGCGCCTTATTCTTCGGCCCGAAAGCCGGAGAAGGATGGAATCGATATATTTTACGCCCGGCCGTCGCCGTCACCTTCGAACTATCCGAACTTTACGAGCAATCTCCGGGAGCCAAAGCGGGGGATAAAATTAGATGATCACCGAAGCGCTACAACCCTGTCTCCAAGGAATCGTTCCGAGCATTATGGTTACCTGCTCCCGAGGCGGAGTTCCGAACGCGACCGTCGTCAGCCAAGTATACGAAGTGGATTCCACGCATGTGGCCATCTCCAATCAATTCTTCGGTAAAACCCATAAAAACTCCGTGGAAAATCCGAATGCCCTTTTGCAGGTTTTGAATCCCGAAAATCTGGAACCTTGGATATTAGAAATCTATTATCAAAGAACGGAAACCGAAGGGGAACTTTTCGAAGCGATGGAAATGCAATTGGAAGCGATCGCTTCGATGTCAGGAATGAGCGACGTATTCAAACTCAAAGCCGCCGATATCTTTGAGATCCGCTCCGTGCGGAAATTGACCGAAGCCAAGGAGCAGTAATCGTGTCCAACGACCGGGAAATCGAAGACTTCAAAAAACAATTCGTCGAAAACCAAAAAGGAATCGAAGAATTGAATCAAAAACTGCACCGAAAAACGCGGGAAGTGGAGATCATCCAATCGATTTCCGCGGAAATCCTCAACACGCTCGATCTGGACCTGATTTTCGACCGGATCATGAAGGTGATGGACGAGGTTTTCGGTTTTAAACACGCGATGATATTGTTGGCGGAGGAGGAATCGGAGATTCTCCGAGTGGTCGCCAGCCGCGGATACGAACAGGGAGGAATCGGCGCCAAGGTGGAATACGGCAAAGGCGTGATCGGAGTCGTAGCCAAGCGCAAAAAGATCATGCGTATGGTGGGAATTTCGACACAGATGCGTTATGCGGGACAGGTCGGTCAGTCCATGGGGATGGAGGAAAAACAGATCGAACTTCCTGGACTAAAAGAGGCCAAAAGTCAGATCGCCATTCCTCTGCTCGTCAAGGAAAAACTGCTGGGCGTTTTCGCGGTGGAAAGCGAGGAGATCAACGCCTTCAAATTGTTGGACGAGATGATCCTGAGTATCGTCGGAAATCTTTTTTTGGAGGCGAGGGACCGCACCGTTAAGGATCTGGATCTGGAACACGGGGATTGGCTT
>NZ_NPEF01000473.1 GCF_002811955.1 Leptospira ellisii
CATCCGCGGCGCAACATCCAAATTAATTACGTCACCCATCCGGTCAAACTCTTTTTATAAAAATTACTCCGAATTGTAGAATTTTTAAGGAAACCGATCGGAGAAAATTCGGTTCGAAATTCCTCCTTTGGCCATTAAGAGACCTTAGAGCTTCCGTTTTAATTTTCAATGAAACGTTTCCTTTGCGAATTTCTAAAACCCAGTTTTGGAAACGTCCTTTCGAAATCGGATTTTCACCTTTTCATTTTTCCAAAAAAAAGAATCCAGGATTATCATCCTGTAGGATTTTTCCCTTCTTTATTCATATATTCTCCTTCGACACTTCCATTCTTTCCATTTGTTGAACGCGAATCGGATGCGGCACTGAAGTCGCGCTTTTGTTAAGCGAAGTGGTTTTGTCGCGGGAGTTATAGGATGGATCATAGAGTCGGAAAAGATTTAACCTCCTTTGGGCGCGGGATTTTCATTCTTATCCCCGTCTTGATCTGTGTTTCTACGGGTTGTTTGGGAAATCGATCGGCGAATCCGCTTTTCGGTTTTATCGGTTCCCTTTTTGATCAAAGCCCCTCTTTCGGTCCTCATTTCGTATCCGGTCAAGTCGTAGGATTGGGCGGGCCCGGTTTGGTATTGAAGATCGAAAATTCGGAAAATGCGGACTTCGAAACCCTGCCGGTATCGTCTAACGGAGATTTTCGCTTTTTAAATTCCCTTCCGCAAAATTCTCGTTATACGGTTACGGTGACATCGAATCCGATATCCCAAGTCTGTTCCGTCAGAAATGCCACGGGGCTTATCGCCGCTTTCGACATCGATTCTGTTCTCATCGTTTGTTCCTCACTTTCTTATTTCGTTAAGATTCAAGTGAACGGTTTGTTCGGAGGCGGAGTCGGTCTCGTCGTTAAGAATAACGGCACAAATCCAATTACGATCAACTCTTGTGCGACTCCGTCCTGCTCCCATACCTTCTCCGTTCCGGTTGCGAACGGCGGAAATTACGACGTTACCGTGGATGTTCCGCTCGGCGGACCTCCTTCGCAGATTTGTTCTCCGAGCGGTTCCAACAGCGGTCTGATTTCCGGATCCGACGTTACCGTTAACATCGTCTGTTCCAGAATCAGTTATGCAGTTTCGGTTAACGTTAAGGAGCTGACGGGAGACGGGCTCGTGGTTCGAAACAACGGAGAAGATCGACTCGTTTCCAAGCCGACTTGGGTTCCGCCGGCTCCGGTTCCCGCGGTGGTGGATACGTTTACGATTCTCGTCGCCGACGGAGGAAGTTATAATATTAGCATCCCTCAACAACCGAGTCGACCCGGTTTGAACCAAACCTGTTCCGTGGAAGCTCCGAGTTCCGCAATCGGTTTTGTGTGGGGCGCG
>NZ_NPEF01000474.1 GCF_002811955.1 Leptospira ellisii
ACGCGTTTCGCAATAAACTCGTGGACGAGATCGGAGGAAGACAGGAGGCTCTCGAGGAATTATCAAGACTTTGTCAATACGACGGAGAGATTCCCCTTTATGAAGAGGAAGAATCCCCTTTCGACCGGTTGTTTATGATGTTGGGTGCGAAGTTGGACTCCTTTTCGAACGAAAGGATTTTCTTTAAGGAATTCAGAAATTCTCCCGTGCTCGTGATTCTTCCGCACGCTCTAAGGTAAAAGTTTTTGAAAGATCTATTCAATTCCATTCTCGAACTTTTGGAAGCGGTGTTGTACGAGCCGATCCGTTTGGAATCCGCGCTCGCCAATCTTTCCGAAAAAAGTACGAATCGTTTCTCCTGGTTCGTTATGATTCCGAGCGCGTTGAGCGTTTCCGTCGGAGCGACTTACCTTTCGCCTCCTTATACGAGCGGCTCGATCACTTTGATTTTGGTCGCGTTCGCCGCGAATCTATCGTTGATTTCGATTCTTCCCATGATCCTCGGGTCGGTGATCGATTTTCACGCACAGAAAAAACAAAGAACGGCTAACGTGAATTATACGTTTAATCTATGCCGTTTCGGAACCGCGATCTTCGTCTTTTTTTGCCCTTTGTCGATCCTATTACGTGAAACGGGTTTAACGGGGGGAATCGGCTATTCTCTGATTCTCGTATTTTTGATCGGCTATTATACGATGATCGTTTCCAAGGGGATTCAGTTCGTTTACGATCTGAAAACCTCGGACGCGATCCGTTTTTCCCTGACTTCGATCGCCATTACGGGAGTTTTTCCGTTCGTTTTTTATCTGTATTTGTCCGGTTCCATTCTACATCTCATTTTATGAATATATTGATTACGAACGACGACGGCATCGCCTCGTCGGGAATTAGAGCTTTGGAAAAGATCCTTCAAAAGGATCATAACACTTTTTTGATCGCCCCGTTGCGGGAACGTTCGGCTACTTCGATGGCGTTATCCATCTACGATTCTATGCGCGTCGAAAGGATCAACGACAACCATTACATTGTCGACGGATATCCGGCAGATTGCGTGAACATCGGCCTACACGGCGATATCTTTCCGAAAATCGATCTGGTGCTTTCGGGAATCAACCGCGGCGTGAACATGGGGCACGACGTTCATTATTCGGGAACCGTTGGTGCTGCGAGACACGGCGCCATTCACGATAGGCTTTCCCTCGCGGTGAGTTCGGGCAATACCGATCGCGAATACGAGTATATTAGGGAAGCTGAATTCGTTCGCGATTTTATCCGCGAATATTCCCCTTTGCTGAAAACGAGTTTCGTCTATAACATGAATATCCCTTCCGATTTCGTCGCCTCGATCGAAAGCCTCCGAGTCACGAAGTT
>NZ_NPEF01000475.1 GCF_002811955.1 Leptospira ellisii
TCCGGCGTAAAGCCGCTGACGGCGATCGCGATCAATATCTTCTTTATGTCCTTGGCAGGGGTGCCCCCTTTCGGAGGATTTTGGGCGAAGTTGTTCCTCTTTCAAAAACTCGCCGAGTCGGAAACTCTGATGAATCGGATTCTCCTCATCGGAGGCGTGACCAATTCCGCATTAGCGCTTTATTATTATCTAAGAATCGGAATCGCGACTTTTATGAGCAGCGACGAAGGCGAAATCTCCCGGAATCATTCCGCGCCGAAGAGCTTCGGGGTGATCGCGGTCGTCTTCGTTTGTTTTTTTATGGTAGCCCTTGGATGGTTTCTGCTTGTTCCGGGGAATCTGTTGGCGATCGGCGCCGGTCAATATTTGAGCTATTGACGACGACGTAACGTTTTTTCGCGAGGCAAAACATCGGGCGCCTCCTGCGTGCGGGAGTTCCCACAATCGGATGTTCCGGTAAGCTGAATTTTCACCGAAATGATGCGTAATGAACGTGTAGTTCCGACCTTTTTCGTGATTTCACGCAGGATCGAGCTCTTTCGCGACTTCGCGTTCGCTCCGGTCCGCTCGTAGCTTCCGTCGTTTGGGTCGAATCGACCCCGTTCGGTCGGAACTTCGTCCTAGAAAAATACGATCGGGACCGCGTTCCGCGTCGCTCCGATCTCTGGCGCGGAGTTCCCGCATTTGGCGGTTTCTTCCGTGAGGAAACGTGTTAGAGTTCCTACATTCGGCCGGATTTCAGAAATGGGCGCCGTTGAAAAACGTGAGAGTTCCCACATCTTAACTTCGAAACTCTCATCCACTCGGGAGGCGCATCCGAAGCGGACTTCTCCGATCGGTTCGGATTAAAAATCGGTTTTAAGAGGTTGTCAAGACGAACGAACCGCAAGAGTTTGTGAATTGATCGGATGCGGAAATCGACGACGACAACGGATCCAAAGGAGAAGCAATGGAAATCGAAATCGGAAAAGGTTTGGACGGTCTTTACTTCGGAATGTCCATGGAGGACGTAACCGCGAAATTGGGAGAACCCGACGAAGTTTACGACTACGATTACGAAGGCTCCCTTTCCACAGGATACGAATACTTCGACCGTGAGAGCGAATACGAGTTCGATCACGAAGAAGAAAAAAAACTCTATTCCATCACGACCTCCGATCCATCCGTTCGTCTTTTCGGAAAGCCGATCATCGGAGAATCCATCGAAACGATCCGGGCTCTTCTATCGCAAAACGGAGTCGACGATTTGGAAGAGGACGATGAGGAGCATGACCACGACCACGAACACGATGAGGATGAAGCCGAAGGTGTGACCGCGTTTTCGGACAAACTCAACGCGATCTTTCAATTCGAA
>NZ_NPEF01000476.1 GCF_002811955.1 Leptospira ellisii
GGTATCGGGCTATATTATAATCTATTCAATATCATAAGAGGAATTTCAGATTCCAATAGTTTATCTGATTTTGGAATTCAATTAAAAGACGAAAAAGACAATTTATTATTGATACTTGATTCAATCGAAACTTTAAAAGAGATGCAAACGTCTTCTTTAATTGCAAAGACGTATAAAATTTTTATACTTATCTTCGAAGCTCTCATAAATGGTTATAACATTGAATTAGTGAAGATCTACATTAAAGAACTAACATACGTTATCGAAAAATCTTCTCATTTTCTAGATTACCCATTTCAAACTGTAAAAGCTGTTATTAGCGAGTTTGGAAATATCCTAGATATTCTTGAATTTGATAACTTAATTGATAAATTAGCTGAAGCCAGTGAAAAGAGAAGTTCAGAAAGAGCTGCTGGCGAAACATTCATACAAAGAGCGATTCAAAAATTGGATTCCGGTCATTATAGCGGAGGGATTGTTTATTTTGGAAAAGCTGTAATGAAACTTTCAAAAGAAGAGACTCAAACTGGAATGTATTTCGCATTAGTTGGGATGGCCACTTGTTACACAGAATTGGGGCTTTGTTGGGCCGCGAATACTAATCTCGTTGCTTCAATATATATAGCATTAAAGCCTTGGTTTCAATCGGGGAAGCCTACTTCGAGAGCTGTTTATGCATTAGAGCAACTATTGGGTAATGAACTATTTATTGGTCGAATACCTACTTTATTGAGTTGGTACGAGCTTTTCTCTATTCTTTATCGCCAAGTGAGCTTAGAAGAGTTAGATGAAATCGAGCCCCTCTGGTTACTCGATGGTTGTCTTAGTAATAGATTACTGAATTCGGAATTTGATAAGATCAATACGCAAACAAAACTGCCGGTTATATTAGGGGAACTAGACTTATATTATTCGCGTAAGGCTTTACTATATCTGTTTGGCTATGATGAGCTTTTGAAAGAGGAAAATGAAAGTGAACACTTTTTAGAAGATAAAAGTTTAGATCAATTTTTCGATAAAATAGCCAATCAACCGTTTAAAAATCAAATTTTATATGAAACAGATTTGGTAGATAGTGTAAAACAAAATTTATCAACGACGATTCTTGGATGTCAAATTCACATTTGTTTTTCTTCTACTGCGGAAAATATAATAATAGTTGAAATGCTTTTCTCTTTCCTTGAAGGTTTTTTAGCTACATGTCTGACTGGTTTAGCGCCGATATCTGAAAAAATACTAATTGAACTTCTTTCTTCTCAGTCGACAGAAATCTTCGACTTCGAACAAGGGAGTTCTAAAACGGAATATTTAATTAGAGCAAATTATTCTAATT
>NZ_NPEF01000477.1 GCF_002811955.1 Leptospira ellisii
ACGAATAGGTTCGGAACATTTCCCGAAGTCCTTGGGGAAGCGAGTTCATCTCCTCGTCCGTGATGACCCAAACCGTTTTAGGATGATATTTCCAAATCAATTCTCCCTTACGGATATCTCTTCCGGCGAAAACGCCGAAACCGCCGATCGGAGAATCGGAAATATAAGTGGGTACGAGCAGCATTTGGATGAATGGAATTCGCCGGATCAATAAATTGCAAGTAAGAAACGGTTTCTTACCGTCAAAGAACCATCGCCTGTTGTTCAGGTTCCGGAACGGAAAATCGTTCGAGTTTGCCGTTTTTCATCTGGAAAACCTGATCCGCTTCCCGAATCGTCGAAAGCCTGTGCGTTACTGATATTACGGTCCTTCCTTCGCGCAACAGGGAAAGGGTTTTCATGATCCTCGCTTCGGTCACGGGATCCAAGGAGGAAGTGGCTTCGTCCAAAAGCAGGATTTGCGGATTGCGTAAAAAGGCCCTGGCGATGGCGATCCTTTGTCTTTCACCGCCGGAGAGTTTCGTTCCTCGGTCGCCGGCGTTCGTTTCGTAACCCATCGGTAAGGACAAAATCATCTCGTGAATTTCGGCCCGTTTGGCGGCTTCGATCACTTCCTCCAAGGTCGCGCTCGGTTTTCCGATTCGTATGTTTTCGAATATGGTCGTATTAAACAGAAAGGTTTCCTGAAACACGACGCCGACCAGGGAACGCACCGAACTTCTCGAAAGGGAATCAACGTCCGTTCCGTCGAAAAGGATCCTTCCTTCGTTCGGCTGAACCATTCCGAGGAGAAGTTTGATAAAGGTGCTTTTGCCGACGCCGGATGCTCCCACGATCGCCGTATAACTTCCTTTAGGAATCGTAAGCGTGATGTCGCTTAGATTTTTGGATCTTCCTTTGTATCGGAAGTGGACGTTTTCGAAATGGACGGCCTCTTTGAGTTCCGAAATCGAATTCTCCTCCGGACCGGATTCGAACACCGGTGCTCGCAATAATTCTAATATACGTTTTGCTGAACCGCTCGCGTGATTCAAAGTGGGCAGATACTGCGAAAGATACAGGAGCGAATAACTCAGATTCAGAAAGGGCGGAAGGAACGCCGCCAGAGTTCCTATGCTCAACGCATTATGATATGCGAATGCGGTTCCCACCAAAAGAAGGACCCCCTGAAGCAGGAGGATTCCGGATCCTGCCGAACGTTCTAGATAGGAATTCGTCAATCCGAGCCGCAAGGAAACCTGAAAGAGTTTTTCGCAGTTGTTCTTGAATCGGCTGAAGAAATAATCGCTCAAATCGTAGGCGCGGATCAGATTTTGCGCGGCGA
>NZ_NPEF01000478.1:0-321 GCF_002811955.1 Leptospira ellisii
TGTATCCTCGGTCGCTATCGCGTGTGAATTTCCCTTACATGTGCAGGTAACAAAAGGTAAAAATTTATTAGTGGGAGTCGATTTAGATTTATTAAGAGAAAAATTAGAATTTTTTATATCTTCAAAGCAGTTTAAAGAAGAGGATTTAAGGTTAGTTGATTTTGCATCCTACTTAGGCCTTTCCTTACATCAGGCTTCCTATTATTTAAACAACTATTTGAAATTGAAATTCGCAGATTTTCTGAATTTCCATCGCTTAAACGAAGTCAAATCCTTAATCCAAACAAAATCGAATCAAAATCTTTTACATCTTTCATTGGA
>NZ_NPEF01000478.1:391-1304 GCF_002811955.1 Leptospira ellisii
GACTTAGACCCCGTGATTTCAGAAACTCGATCTTATCCGAGACTAAAAACGCGAATCTTGCTACAGGCATTTCTCCGAAATCAAGAAGTAGCTTAATTTAAACCAAAACTATTCTGTATGCCAAATGATTCAAAGAATTTCGAGAAGACCATTGAATCGAAAGAATCAAAAATAACGCTCTATAAAAAGGAATTAATATTCGCTATAGCAAAAATCCCTGGGTATAAGAAAAAACCAATATCTACAATAAGGCATAACCTTAATACAATTCTCCTTCCATACCACATAACAATTCCCTACTATACAGTTTATCATGTTATCATTGGAAAATCAAATCATCCCTTAATTCTTACTTTTCTATCAGACATTGGAGTTATACATAACAGGATGCCGGATCGACTCCTAAAGGAACATTCAATTGTTAATCTATATATAGCCATTAAAGAAAATAGAAGAGAATTAAATTGATGGGGACAAAATTAAACTCAGTAACTATTTTTACAAAAGGATCGGAGCTATCTCACTTAAAACCTAAGCATCAATTTACAGTCAACGTAAATGGACATCCGGTCGGGTCCGAGATCGGACAGGATCCAGCGTTTAATCCGTCCACCTTAATCAGTCTTCTTGAATTTGCTGACACGGGGATATTATTTAACGTTTTTGTCGCATTCCCATTTTGAAGCGAATATTCAACCAAACTTGTATCCTTTTCTGCAAAGACCGACAAACTTAAATTAGTCGCTCCAGTAGCCGTTACCGTAAGCGAAGGAATGGCGACGTTAGTTCGGATTTCATAATAGCAGGGACTGTTTGTTCCGTTGACATTTCCGGCAATAGATGTCCCAAGGGAAATTATTGTTGCTTTATCTTTTAAATAATTATCAATAAAATAATTTGAATTACAATATCC
>NZ_NPEF01000479.1:0-870 GCF_002811955.1 Leptospira ellisii
TGTTTATAATTCCCCGGTCTCCTTATCCCTCACGAAATTGTACAAACCCGGAACGTCCAATATGAACGCGATTTCGCCGCTTCCCAGTATCGAAGTTCCGCTGAAACATTTAAGATTCCTAAAGATCGAACCCATGGGCCGGATCACGGACTGAACCTCTCCGTGCAGTTCGTTGACGATGATTCCGAACGATTTATCTTCGTATTCGAGAATCACTATATTCTCCTTTTCGTATTCGTTTTTTTCAAGACAAAGAAGGGAGGATAGATGCAGGACCGGCAGAAGTTCGCCGCGTAGATTCACGGTTCCCGAGGCGGCGCCGTTCAGAAGCACTTTGGATTCCACGGTTTCCCTCACGAGCTGCATAGGAACGATGAAGTAGGAGTTGCCCGCCCTCACAAGAAAGCCGTCGATGATCGCGAGGGTTAAGGGCAGGCGGATCAAAAACGAACTTCCCCGATCCTTCCAGGATTGAATTTGAACGGTGCCTCGAAGAGATTCTATGTTTCTCAAAACCACGTCCATTCCGACGCCTCTACCGGAAAGATTTGTGACCTGCTCCGCCGTGGAAAAACCAGGTTGAAAGATCAGAGAATAAATTTCCGATTCGCTTAAAATCTGATCCCTCGCGATCAAACCCTTTTCCACCGCCTTTGCACGAATCTTATCCGCGTTGAGACCTCCGCCGTCGTCCTTGATTTCGATCAAAATACTTCCGGTTCCGTGGCTTGCGGAGATTTGAAGTTTGCCGGCAGCTGGTTTTCCTTTTTGGATCCTTGCTTCCGAGGTTTCAATTCCGTGATCGAGAGCGTTCCTTAAGATGTGAACGATCGGGTCCGCGATCTTTTCGATGACGGAACGGTCCAATTC
>NZ_NPEF01000479.1:880-1293 GCF_002811955.1 Leptospira ellisii
ACATTCCTATTTGGGCTTCGAGGTTTCCTACGAATCCGAATCCGACGGAACGGTCCAATTCCGTCTCTCCGCCGAAGATTTCCAACTCTACTTGTTTGTTTAATTCCTTGGAAAGGTCTCGAACGACCCGTTTGTATTTGTCGAAAAGATCCGCGATCGGAACCATACGCAGACTGAGCGCGTATTCGCGGATCTCGCTCACGAGACGATACAAGGATTCCGAGGATTCGATCAAATGCGAGTTTTCCGTGTCGATGATACTTCTGCTTAAATTCGCTTCCTGCGTGATCAATTCCCCGACCAAAGCGATCAATGCGTCTATCTTGGCGGAATCGACGCGAAACGTTCACGCACGACGTCGAAACCCTTTTGGATAGGGTGCGTTCCGGAAAACAATCCCTGACCAAGGAAAG
>NZ_NPEF01000048.1 GCF_002811955.1 Leptospira ellisii
GGGCGACGACTTCGGAAGGATTTTCCCCCCTACGCATGGCGATCAATCCCTGAACCCCCGATTCCCTGAGTTTGATTTTGGACGAATCCGGATCCCGGATCGCATAACTGAAAATTCCGTCGGATCGTTTCGGATATTCCTCCACGGACGCGAGATTGCCGATATAGATCGGAGTTCCTCCCGAGGAGGCGACGACGGTGTTACGGATGTCGTCCGCGTTCTGAATGGCGCCTAACCCGCGTACGGCGAAACTCTGATCCCCTCTCGTAAGGGTATGTCCTCCGGTGTTTCTGTTGTTCGAAGACACGGCCTCTATGACGTCCTGCAGGGAAAGATTGTAGCGGTAGATCCGATTGGGCGAGGTGATGACGTGATACTGTTTGACCAAACCTCCGAAGTTGATCACGTCCGCGACTCCGGCCACTTGACGTAAGGCCGGAATGACCGTCCAATCCTGGATTGTTCTCAGATCCATGCCGGTCCATTCTTCCCCGGCCTCGATCGTATAACGGAAAATCTCTCCGACGGGGCCCGTGAGAGGGGCGAGGGAGACGTCCGCTTCCTCGGGTATATCCGCGTCTCTGATCTTCTCCAATACGAGTTGCCTCGCGGTAAAGTCGCTGATCCCGTCTTCGAAGATCAGTTGTAGAACGCTCAAGCCGAAGATCGTTTTGGATCTGCGCGTCAACACGTAGGGAACCGTGTTGAGTTCCCTCTCCAGAGGAAGCGTCACCTGTCGTTCCACTTCGAGCGCGGCTTTGCCCGGGAACAAAGCGACGACCGTGACCTGAGTATCGCCCACGTCCGGATAGGCTTCCTTTTTGAGGTTGTTCCAAGACCAGATTCCTATACCGAAGACGCATAACGCTAGAAGGATGGCGGGGATCCTTTTTTTAAGCGAGAATTCTATAAGTCGATCGATCATATTCTAAAACCCGAAACTGATCCCTTTGAGAAGGACGACCCCGTCGACCACGATCTCGTCCCCTTCGCGCAGCCCTTCCTTGACGATGGTCCTTTCCTCTCCGGAAGAACCCAATACGACCTGGGTTCTTCGGAAGGAATTTTCGTCTTCCTTTAGAAAAACGTAATGTTTCTCGTCCACCGTGACGATCGCGTGATTAGGGATCGCGAGAACGGAGGAGCGGGGATCGCCGAAGTCCACTCTCGCGAACATTCCGGGAAGAATCCTCTCCTTCGTATTCCTGAGCGTAACCCGGACCTTCACCGCCCTTAGAACCGGATCGATCACTTCTCCGACTGCTTCCGCCTTACCGATGAAAACCTTTCCGGGAAACGAGGAGAATTGTATCTTCACTTCCTCCCCGTTCTCCACTTCGCTGAGTTGCGACTCCGGTACGTCGCAGATGATCCAATACGAAGAACCGGAAACGACGTCGAGTTCCTTCGGATTAAACCCGATAGTTCTCAGTTTGGATTCGGCTTCGCCCGATTCCGCTTTCGCGACCGCGAAGTTGGATTCCGCCTCCGTGACGTCCCTTCTCGTCGCCGCTTGATTGGCGTACATGTCTTTGACGCGGGTAAGGTCCTTATAGGCTTTGGACGCGACGGCTCGTGTGCGTTTGTATTCGGAATAAAGGTGGGTCGTTTCTCCCGAATCGAAAAGGATCAATTTCTCCCCCGAGTTTACGGAAGCGTTGATGCTTGCGATGACCCGTGCCGATGCGATGACCGAAAACGCGGCGTTGCCTTTTCCGATTTTCTGATAGACCAAACGCGCAAGTCCGGGATGATCCGTCGGGAATTCGATTCTAACCCCCGCTTCGGTGACGCGAGGGCTTCTCGCTTTTTCCATTCTCCAGTGCTCCTGCGCCTTTCGGGAAGAATTCCAATTTTGGAATACGACCGCAAAAGCGAGGACGAGAATCGAACCGAAGAGAACGAGCCTCGGTTTTTTACGGTAAAACGCGACTAAACGTTCGAACAGGTTTTTAAGAATCATCGATCCGTCTCCATGTATGTTCCGCCTAACGTGTAGTTGACCGCTTCCAGACTTTCGATCCGATCCGTTTGAAGACGGATCATCTTCAAAAAACTGTCGCTATAGGCCTCGAAAAAATCCGCGAATTCCAGGATCGTAAGGTATTTTTTTCTATAGTTCTCCACCATCAACCCGGCGAGGTTCTGATAATCCTTCGTGAAGTAATCCTGATATTCCAAAAGAAGCCTTTCCTTTTCCTTCGCCTTTCCGACCGCGGAAAGGACCTCGGTCCGGATCGCGATCCGTTTCTCCTCGTATTTCGTCTTCTTCGCGGCGAGGACGAGTTCGGATTCCCGTATGTTCCCTTGATTTCTGTCGAACGCGGGGATCGCCATGGAAAGGGTGACGCCGTAGTAGTTGTTGATGTAGTTACCGGCGCGGTCCCAACTTCCGCCCAACTTCAAGTCCGGAATCGCGAGCGATTTTTGCAGGGCGAGATTGGTTTGTTCCGCCTTGACTCCGAATTCCAACGCTTTTAGATCCGGTCTTTTTTCGAGCGCGACCGAAAAAAGTTCCTGACCGCTTTTGGAAAGGATCGGACTTCGTTTATCCTCCGGGCCCTCCGTTTCTATCTCGAATACCGCGTCCGAAAAATCCGGTTCATTCAATAACAATTTTAGAATATTCTCCCTTTCTATTATACTACTTACGATTTCGGAACGATCCGTTTCGAGACGGAATAGGATGGATTTAAGACGCAGGACCTCCGAAAGGAGGATGTCCCGATTCTTATACACCGCTTCCGAGCTGCGGATCGTTTTTCTGAACGAACGGATGTTTTCGTCGAAAAATTCCAGGGATTTTTTGAGATAAAAAAGCCTGTAGAACGTGATCCGCAACTCCAATTTCAAGGTTCGCAGAAGATCGTAAAAATCCTGTTCCCCCGTGTTCACGTTCCATTGAGCGAGCCGGATCCGCTTATCGCGTTTCCCGGCTAAAACGAATAGCTGTTCGATTTGAATCGCGGTCTGACCGTTTTTCGTGGTGTCCAAATAGCGGCCGGTATTTTGGTTATACGCGTTTTGATCCACGGAAATTACCGGATTGTCCCAAAGTCGGTTTTGGATCACTTCCGCCTTGGACGCCTCCACTTCCAGACGTTTTGCGAGAAGCGAAAGATTGTTTCTAAGAAACGTCTCCTCCGCTTTTTTGAGGCTGATTCGTATCTTTTTTGGGGAATCCGATTCCTCCTTAGGGACCGGATCTCCGAAAAACGCAACGGAATTTCCCCCCGTTTCGGAAAGGATCTCGAACGAAAAAAAGAATAGTATAATAAACTGAAGAATACGACGTAAAACGACGCGTTGGGTCGATGCGAACATGGTCGGCTCCGAAATGACTTTTTGAAAGAAAGCAGATTCTACCAAAAAAGCGGAAGTCTGCGAGTATTTATTTTAGGAAATCGGGGGCGGAAGGTGGATGAGAAAATGCGAAAGTTTGAATATAGAGCCGACTCGAAGTAGGAATCGGTTCGATTCCGCTATCGTTTCGGATCGGATCAAAAAGATTTCGTCGGATAGGATTTCGGATTCGACGGAATCCTGAAACCAAAATGGGGAAATCTCCTCGTCCCGTCCCTCGAACGAACGGGAAGGGAGTTTGTTTTTTGCTGTTTGAACCGCCTTGAGTTTTACGGAGACGTTCGCAAAATCCGTGTTTTCGGAATCGGTAAACACGAACAACAAAAGGTAAAAAAAGAAAATCGGAAGAATCCAATACGAGCTGCCGCGGATGAATTCGGTCCGTTTCATAAGGAACGATTCAATCAAACGGACCTATTTTGAAAAGAACTATTGCGCCCATCCGTTCTTTAGTATTTTAAAAAGCGCATCCAGGGTTTTTCGAGGATTGGTTGAATCGCTCGACCTATAATAAGCGTCCAAAACGTAATGCGCTATGGATCCGGCTTCGGCTTGACTCAACTTCGTCTTTGCCTCTTTTATAAGAATCCTGGCCAGGGAGTTTTCGTATCTCGTGGAGATTCGTCTCTCGTAGAGGGAGAGTTCCGGAGTCGATCGCACGAGGTTTCTGAAATCCCGAACTAGTTTGCGATTCGCGGGGTTGAACGCCGGATTCCTCATCCCGAAATCGCGAAGGGCGTCGAGTACGGATACGCCTTTTTTCCGGGATACGACGGCCTCTATGAGTCGTTCCTCCCTCTCTGCGTCCTCGTCGAAAACCAGGGATTCCTTATTCGAGAAATAATTAAACAGGGTCGGTACCGAAACGTTGGCTAGTTTGGCGATTTCGGCGGTGGTTACCTCGTGATATCCGCGCTCGATAAAGAGTCTGGTGGCCATATCGGAGATGGCTTTGCGGGTTTGTTTCTTTTTTAATTCTCTCAGTCCCAAAACGTAACCTCCCTTTTTTAGGCGCGGGATCGCGCTCGTTTAAAAATTTAATTGACTTAAATATTTTAGTCAATTAAATTTTATATGAAATCGTCTATTTATGAAAAAGGGGATTTATCATGTCTCACGTCAATCACGTCCCGATCGCAATCATAGGCGCCGGTCTCGGCGGCCTGACGCTCGCCAGAGTCCTTCACGTTCACGGCATCGCCGCGACGATCTTTGAAGCGGAGGAATCCGCGAACGCGCGCAAACAGGGAGGTATGCTCGATATCCACGAATACAACGGACAATTGGCGCTCAAAGCCGCCGGACTTTTCGATCGGTTCCTCGAAATCATCCGCGCCGGAGCGCAGGCATCCCGGATACTCGATAAGAAAGGCGACGTTCTTCTGGAGGAGCCCGACGAAGGAGGAGGTCGTCCGGAGGTGTTGCGAGGAGATCTGCGTCGGATTCTGCTGAATTCACTTTCCGATGATACGGTCCGCTGGGGTCATAAAGTAAACGCGGTTTCCTCTCTCGGCGGCGGACGACACAAGGTGATCTTTACGAACGACTCCGCGGTTACGACCGATCTACTCGTAGGCGCGGACGGTGCTTGGTCGAAGGTCCGTCCGCTTCTTTCTTCGGCGAAACCGAAGTATACGGGTACGACGTTTGTGGAGACGTTTTTGTTCGACGTAGACGCGCGTCACAAGGGAACCGCACAAGCTGTAGGCGGCGGGGCCATGTATGCGTTTGCTCCGGGGAAGGGTATCGTGGCGCACCGCGAACCCGACGCGGTAATCCATACATACGCGCAGTTGAACAAACCGAAGGATTGGTTCGATCGTATCGACCTCTCCGATCCTAAATATGCGTTAGCCTACATCGCCGATGAATTCGAAGGTTGGGCTCCCGAGCTTAGGGCGCTCGTCACCGACGGCGAGACGGATCCGGTGCTTCGGCCCATTCACACGCTTCCGATCGGACACAAATGGGACCGCTTTCCCGGAGTGACGTTGCTCGGAGACGCCGCTCATCTGATGGCTCCCTCCGGTGAAGGCGCCAATCTCGCGATGTTCGACGGTGCGGAACTAGGAAAGGCCATCGCCGCAAATCCGGACGACATGGAAGCGGCGCTCGAAACTTACGAAAAACAGCTCTTTTCGCGTAGCTCCGCGGAGGCCGTCGATTCGGAAGAGATCCTCGGGTTGTGTCTCGGCCCCGACTCGCCCCGCAGTTTGGTGGATTTTTTCAACGGTGTTAAGTTCGGAAATACTATATAAGGAAAATATTATGAATCAAACGGATCGAAGGCCGACATACGACGTAATCATCTCAGGAGCGGGCCCGTGGGTCTGTTCCTCGCCTGCGAATTGGCCTTGGCCGAATGTTCCGTGTTGATCTTGGAAAAGACGGAACATCCGAATTCGCCCTTGAAAAAAGTTCCGTTCGGAATCCGAGGACTATCCGCTCCCACGATCGAAGCGTTTTATCGTCGCGGACTGCTCGAAGAACTTGAAATTCATAAACGTCTTAAGAATCCGCACGCCAACGTAGATCAAGGATCCCGTCGTCAGGTCGGGCACTTCGCCGGGATTCCGTTCCATAGCGGAGACGTCGATTCTTCGCAGTGGAAGTATCGTTCGTCGAACTCGACCGAAACCAGTTTATTGTCCGAGATGGGGGAGTTGGAAACGATTCTGACACGAAGAGCGGAAGCACTGGGAGTGAAGATTCAACGCGGATTCGCGCTGACTTCCTTTGATTCGACCGAAGACGGTGTCGTCGTTCGCTCCGAAGATCGCATCTTCCAATGCGGATGGCTTGTAGGTTGTGACGGAAGCCGCAGCGTCGTTCGCAAGAACGGCGGTTTCGAATTCGCAGGCACGGAGCCGGAATTCACGGGATATTCCGTTCAAGTCGACCTCTCCGATCCGGAAAAACTCAAACCGGGTCGGAACGCGACAGCCGCGGGTATGTATTTGCAATCGCAGCCGGGTTACGTGATCCTGCAGGATTTCGACGGCGGAGCATTTCATACTTCGGAGAAGCCGATCACGTTGGAACACCTCCAGGATGTGTTGCGTCGCGTCTCCGGTACGGACGTCACGATCAACACGTTGTATATCGCGACCACATGGACCGATAGGGCGCGGCAGGCCACGTCCTATCGCAACGGAAGGATTTTTTTAGCGGGCGATGCCGCGCACATTCACGCGCCGTTGGGAGGTCAAGGTTTGAATCTCGGAATCGGCGATGCGATGAATCTCGGTTGGAAGCTCGCGGCGGCCGTTCGCAACGAAGCGCCGGAAAGTCTGTTGGACAGTTATCATATGGAACGGCATCCGATCGGAGTTCGGGTTTTGGATTGGTCTCGTGCTCAAGTGGCGATCATGCGGCCGGATCCTCATGCGCGCGCTCTCAACGCGATCGTTCGCGATCTTATGGATACGCGCGACGGCGCCACCTATTTTGCGGGAAGGGTGTGGGGTATCGACACTCGGTATGATCTCGGCGGTGATTCTCCTTTGTCGGGTCGCAGCGTTCCCGACTTCGAATTCGAGGACGGCGACAGAATCGGTCGAAGTATGTATGACGGCCGAGCGATTCTGCTCGATTTCGACGGAGACGTTTCGCTGAAAACCTTGGCGGGCGGTTACGGAGATCGAATGAAGTATGTTTGCGCCGAGGCGGGAGTGAAGGAACGGTTCGGCTTGAACGCCGCGCTGATTCGCCCGGACGGTATCATCGCCTGGGTTTCCGAAAGTGATCCGGATTACGACGGACTTGAAAACGCGGCCGCTCGTTGGTTCGTCCATCGTTCGAGTTCCGGCACGTCATCGTGAGACCGAACTCTTTCGGCTATCGATAGATAATTCGATAGCCGCGCCGATTCGCCGCCGAATTTCGGATTCATAAACGTGACAAACGGGATAGATCGCGTTTTTATAAACGCACAAATGAGATATGGCGTATCCGCCTGATCCGTGAGAAAGTTATGATCCAAGGAGTTGTTAGACCATGGATCTTTCCCATTTATTGCTTTCTTTGAGGATCAATCTGGCTCTTTTTAGAAGCATTTTTTTCCTGATTCTTCTCGTTATCTTTTCCACTTGTAATTTCGATTCGAATCGTTTCGACGAAAAAAATATCTCCATCCTTTCCGGCGTCTGTTCCGGTCCCGCATGCGGTTTGGAAGGCGCCAAGTCGATCCTGGATTCTTTCACTTCGGTTCTGGGTTTTAAGGTCGGCGAAAAAAATCTGGGTCTCGGAGAAGCGGATCCCAGGGCCTGCAATCAACGGGAGGATTTCTTTCATACAGAGCAACCCCTTCTATACTCCTTCCTGAGCAGCGGTTTCGGGGACAGCGACTTTTTCGTTCAAGGAATCACGGCGCTCTGCATCGCGGACGTTCCCGGTTCCACTTCGACCGAATACGTCATCACGAGTCAGGAACTTCCCGCCAGCCCCGGCGTGGGACCGAACATCATGATCCAAAGAGTGAATCAGTTCGGTCATCTCGTGAAAAGCAGACTGATTTCCGGCGTCGGCACTCAAACGGTCGTCGCGATCGAACGGGATGTATGGGGCGACGGAGGTTTCATCATCGCGGGCACTTCGGACGCCGACATTCCGGAGATAGACGGACGTTCGCCTATTTTGCGTTATTCGGGAGGAGTGGACGGAATCGTCCTTAAACTCAATCGGAATTTCGACGTTCAATGGTATACGTTTTTAGGCGGCGAAGGAAACGAAAGATTGAGAGGTCTTACCACGACCTCTTGGTCCAGCTATATCCTCGTCGGAGACGGCAACGCGAACGTTACGCTCGGGGATCGCAGACCGGTTCAGGAACATTCGGATCCGATTAACGCGAGTAATACGGACGGTTGGGTGGTTTCGCTTAACTTCGACGGTACGGTCGGTTGGCATACGTTTTTGGGAGGTGCGTATCCGGATACGCTTTATACCGCTTCCCGGGAATTCAGCGGTACGAGTCAGAGATTTTTGGTGGGCGGTATCGCAGGCGGTGAAATTCCCAACATCGGCGAAATTTATACGCAGGTGAAACATTCCCCCGGAGTCAACGACGACGCGCTTTTCGCGCAGTTGGATTGGTCCGGAAATCTGATTTGGTTTTCCCAATTCGGGAGCACGGGCCACGAAAGAATTTTCGCGAGCGCGATGGGAAGCGGTAGCGAACTCAACGCTCCCGATCAAACGTATTTCGTGGGCGAATTGGCGCAGGGTTCCTTGCCGTTCGGAAATTCATCGCTTCCTCCCGGTCCCGGTAGCAGCGAAAGTTTGGCTTGCGTCGATCAAACCGGTTCGGAAGCTCTGATTATGGCAGTGAACAATCATAACGGGGAGCCGATGTGGTATACCTGCGTGGGCACTCCTAGAAAATTGGATCGCGCGACCTCCATCGTGAGCAATCGATTCGGCACTTCCTTTATGGTGGCGGCGATGATGCAGGATAACATTCCGGAGCTCGTCAAGGATCAGTGGACGACTCTGCTTCCCGCGGTTCAACATTCGAACGTAAACACGAATACGAACGGTCAGTTCTTCTGCGACACGTTCATCGGAAATTTTAACCTGTACGGAAGAGTGGAGATGTATACGTTCTTCGGAAGTCCCTACGGCTGCGATTGGCCGATCGGCAACGACGCCATCGCGGATCATTTCGGTTCGGTCGCCGTCGGCGCGGTCGGATCGGGTCCGTTGTATTCGTACGGCCCGCAGGGAACCGCACCCGTCCAACAGTACGCGTTTCCGTACCGCAGGAATCTTTTGATAAACTTGGACAGCAAGGTTCTGAAACCTTGTACGAAGGAACCGATCAATCCGGAATGTATCTCTATTTTCTGATCCTTTTTTTCGCGGCTCTTCCTGCTTGGTTTCTTTCCAGGCTGGAAGGTTGGATCACTCTCGATTGTGTAAGGGACGTATCTTTCGTTTCTTTGGAATGCAGTGTGGAAGAACGGTTCGCGTTCTATTCGCGTAACACGAGTTATACGACATTGGGCGCCCGTTCCGTCGCCGCGTATCGGCAGGATCGCCGCGGAAGAAGCGTCTCGTATCAACTCGTTCTTGCCACCCCTTCGGGGGAAGTTTCGGTTCTACGTTCCCCCACGGGGGACGGTCGCATTGGTTCGGTCGCTCGGGATTTGAACGCGGCGATCGCGTCCGGTTCGACTCGGTTTTCCGCGGAAGTCTCTCCGGATTCTTCGTTTTGGTTCGCGTCTTTTCTCGTATTCCTTTTTGCCGGTGCAGGCGCCTGGATCGCGTTAGTCGGCAATCGCCCGAATAAACCCTGAAATTTACGGATTACAGTTCCCGTCGAATTCGTGGGCTCCGATCGAAAATCCGATGGAACCCGGAGGCACCGGATCGGGCGCCGCGTTGTTCGTTCTACCCGCGATCGAAAAGTCGAATTGCGTCAAAAACCCGGTAACCGCGGGCGTCGGCTGTCCGCCGAAAACGGAATTACAACGGGAAACGGCTCCGAGTTTGAACACGTTTAGCGGCCCGTTCGGAACGACGAAGTTCGGATTGTGTCTGAAGTTGATTTGTCCGGCGTTCGTCAGAAACGTCGCACATCCGGGAACACTTTTGATCGGAGCGGGTTCCGCGGCGCAAAGTCCGAAGGAACTGAACGAGGTCTGCGCCACGATCGCACACCCGCTGAAGTTGTTTCCCCGTATGTCGGAATTCCCTCCGACCGTATTGGTCGTGTCGTAGTTGAGACAATAACTTTGAATGCTCGCTCCTCCGTTCGCGGAAATCTGATTGTTGACCAAGGTAACGTCGGTCAACGTCGCGTTCGCCTGTTGGATGATTCCCACGGATCTTTGTGTTCCGTCCCCTCCGTAGATCGAGTTATGCGTCATCACCAAGTCCGGCGAATCCACTTCCAAAGCCATTACTCCGTAACTGTTCAGTACGTTGACGGGAGGGGAGGCGATGACGTGGTGGGATTGAATCAGGTTGTTCGTGATGTAGACCAGCTGTGTCGAGGAGCGGACGAGATTGGAGATCCAAATTCCGGCAGAAGCGTCGTCTTGGCCGATTCCCGAATGGGAGGCGCCGCTGATCGAATTGTTCGTAATGATCGAATTCGTGTTATTCATAAGCAGGATTCCCACGGATCGGGAATTGCCGCTTCCTCCCACGAGATAATTCCCTACGATATGAAGTCTCGGAATCGCTATCGCCGTGATTCCGGAATTGGTGCATAAGAAACAATACGCACCGGTTGAAAGGGAACCGAGGATCGTATTCTCCGTGATGAAAATCCTGTTTCCTCCCACGTTGATCGTGTCCAGAAGAATTCCCGTCGAATTGCTGTTATTCGGATTCGTCAGAATCGTAAACCCTTTGATCACTATGTCGAAGTTTGTGTTCATTCCGGTCGCGTTGTATATCGGAGCACAGGAAGAAGCGATTCCCGTGTTACCGCATGCGCCCGCCGAAATCCGGTCTCGAACGGTCGTCGTATACGTTTTCGGATCCCGAACCGTGAACGTGTTGTTGAACCCTCCGATCAATTGTAATCCCGGCGTAAGTTGAATCCTTTCGAACATGGCGTTTACGTCATAGGTTCCCTGCGCCACGAGGACGGTACAGACTCCTCCCGGGATACATCGACTTGCCGCATAAGATACGGAATTACAAGCGGTGCCTAACGTGTCGCAGGAGCCGACCGAGGAGACTCCGCTGGGTTTGACGTATTTGATGTTTCCGGGAGAGGCCACGGTGAACGTAGCGGGTCTCGGAATTTGGAACGGCTTTCCCGTTCCGTTTTCCAAACAACCGGTCAATTGAATACACTGATTGGATCCTCCCGGCCAATTCCCTGCCGGTGATAAAATGGCTTGGTTCCCCACCGTATTGATCCCTGCCGCCGAAATCTGCAGATCGAAGTTGCAAACCGAAGGCGGAGCCGGGGTCGGTGGAGTAAAGGCGCAGGTTCCCGGTTGTATCGGTTTGGAAAACGTCACGACGATGTTATCCGTATCCAACAACGCGGTCTGGTTCGGAGGGTCGGTGTAAAGCGCACTCAGGCAATTGACGTTCAAAGTCGCCGCGGCGTTGTTGATCATTCCGTTCGGAGGTGTGGCCGCTTCCACCGTACACGTATGATTGGCCGGACTTCCGAGCACCCGAACCGAATACGTCCCTTGATCGGGAATCTGTCCGTTGAACGTATATATGCCGTCCGCGGTTACGTTTAACGTGTCCACGGCGCCGTTGCGGACGGTAAGGGATCCCGTCGGAAGGAGTTCGATGCCGAAGACGTTTAGTTGTAACGGAAAAAACGAAGTTCCGCAATTGATTTCCACGAGATTGGCGCTTTGTGTGATCGTTCCGTTCGGATTCGTGATCAAACAGGTCTGCGAAGGTACGGTCACCGGTTGTGAAATGATCGATACGGTGAAATTGGAAAATTCGGTCATGGGAGTGGGGAACGAATATTCGCCGTTAGCCGATATCGCGATCGTTTCAGAATCCTGATTCCGAACGGTCAAGGTTCCCGGATTGTTCAAACCCTGCACTTTTACTTTTAAGGATACGGACACGGGATCACCGCCGAACGTCTTCGTGTAGAGACGGAAGAATAAGGAACTTTCCGTGATCGAAATATTCTCCGGTTTAGGAACACAAAAGAGGATTCCGAAGCATAAAAATAGAGTGAGCAGGCGGGTGAAACCTGCAAAGTCCAAACTCTTTTTCGAGAACCGGAACGATCCCATTCGGTTTACCTCTCTGGTTATTTTATAAAACGAAAACTTTTGGAACAGACCGGGAAGAAAAGAGGGTCCGTTTTTGATTCCGCGTTCACAGGCTCCAAAATTTATTTCCAAAAAGGTAATTTCAAGACGAAAGAATCCGGAGTCGTTTCGTCCGAGCTCTATCTTATAAGAATCGATTTCGGTTTTTTGGGCTGAAACGTTCGAAAGCGAGGCTTGTTTGCGCGAATTATAATCTGTGTTCTATATTAAAAATATTGAATGTCACGAATCCGAATATGCGGACGGAACGTCCTTACGTTTCCCCGCAAAATCGAAGTCGGAATCCTCGATCTTCGGATTTCGTTCTCTTCGAGGCCGAATTCCCATAGGAGGGTTTGCTGAAAGAGTCCCACGGCCTTCCAATTCCCCACGCGAAGCGCAAGGTCGAAATACCGGTCCACGCCACACGCGCTTCCCCCGATCGATCGAAGTCAAAAAGGAAAACGGAACATGGAACGATCTAGGTTGATTCAGCGTCCGCAGCCGTAAGTGCGTCGGATTGAAGGTCCAGTTCCAATACGATTTCGGATAGGTTTTCGCTTTTCGCCGTCAGGGAATCCATCGACGTTTGAAGACTCAGGATCGAGTTTACGATCGCCCGCAGTCCCGTTTTTTGTTCGCTGGAGGCGAGTTCTATCTCCGAGGATAACGATTTGAGATAATCCAAATTCGAGAAGAACTGCGAGTTGATCCTGGATTGTTCCCCGAACAATTCGGAAAAAGTTTCGAAACTGGATACGAATTCGTTTATGATCTTGTCCTGCTCTTTGACGCGTATTACGGTCGTCTCGGCCGATTTTCTCCCGGAGGACACGTGATTACTTGAGTTTTTTATGATATTCGAAATTAAGTCCGCGTTTTGAGCGCTGCTTTCCGCCAGTTTGGAGACTTCCTGCGCCACGACGGCGAATCCTCTTCCGGCGTCTCCGGCTCTTGCGGCTTCGATCGACGCGTTGAGGGACAACAAATTCGTACGATCCGCCACTTCGGACATGATTCGATTCACTTCTCCCACGCTTCTAAAGGAATCCCCCAACGAGTTGAGAGATTCAGACAGGTCTTCGACGAAACCGGTGACCGTGGTTCCGGCCGTTTTTACCTTATCCAAATTTTTGTCGAGTTGAACGTTCGATTCGGTGATCCTTTCTATGATCGTTTTCAAATTGCGGCTGTGCGAAACCAAGGTCTCGATCTTTTGAAACTGATTTTGTACGGTTTGTGCGGAGCTTTCACTTTGTGTCTGGAATTCCTCCATGGTGGATCCTATCTCTTCGAAAGAGGAGGCGTGATCCGCTACGACGTTCGTAAACTCGCTCATAAAGTCCTTGAGATTGCCCGCGGAGATTTTCAGATAACGCGCGGAGTCGATCATCTTTTTAGTCTTTTCGTTCATGAGTTTCTGCGATCTGGCCAATTCCTTTTCCCGGGTTTCGGAATTCACCCTCAGTTTGAGAAACAGATTCACAAGAAACCGGATGATCATGGAGGATGAAAAAAGAAAGACGATTTTCAGGATCTGTTCGGAAAGCGAGGCATGTCCGGTGGAGGCGGCCAATACGGGATCGTCCACCATCTTCAATCCGTATACGATCGCTACGGCGACGACGATGCCCTGCGTCACCGAGGATACGGCTCCGATTACGGTGACGAATCGAGGCGAAAGAAGCAATCCGGAGCAGATGATGTAAAGATAGGATACGCCGTAAAAGATCTGTCCTTTTACGATGACTCCGGAATTTTCCGGAGTGTCGGCCGCGACGACGACCATCGTTAAGAATAGGGTGGTTACGTCCAGGATCATGAAGGTTTTGCTGAGTCGATCCGACATTCTTCCGTGTTTTTTGTGTTTGAAAAAACTGTATAAGGCGTAGCAGAACATTCCCGTTACGCCCAAAAGATAGAACGTGTTCTGCGTCGGCGTGCTTCGCTTCCAGGAGAGTATTATGGAAACGTAAAATAATACGATCAGGATCAGACGGATTCGATTGATATACGCCGGCCCCGATGCTATGATTTCCCGGTCGGTAAAATTTGTTTTCGGATTTTTCTCGCGCATGATCGCGTTTTAGAAATCCTCGGGGGCGCACACAATATCTTTTCGATTTGTTTAGGATTCGGAAATGTTAACTTATAAGTAGCCGCGGAAATATCCGCGGTCCATCGGAATCCTCGGCGTTCGGCGCGAAAAGGCAGACTTAAATTCTCATCGTTTTAAGATCAAGACGCTCGGCAATTGTTGAAACAGACCGGTGTTCTCGATTTCTCCGTAAAAACCCAGACTTATCACGACGAGATCGTATTCGCTCCAGTCCTCTCCGTAAATCAAGGATCGTTCTTTCGCGACCAAACGCACGTTGGATTTCGCTTCCGGATCCGCGTTGAACGGTTTCATCCATTCGGGTAGAATTCTTCCCGCCCAAAGAGCGGTGATCTCCGCATGATCCGCGTTGGAAACTTCTTTCAGATACGATTCCAAAAAACGATCCTCTATGCTCGACACGAAAAACAGGATCTTTTTCAGCCGTTTAAAATCCCGATCGATCAAAACTCCCACGGGGATTTCGGCGCTTTCCACGATCGTCAAAACCTTCCCGGCGACCTCCTTATGGGAAAAGAGGGTCTGCGATCTTCCCAATAAGATGAGATACGGATTGAGGGTCCGTATTTGTCCGAAAATCTCCTTGGTCACGTTCGGACTGTTTTTGTATACCGTGCGTATGTTCCTTCCTAATTCATCGGCTTTTGCGCTCAGATTTTCGAACACTCCCTTTTCGAGGATTTCGGCTTCCCGGGGGGAAATGTCCGCGCTGGAAGTCACGTGAAGCGCGACGAGCTCCTCCTTTTCTTCCGCGTATTTTTTCGGAAAAAGTAAATTCGCTAATTCTAATAGACGCGCTCCCGAGGCGGGCGCCGCGAAGGAAAGTAGGATTTTTCTCCCCTCGTTTTCCTCCCCGTTTTTTCCGAATATCAGATTCAAAAGATCCAGAATCGGTCCGGTCATAAAGGTGGTGACCAACGCCATCAATACCATCATCGTAAAAATCTGAGGGGATAGGATTCCCAGATCGTAACCTATGTTGAGAACGACCAATTCCATCAAACCCCGAGTATTCATCAGCGCGCCGATCGCCAAACTGTCCTTCCAATTCTGGCCGACGAGTTTCGCGGATACGGAACTGCCGAAAAATTTTCCGGTGACCGCGACGGCTATCACTCCGAAACAGACCATCCACAGATTGCCTTCGTTTAACAATCCGATCTGTGTTCTCAGCCCGGTGAATACGAAGAACAAAGGGAGCAGCAGGAGAAGACTGACGTCCTCTATCTTTTCGGACAACATCCTTCTGAAATCGGAATTGGAAGGCATCACCACTCCGGCGAGAAAGGCTCCGAAAAGCGCGTGGATTCCGATCCCCTCCGCCACGTAGCAGGAAAGCAACCAGATGATCAGCACGAACGCGGTGACGGGACGAACCAGCGCCTCCCTGCTCGGATATCGTTTCGAAATTTTAGTCAATAAAGGTCTTACGGCGAAGATCATTATAAAAACGTAAAGTACCGCCAGCGCTACGGTGATCAGGCCTCCCGCGAGACTTCCCGCCTGCGCGATCGCCACGACACAGGCCAGGATGCACCAAGCGGTCACGTCGTCCGCGGCCGCGCAAGTGACGACCAGGGTCCCGAGCGAGGTTTTCGTAAGTCCGCGTTCCTGAACGATTCTCGCGAGAACCGGAAACGCGGTGATGCTCATCGCGATTCCCATAAATAAACCGAACACGAGAAAGGACACGTTCTTAGGGGAGAAGTCGGGATATAGGTAGAGCGCGTACGCGGTCCCCAAAAAGAAGGGGAAAAGGATGCTCGCGTGACTCACGACGATCGCGTCGTGCGCCTTTTTCCCTAAGGCGTTTCTGTCCAATTCCATTCCGACCAAAAATAGGAAGAGCAAAAGTCCGATCTGACTTAAGGCTTGGATGCTCTTGAGGGAATCCTTCGGGAAAAGAAAGGAGGAATATTCCGGAAAAACCCAGCCTAACAGAGAAGGTCCCAAAACGATCCCCGCGACGATCTCTCCGATCACGGTGGGTTGTCCGAATATCCCCGAGATCCAACCGAAACTTCTCGCGACGGTCAAGATGACCAACAATTGCAAAAGCAGAAGGGATACGGGATGTTTGAGGTTTTTGGCGAAATCTCCGGTCCAAGGCGCGAACGAAAACGGATTCGAATCGAAGGTCGCGATCGAAGTTTCCAGGTTTTTGCCGAAGTTAAGGATCCAATAGATCCCCATTCCGAAAAATATTAGAAAAGAAATATATACGAATATGTTTCTCAGAGATTTGGATTTCATGCCGTTTTCCTTTCGTCGTATTCGAATCCTGAAAGATCGGCGCTCCGATATTCACGGAAGCGGAATGCGTACGTATGCGGGGTTTATCCGCAAAACAGACGCACGCCGCGCGTACACGTTCGGAACGAAACGCCGTCGTTCTTCGGAATACGAAGTCGTAGCCCGAAGATCCGGAGTTCGATCTTTTAGATCCGTTGTTGAGTCGGGAAGAATTTCGGAAATGACATTTCCGATCGTCTTCTCTCCAGGCCTGCGAAGTTAGCTGACGGGCTAGGAACGAGAGATATCCTTTGCATCCCTGATGCAATACGCCCCGAAAATTGGTTCCTCCGCTCCGAACGATTTCGGATTAGGCAGACTCAAGGACATAAGGAATCCGGATTTTTATTTCGGTCAATCAAAATACTTTTCCGGTTCGCTACAGTTTCGTTACGTACTTTTTTTCTTGCTTACGTCGTTCGAGTCCCAAGAATCGGATTCCCCTCGATGGATACGACGTACAAAGGAATTCTTTATCTTTGGAATAGTCGCGTGATGTTCGCCACGAATTCGATGCAGACCGATTTTCACGAACACTACGCGGCCACTCTCGCTTTGTCCCTCGGAAAAAGTATCAGCATCGAAACCGAATCCGGGAGGGAGAAATACAAGGCCGCTTTGGTCGGACCCAACACGTTTCATCGAACCGTTTCTCCCGGAGTGGAGATGGTGGCCTTGCTCGTGGATCCGGAAACGTACGAATACGGTTCCATCTCCGGTCTGGTCCGTCCGGGAGAGGTAAAACGTCTGGACGAGTCTGTGTTTTCCCCCTTTGCGGGAAGGTTACGGGAACTATATTACGGAAATCTAAACGATTTGGAGGCGGCCGAACTGCGCTCCGATCTTCTGAGAAGAGTTTCTCCCTTCGACGCTCCGAAGAAGGAGGTGGACGAAAGGATCAAAAAAATAGCGCATAAAATCCGAACCGAATTGCCGGACAGCATTCGTATGAAGGAGATCGGCAAGGACTTCTCCATTTCGGAGGATCGATTGATCCGTTTGTTCAAGGAAAATTTAGGAATTCCCCTGAGAAGATATCTTTTGTGGGTTCGGATTTTGAGGGCGGTTCGGGAATTGCAGGACGGAAAAAATCTCACCGAAGCGGCGCATGCGGCAGGGTTTTCGGATTCGGCCCATTTTACTCGAACGTTCAAGGAGAATTTCGGCTTCACTCCTTCCTTATTTTTCGGTCATCTCAAGTCGATCGAAGTACGATTCTGCGAACCGGAATAGACCGACCGACGAAAAAATAAAAAACGCCGGAATCGTTCAAGCGTCCGGTTCGAACTTCGCTTATCATTTTCCGTAAAAAGGGAAAGGGTAAAAGTATGCCGATCGCAGAGACAGAAAGGGGGATGTTCTCCAGACTTTCCTCGAAACTATCGAGGTATCGTTCCTCTTCCGTTAAACTTCCCTCCGAAGAGGAAAAAAACGGATTCCTCAAAGCGCAAAGACTGGCCTATCGTTGTGTCGTAGAAACCGAATCGGATATGCGCGAAGGCTGGACGGAGATCCGTACGGCGAAACATATGGAAACGTTTCTGCGCGATCACGGGGTCAGGATTTTTTTACACCGTCCTTTCGCCTGGTTCGGAGAACACGCGCGTTTCGACGGTTATAAAAGGTTCACACAGTTTCATCCCGGAAAAAAAATATTAACCGCGGACGAGTCTTTTATCCTCGACGTTTCTCCCGTGGTGGAAGGTTACATCGGGGACATCGGCTATTCGTCCTCTTTACGTCCCAACGCTGAATTGGACGCGGGAATGAAATATCTTTTGAAACTCAGGGCAGAGATTCCGAAATATTTTATTTCTTCGATGAGCGCCGCGGAGATCTGGTGGAAAATAGACCGGGACGCGAAGGCAAACGGTTTCGACAACGTTCATTCGCTGTATCCTTTCGCGGTTTTGGGTCATCGGGTCTATAAGGTGCGTCTTCCCGAATTTTCCTTTCCTTTATTGCCGATCAGTTTCGCGAGCTGGTTCAGTCTGCAGGGTTCCTATGAATTCCTTACGCACAAGGTGCTTCCGGAACTTCTCACCCCGGATCATCGGGGGGATAAAACCGGATTGTGGGCGATCGAACCGCATTTGGGAAGGGGAAAAACCGGATTTAAGTTCGAGGAGATTTTGGTGGTGGAGAAGGACAAGGCGTATTGGCTGGACGAAAAGGTTCCGCACGTTCTCCGGGTGGAGGACGGGAAATGAAGGTATATTGCAATATTATAATTCTTATTTCGATCGGGTGCTCTATTTCCTGCAATCCCGGAAAAATAAAGATCGGAGGCGCTTATCGTTTCGGAGAAACCGATCCGAATATCCTGAAGGTCGAATCGAAGTCGGATCCGTTTTCGGAGGATCTCAAGACGACGATGGAGGATCTTCCCGGACACGACGATCTGATCTTCGACCCGATCCGCGGAATGGGATACGCTTCCGGAATGGACGGATGGATTTGGGAATTGGATCGTAAAACAGGGAAGGCGTCGCGATGGATCAAACTGCCCGTCAATCCGGCCGGTATGCAGTATTCGAATCGAAACAAGGATAAAATCCTCGTCTGTGCGTCGCGTCTGGGAGGTGAGTCCTATGCTGAGACGGATCGTGTCGGTCTTTACGAAGCGGATATCGTTTCCAAAACGGTGACACCTTTGTTGCTCGATCTTCCCGATACGAAGAAGGAACGGTTCGAAACCGTATATCCGGTTTCCGAAAGAACGTTCGTTCCGATTGATACGCTTGATTCCTCCAATTCAAGACCGTTCTCGCTCTGTAACGATCTCGCCGTTTCCAAAGACGGGAACCGCGTTTACGTCACCGAACCGTTCGAAAGGGAGGACGCGGCTATGGGCAGCGGAGCGGTGCCGGAGGCGATCGGATTGTATCCGCACGGAAAACTCTGGGTCTACGATCGGGCCGCCAAAACCGTAGCGCTTGTGTTAGACGGTTTTACGTTCGTGGACGGAATCCTTTTGGAGGAGGGTCGGGACGGGATCGAGGAATCCGTGATTTTTACCGAAACAACTAAATTCAGGATCGTCAAAGCGACGTTCGCCGGTAAAAACGCGGGTAAACACGAAGTGCTGTTCGAAAATCTTCCTGGTCTGGCGGATGGTTTGGAACGGGATACGCACGGTCGTATTTGGACGGGAATCATCAAACCTAGATCCGGTCTCGTCAACTTCGTACATTCCAATCCTTGGATCAAACCTTTGATTCTTTCGCTGCCTCAGAAACTTCTGCCGATCGCGAAAAAGACGGGAGTGTTGGTTTTGGACCGGGAAGGAAAGAAGGCGTTGTATTATCGTATGCACGACGGATCCAAGATCAAGGACATATCGGTTGCGGTGCCGAACGGTGAAGAAATTTATTTCCCTACTTTCGATAAGAACTCGAGAGGTTTGTATTCGATCCCCGCGTCTTCGTTTTTTCCGGAGAAGTAATCGTTGTCGAAATTTTTTCCGAGGTGGTTAAATTGAAAAGAATTCTTATGGTCTCCGTTCTGCTGGGAATCGGTTCGTATTCCTGCGGATCTCCGGAGGAACATTTTAAAAATCAGATTACGGAACCGGTATCTCTTCCGTATAATTCCATATTAGAAACTTTGAAACTAAAGGAGGATTGGATCTCGAAAACCGCGGAGACGGAAATTCCCGACCTTCCCGCGCAGGACGAGATCGTTCTTCAGGAGGATTTGGGCCGAGCCTTTATCGCCTCCATGGACGGTTGGATCTGGAAAGCGGACTTAAAACGAAAGACCGCGGAACCTTTCGTGAAAACGTCCCTGCTTCCCGCGGGAATGGTCGCTCATCCGAAAAATAAGGACGTCCTTTTTTTCTGCGTTTCGAGGGCGAAAGAGGGCGACGCCGATTCGGAAAACGGTCCGGGTATCTACGAACTTACGATTTCCGAAAAACGGATCCGCAGAATCGGAACCCGGGTTCCGCTGGACGACGGGCGCGTAATTTCGAAACGAAGCGGGATCGGGGTTTTGTATCCGGACACGGTGCAAAAAACATTAGAATTTTCTAAAATGAATGAGACCAACAGCCGTAACGTGGAAAAGGCCGACGATCTGGCTATCAGTCGCGACGGTGAACGTATTTATTTTACGGAACCGTATAACCATTCTAAGGCGATTCTGGGTGTCAGTTCCCAATCCAGAAAAGAGGTTTTTACGCTCGGAAAAAACGGGCGTCTTTGGAAATACGATCTGAAAAACGAAAGAGCTTCCCTGGTCGCGGAGGAGTATTCCTATTTGGACGGAATCCTTTTGGAATACGAGGACGGGGAAAAGGAAACGGCGGCGATCGTAAACGAACTCTCCAAATCCAGATTGCTTCGTCTTTATCTGCGGGGAGAACGGGCCGGACGGGATGAAATCGTGATCGATGGAATTCCCGGTTTTCCGGACGGAATGGATCGCGATTCCCGGGGAAGGATTTGGATCGCGTTGCCGGTGGAAAGATCTAAACTCGTGACGTGGCTGCACGAACATCCGTTTTGGAAGAAGCTGCTTTTATACGTTCCCGACCGTTTGTTTCCCGTTTCCAAAAAGACCGGCATCGTAGCCCTTTCTCCGGACGGAACGAAACCATTGTTTTATACGATGTACGACGGAGAACGTTTTTCCCAGATCATCGTAGTCGTACCCGGAAAGGACAAACTGTATCTGGCGGTATATCAGGAAGGCCATAAGGGTTTGGTCGCCCTTCCGTATCC
>NZ_NPEF01000480.1 GCF_002811955.1 Leptospira ellisii
CGACGTTTTTTTCAGAAAACAAAAACGACGGGACGTAGATCCGTTCCACGATTTTCGATTTGATCCTCTTAGCCAACTTCCTCTGAACCGCGTCCAGACATTGGTGAAAAACCTCGTGTTCCGATTCGTAATCCTCGAAATTTGCCCCCAATCTTTCTATGTAGAATTTCGCCTGCTGTTTCGTATTAAAACGTTCGATCAGAGTTTCCAATCTCGTTTTGTTTTTTACGATAATTGCATATTCGACTTTCATTTTTTGGGATCTTTTTTCTCCTGCAGAAGATTCTCCAGAAGATCCGGACTGATGTTGAGATTTCCGATCTTTTCGGCGTTTTCCGCAAGTTGTCTAAAGGCCAGTGATATGTTGAACTTGGGATCCGGATTGTTGTTCAAGGCTACGAGGGTCTTCCAATCGATGTCCCGGAAAGGTTTAAGGGTGGTCTCGGTGACGAAACCCTGCGTTTCCGCCTCTTTTTTCTGGTTCGTCGTCTTCATCTCTATCAGCTTTTTCTTTTGTTCCTCGACGGCGATGTCGGCCTGCACCTGCATCTCGCGAAGTTTACGTTTGTTCTCCGCCTCGAGAATCCGCGCTTCCATTTGTTTTTCGGAAATCTGTTTTTTCTTTTCCTCGACCGCGATTTCGGTGTTCAATTCGCTTTCCTTGATTTTACGTTCCTGTTCGACGGCGAAGTTTCTTCTTTCATAAATCGCCTGATCCGCTTCCTGCTGAAGTTTCTCCCTCGTTTCCGTTTCGAGAGCTCGTTCCATTTCCGGATTGGGACGGATTGCGAGAATGTTCACGTTGAGGATCTCGATTCCGAGCGTGGAAACGGAAGGGGAATTTTGAAGTCCCTGCAAAATCTGCGCTTCTATCGTCTTCGCGGATCGAATCGAATCCTTCAAACCGATCCCGTGTATAAAAGAGGAAGTCGAGGTCTGCGCGTAGTTGATGATTCTCTGATTGAGTTTTTCGATTTCGTTCTTTTTGTAGATTCCGGAGGCGTCCACGGTGAAATCCAAAAGTTCCGAAAGCCCTTTCGGATTGGAAATCTTATACGTTATCTGCCCTTGAATGGAGACCGTCTGATAATCGTTCGTCGATTCGTTGAATATGAAGGGAAGATCGTTGCTTCCCAGAGGAA
>NZ_NPEF01000481.1 GCF_002811955.1 Leptospira ellisii
ATAGACTTTTGACTTGTATGGACCGATTGTCGAAAGCCGCATTTTTTCCGTATTTTTACAAACCCGAGATCCGACGTAAAGCAATTCGTCATGGGATTAACTTGTTAGTAATAGATGTACAGCCAACAATCCTTTCGAAAGGAGATTTGGATTCTTTAATTGAAGAAGGTTTTTACCCTGTGGCTCGGGTCGTCAATTTTGAAGGAGGTTTACCGACAGAAAAACCCACCGAGCAAAGAATTACATCAATTTATAGATCGATTCGAGGTGCTTGCCAATCCGGCTTTCCGGAAATTCAGTTGGATTATATTCGCTACGCTGATAATTTACAATTGAAACTTTCATATGATTCCAGATATAAAAATATTTCAGGAATTATCAAAAATATCAGAAATGAAACCTTAAAATGTGAAAATTTACCGTACATAGGTGCGGATATTTTCGGTCGAATCCCTTTTAATCAGAATGATATGATTGGTCAGAAAGTGGAGGTTTTCGCTCAAGTCGTAGATGTGCTTTACCCTATGCTATATCCTTCCCATTTTTATGGCATGCCTGACCGTATCAAGGATCCATATCAAACCGTTTATGACGGAACTCTCTTAACTTTAAAACGTTCACTCAAGACTACCCGAGTGATTCCATATATTCAGGGATTTAATATGTCGGTCGGAAAGTCGGGACTCTCTCTTGCCGACTATATAAAAGCTCAGGTGAAAGCATCATACGACAGCGGCGGACACGGATTCGTTGTTTGGAATGCTTGGAATGAGTATGAACCGACATTCCAAGCGTTGAAGAGTTACGACGAACAAACTAAAAAGAAAGATTAAATTCCTTTAAATTCGGGTTTTCTTTTCTGTTCGATCGCTTTGATCGTTTCCTTAAAATCGGCGGAAATAAAATTTCTGGCTTGAGATTCGGCTTCCTTCTTAAGAGCGGCGGTCAATTCATCATTGTTGTAAGTGTTCTTTTTTAATTCCCGCAAAGCTAAAGGTGCACTTTCGGATAAAGCGATTGCGATTTCCGTGGCTCTTCCCAGAACCTCCTTTTGCGGAACGGAATCATTGCAAAGTCCGATCCGAAGAGCTTCTTCTCCATTGAACATTTCGGCCATAAACAAAAGGCGATTTGCGATATGAGTTCCGAACAATTCTTTTACGATATAACTGGATCCCATTCCAGGGTGAATTCCCAACTTAACAAAGTTGAATTGATATTTCCCTTCGTTTGCGAAAACACGAATATCGCATGCGAATGCCAACGATAGGCCGGCTCCGATCGCATG
>NZ_NPEF01000482.1 GCF_002811955.1 Leptospira ellisii
ACGATCCAAGGTTCCCTGTATTCTCTTCTTCTTGAAAAAACCCGTTCCCAAAAGGAACGTTCCCGATGGATTCCGAAAATATGGTCGTACCGGTTCGAAAGTTCCCAAGGACGGACCGTTCTTTCTTCGGTTTGTCCCAGGGGATTTCTGGAGATTCCGTACAAACCTCCGAGGGTGTTCAAAAGATCGGAATCGGGAAGGGAGGAAAAAATGTCCTGAAACGGAGCGAGTTTGGAATAAATCGGAACCATCCGTCCCGTGGAAAGATCCTTTTCCTGGATGACCTCTCCGTTTTTTACGGTGGCAATGTAGATCCTTCCGTTCTCACCCGCGATCTCAAGGGTAAGACGGACTTTTTTTTCGTGAAAGTTGAGGTCCGCTTGAAGGATGTCTCCGGAGGGAGTGGTGGCGGAATATGATTTCGTATAACCTTTCGCAGGCGGTGTTTCTTTTTTCCACCATCTGCGAAAGACGGAATAATCCTGATTAAAGCCCATACCGATTCTATCGGTAGATTCGGAAACGGGCTTAACGGTCGATATCTCTGCTTGGATCCGAGGAACCCCGGATCAGGAAGGAAAATCCACGGATTATTTTTTCTTCTTATGTCTGTTCGCTCTTCTCTTTTTCTTTCTTTTGTGAGTAGCGATCTTTCTGCGCTTTCTTTTCTTACCGGAAGGCATTCAGAACTCCTTAGATTTCCTTCCTGTCAGAAAACTATTCCGTGTACTTTTGTAAAGTTTTATTTTTGCGAAGCTCCGCGACCAGGTTTTTGATGTCCCCCACTCCGGTTTTGCTGCTTATGAAGAGCACGTCCTCCTCTTCCACCACGATCAAATCCGAAACTCCCAAAACCGCCGTGAATTCTTTGCGCGTTTGTGTGATGTTTCCGGACGCCTTATAAAAAAGAATCTCCTTGCCCATATGTCTGTTGCCGGAAGCGTCACCGGGCATCACTCGTTCCAGGGAATTCCAAGAACCCACGTCGTCCCAACCGAAACTCGCTTCCACCATGCGGATCCGGGAACTTTTTTCCATGATCGCGGTGTCGATCGCCTCCGAGACTAGGATCTTAAACGCATCGTTCAGTTCTCCCG
>NZ_NPEF01000483.1 GCF_002811955.1 Leptospira ellisii
GCGTGCGCGGAAATTTATTGCCTACAATATCATAAATGGATTCCGGAATTGGAAGTCGTAATCGCGAGACCGTTTAATCATACCGGACCTAGACAAAGTCTGAATTTCGTGATTCCAAATTTTTGCGAGCAGGTGCTCGGCACCTTTAAACAACCCGTAGATCTACGGAAAATTTTAGTCGGCGATCTTTCTTCCACGAGGGATTTTTTGGACGTACGCGATGTGGTTCACGCCTATCGCGTGTTATCCGAAAAAGGCGATCCGGGAGAAGTTTACAATATCTGTTCCGGAACGGAAACCGCGATCCGTGACGTTTTGGATCGGATCATTTCCGCGTCAGGTCAAAATATTCCCGTAGAGATCGATCCTTCCCGATTCCGTCCCGCTGAGATGAAACGTCTTTGCGGAAACAACGGCAAACTGCGGAAATTAGGCTGGACCCCGCGATTCGAACTGGCGGATACGATCCGGGACGTGTATGAATGGGTGGGAAGTTTTCCTCGATAGAAATTTCCGAACGAAAAAGCGGATCAGATCTGACTAAAGAACGGAGCCCTTCCAGGTTTTGATTCCGCTGCCTTCGATCGGAAACGGATCCCCTAAATATTTCGGAGTCGTCTTAAACAGATTCATATCCACCCAAGCGAGGGTGCGCGCGAAAAATTCCCGGGATCGACTGAAAGGTCCGCTCGTATAAATTCTTCGGTCGGATTCGAAGGCTTGGAATTTGAGTCCGATTTTTTTCGCGAGGAACGCCGCCCTCGGTTGATATACGCGCTGACTTACGAAAATCATATCCTTAACCTGGAAGATTTCCTTCGCACGAACCAACGTATCCAACGTTCGAAATCCCGCGTGATCCACGAATATGTCCCTTTCGTTGACTCCGTTTTTCAGAATATAAGTCAACATCGGTTTCACTTCGTTGTAGTAAATGGAGCCGTTATCTCCGGAAAGAAGAATCTTGCGGACCTTGCCTTGGTGATACAATTCCAACGCGCAATCCAATCGGTCTTTGAGAACGGGGGAGGGTTCGTTCTTATAAACCGAGGCGCCCGGAACGACGGCGACGGTCGCCGGTTTCGCAAAACGATGA
>NZ_NPEF01000484.1 GCF_002811955.1 Leptospira ellisii
TTGTTCTGCTTTTGCGGTTGCCGCCGTCTTATCAGCTTCAAGTTTTTTTTGCTGTTCGGCGATCGCGCGAGCCTTTTCTTCATCCTCCTTCCGTTTCTTTTCATCAGTCGCGTCTTGGTCTTTGTTTGCTTTGTCTATATCACTTTGAGTTTTTTTGTCGTAGCGATCTTTTAAATCCTGTTTGTCTTTTTGAAGTCTGTCAAAGAGTTCGGCTTTACGTTCGTTATAGAGTTCTTCGTCTAAACTTTCCTTTTCTAATGCCGCAATTTGAGCATTGTATTTTTCTTCGAGTTTAAGAGCGTCTTCGTTGTAAAGAGCTTCATTCTCTTCTTTGATTCTTTGGGCTTCGGCGTCTCTTCGTTCTTGTTTTCTGTCTTCATACTCCTGCTCTGCTTGTTCCATCGCATCGAGCTTTTCTTGGAGTTTGGCAAGTTCCGCATCTTGCGCCGCAAGGAATCCTTGCAGGTTCGCATCGATGATTCGATCGAAGGCTTGTCCGTAGAACTGAACTTGTTGGATTTTATTCTGAGTTTGAACTTGAACAAGCCCAGCCTGTGCTTGAAGAACTTGATTTACCGGAGCGGAAAGAAAAGCGATCGCACTCGCGGCGGCTTTTCCCCAAGCGGTGACTGATTGTAAAAATCCTTGAGACTTATTTGTCGCTACATTGATCTGTCCGGCAATATCAACGATTTGCGATTCAGTTTGAGAAAGCGGTCCGGTAGTTTGTTCCCAATCGGATTTGAATTTTTGAAGTTTCGAATTTACTTGATCGAATGTTTTTGCGTCATCTAACTGCGCGTGAAGTTTGATTCCTTCTTTTGGAGAAAGTGCACCCGATCGGACTTTGCGATCGATTTCGTCCCTTGCACCAGACAACAAAGAATCCAGTTCACGTAAATTTTCAGGCTTTAATTTTAGAACGACGTCTGGCGAAATATTGTATTTTTTTGAAATCTCCCCGACAACCTTTTCGAGTTGTTCTTTGTTCTCGATTTTTTCGGCAGTGATTGAATTTCCATCGAGTGTGAGAGGAATCCTTGCGCCCTCTTTGTTTACAAATTCAAGGAGTTGTTTTTTTAGATAATCGAATGACTGAGATTCGAGCGTTCCAACGAGTTTTACCGTAGTCGGATTTGCTTTCCAAAATTCTTCAACGATCCTCTTTTGATCCGAAAGATCCTCTTTTAATTTTCCCTTACCTCCCCCGCCGGGACCTCCGGTTGGAGCCTTTGGACCCGATT
>NZ_NPEF01000485.1 GCF_002811955.1 Leptospira ellisii
GTACAATTCCTCGACAAAATTCAGCAATAATTTACGAAGGATCTCCTTCCTTAATTCCAATTCTTGACTTTTTTTCCCATGAACAATCGACTCGATACTTGCCTTCTCCATTTAAGCCGCGTCATTAAAAGGCGTTTTGCTTTTAAGTTTACGGACCCGATCCAAAAAGCGAATTGCGTCGCGGCGACTCATGTACAAATACTCACCGTCTATATCTCTTACAAAAAAAGTGTCCTTGTCTTCCAACGTTTTTCGTAAGTATTGTTTTTCATTCTTTAATTTTACGCTCATTTGCGCTACCTATCTTAACTGCTATTTTCTTTACGGAAATGAAACTACTCTTTTGCATTTATATTTTTTTCGTTCTAACTTGCAATTTTCGCAACTTTTACAAGTTCATTATTTTTCGATTTGATATTGAATTTCCATCTCGCCGGACTATACTCGGCGCCTTCTGTGCTTTCGATTTTTTCTGCATACCCGAAATATTCCAGTCTGTTCAAAAGAGTTTTTATCATATCCAAAGAATCGCTCGTCGAATTCCAAAGGTCCGACAGTTCAACTTCTTTTCGATTCTGCAATTTTATTGCTAACGCGAGTAGCCCCAACGAACTTACATCCAAACGAGAATCATCAAGAAAGGTTTCCTCGTCTTTTATGATTTCTCGAATTTTTTCGATATGGAGGTTTGCAATTATCCTTTTCATATTTACGCCACCTCCCCTAACCTTTCTACGCTTTGGGAAATCCGCTTTAAATCGATCGACCCTTCGGATTTTGCTTTTTCACAGATCGCTTTCCAACAAGTATCAATGTATTTGAGAGTGTCCTCGATGGACTCTTTATCAGATTCGAGAAAATACGAATTCCCGTTCACGGAAAAGAAAACAGTTTCTTTGTCTTTAATTTTTGCTCGAAGATTTGATAAGAATTTGTGTCTGAATACTTTCGAATCGTTCGGCTCCTCTTCCCATTTGTATTTCCGAAAGAGTGTATCAATTCGGATCTTTTTTGTTATCGTCATCCCGTCTTTGTGGGCAAAAATCTCACTTAGTTCCAACGTCTTATCCCTTAAATATTATTCCATTTTCACATATTTTCATAACTATAGTATGATTAGAATTATTGTATTTGCGCACAAATCCACAGAATTCGGACAGTCGAAAGTATCTTTGATTATCAAATTTTCTCTTTGAATCACTCGCTTCCTTCAAATTGATGCTTTTCATCTCGCATTTTTGAA
>NZ_NPEF01000486.1 GCF_002811955.1 Leptospira ellisii
GATTTTCCTGAATAAACTCGTCCACAAGGGCTTTCAGAATTCGTTTGTGACGTTCTGTGAGATCCATCTTTCTTCTTTGGCACTCTGAATGTTAGAGTGCTAAGTTATACATTAAGTTTCCCGATTCTGTTAAAAAATGTCAAGGAAGAAAGTAGGAATGGGCAGAGCGGAATCGGAATTTCTCTTATTTTTTGGCAATCATAGGGGGGAGAGTGCCGAAAGATGTGGGAACTCATACACCAGCGCGGATTTTGGGAATCATCCGACCTTCGTGCGGGGTGTAGGAACTCCTAGGATTTTCCGGCGGTTTCCTGTTTTTTTGGGAAAATCCGGGAAAAGATTTCCCAGCCTTGTTCCCAATCACTTAATTTAGAGTCGCTGTTGATGTGACCTAAGGTCCCGACGGAAATTGCCTCGATTCCCCATTGAAACGCGATCTTTTGAACGAATTCGGGATTTGCGAACCGGTCGTTTTCGCTATAAAGAATGGCTCCCGGAATAGAAAGGGGATGATTCGGCAAACGATGAAATTCGTCCAAACCCGGCGGAAACGCGGGCGAATCCGGATCCGGTGGAGCCACCAAAAGAATTCCCGAAATCTGCCGACGAACTTTTTCCAAGGCCTTAGCGATCAAAAGGCAACCCAAACTGTGCCCCACCAATATCGCAGTCTGCGGAATTTGGGTCGTAAACTGCCGAACCTGGCGGATCAGAGCCGCTTCCCATTGAAAGTAATCCGGCTTTTCCCATTCATCCTGCTCGATTCGAATTCCCCCGTGTTTTTTTCCCAATACGTCTGCCAATGATCGGGTCCGGAATTGGAGATTCCCGGGACGATGAAAATTTGAATTGAATTCGCTTCCATTTGTCTTTGTAGAGCGGATGTAACCGTTGGAATCCAAACTGTGTGGGAACTCATACGCCCCGCTAAATTCACAGAAAAATTACCGAACTTCGAGCTTCTGTCAATCGAAATTCGCTAAAACAGAATAAAATCTTTTATATTAAACGAAATGAAATTGCCCCAATCTCCAACCAAAACATGACTTTCCGAAATCCGCCTTCTGGACGATCTTACTAAAGAAGAATGAAATCCCGCAAAATCAGACTTACGATTCTATTTTCCTTTCTCTGTCTTCTTTTTTGTGTTTTGATCGGCCGGGTCGTTTTTCTTACTTTTTTGAACGAACGGGAAACGGTTCTCAAAACCGGGGACCGAATCATGCG
>NZ_NPEF01000487.1 GCF_002811955.1 Leptospira ellisii
TTCGGTTCGTTTCCGACGTTCCGGGCGATTTATATCAGAGGTATCAAGTCGTCACTTCGGGCGTTAAACTCGTGTTAGATGACAAGCCGGTGTTGGACGCGACTTGGTATTTTTATTATGATCTCAACGGCGATCGGGGAACCTCTCCGAATCGGGTCGCTTTGACTTGTTCGGATGCGAGCGGGACCAACGTCTGTAATTTCGAATCGACGTATCAATTCGGCAGGGTGAATAACGGAACGGCGAACCCCCAGTCCGTTTTCGATGCTACCGTCGATAATTTCAGTACGGACGTGGGGATTCAGGGATCCGACGGAAGTTTTATTTATCTCTGGTCGTACGAGTTGTGCGAAAGCGAAGCGGCCGGAATTCCGCCCAAGGCTCCGGGAGAATTTTTGTTCGGAAAGATGACCGGGGTCGTTCCGTGGGAAATTCCCCGCGCGGTGGTGGAAGCGAACGATTTTTACGTAGGCGCGATGGGTCAATTTTTCCGAAACGTAGTCGGTCAGAGATACGATCATTCGATTTATTTCGAGGAAGCTCCTCCGGTCATCGCCACACAACAATGATGATTCGGCGTTTCGAAAGTTCTCTCGTTCTTTAGCGATCCTTCTATTTCCGCGGTCTTAAGACCGCGGAAATCACCTTCCCTTTTCTATGACACAATGTTCGCGCAGTGGGGCGTCCGTTATACGCTTCAGGGGTTCGACCGTCTTTATCGTTCGTCGACCGCTTGCACCGGAAGGCCGTAAAACTTCTTTTTTGTTAAACGAATCGTCTCGCCGTGCGGAGGCGGGGTTGTTTTTATCTTTTGAATATTCTAAAAATTTAATATATTTTGATAGATCGGTCGGTCTATCAAAATGACGGATTCTTCAAAGGGAAACGGCTCGCCGCGCGACAGGAGAGCGCTTTTTCTAAAGGGGTTTTTCGAAGAAAATTCGAAAATTTTACGGATTTTTATCCGCGAATTCGGAATAATTTTTACAATAATTGCTTGCCGAGCGACTTCGATTTTATACATTGGTTTTTACGACGCTTTACCCGTTCGGGTGAAGTTTTCAGCGAACAACTGAAGCAAGTCATAAGAGCGAGTGATTTCACTCTCTTCCTTTTGTCTCGTTTCGGGAAGCGCAGAGTTCATTTACAACATATATACTGCGATAGAGAGGTTCTTGGGAGTAGAGGTGCTTCCAAGAATATAATGTAAA
>NZ_NPEF01000488.1 GCF_002811955.1 Leptospira ellisii
TTTGCTCGCGGACCAGCGCATAACTGCGGTTTTCCGCTTCGTTCGGGATTTGCTAATGCAAACCCTCACTCCGGGTTTCACCACATCGCTTCGCTCACGAAGTTAAATCGTAAGAGGAAAGTATTTCCGTAAAATCGTATCGCGTCCCTTCGGGCCCAGCGACGTCGGAAAACCTGAATCGTTATCTGCAATGCCGCGCCCCTCATTTAAGACGCCAGCCCTCCTTGGCTGGCTTAAAATAAATAAACTACATTCCACGAATTGGAAGTTATTCCCGTGGTAAAAACCTTGAGAATCCGCAAACTGAGCTCAAATTTAACAGTTGCAATCATTCTTTTTGGCAGAAAATTCGTTTTATTAAAATAAATTTCGTTTTTTTCATAAAATAGAAACAACTCAAAAAATTGACGAGAAGATTATAAAATCTACGTGAACCAATGGCAAAAACAAGAATAATCAAACTTAGTGATCTGCACGTAAATACAGAAAATTACCGTTTCGAACCAGTCGGGAGCCAAAAAGAGGCAATTGATCAGATGGTTGAAGATCAGGATGATAAACTATTTAGTCTCGCAGAACATATTATTGAGAGCGGGTTTAATCCAAACGATAGAGTTCAAGTTGCTGTGTCAAATCATGATAATACCAAATATAATGTTCTTGAAGGCAATCGAAGAATAGTTGCGCTGAAGATTGCTTATAATCCGGATCTTTTGGATAATCCTAAATTTAGTAATTTAAAAAAGAAATTTAGAAGACTTCACGAGGAGAACAAAGGCAAGTTAATTAAAGAAGTAGAATGTACGTTATATGATAATCCTGCAGAAGCTGATAAGTGGATTAAGCTTAAACATGGTGGGCAAGGAACAGGATCTGGTACGGTCGGATGGAACTCACAACAAATACAAAGATTTGATGAAAAGGTTGAAGGCAAATCTTCGGCGGCATTGCAAATTGTCAAAACTATGAATTCTTCTAAAATTGTTCCAACAGATATAAAAAGTAAACTGAAAGATTTAAAAATTACCAATTTAAATAGGTTAATTTCTGATCCTGATGTTCGAGATATGCTTGGAATAGAAATTAATAACGGCATAGTAAAATCAGAAGTCGAAGAAAAGGAGGTAATTAAAGGATTAATTCACATGTTTCAGGACCTTTTAGATCCAAAATTTAAAGTGCAAAAAATCTATACTAAAGAAGATAGGAA
>NZ_NPEF01000489.1 GCF_002811955.1 Leptospira ellisii
ACTTCGAAGAAAAATTCGTTCGAGACCGAACTTGCGAAGTGGGACGCGGAAAAGAGTAAGGTGGCGGCGAAACTTGTTTCGTATCGCGTGAAACTTCAGGCGGTTACGGATTTCATCGCGGCGCATCCGACCGACTACGCGGACGCGGAATCGGGTAAATATCTGGAACTGATCACGGCGTTAAAAACGGAAGCGCTTGCTTTGTCCGCGGCGCATTCGGATACGATCCAGTATTTTACGAACGTGAATTTGAAGTTCGAGGATTTGAAAAGCGAACAGGAATATACGACCCGTCTCGCCAAACAGAAGTTAGGTCTTTCCGTGGACAAGGTTCTTGTTCCGGAGAAGTTCGTGAAACCGGGAGATCCGAGCGAGTTGTCGGATGCGATCGCGAACGAGAAGGCGCTCAAAGAACAAATTCTTACGTTGAACCCGAGCGGTTTTTCGAAGGTTCTTTCGGGGGCTTCGGATATCGTGAAGGCTTTGGCGGAGTTCGAGTTTGCGGGTTTTAAGGAATCGGGTCAATATTCCTCGTTTGCTCAGAACGGCGTGTTTTTCTTTTTCGGGAATTTGAATCAGGTGAACGGGGTTTTGAACTCCGCTTCGTCCACTATTTCGTCTAACGCGTCGGCTTGGGTCGCGGCTCGGGAAGGCAGGGACGTTCCTTTGGACGCTCTTGCGGGCAATTTGAATTCGTTGAACGACCGTGTGGTATTTTACAAACCGGGAAGCGCCCCGAATCAGATCGGTCAGAACGATCTTTCGCAGATCGTTTCGAACCTCCGCAACTTTTTATTGGAAAAACAACTTTTGGGTCAGGAGTTTAATCCTGTGTTGGGGCAGATCGTGGAAGCGGCGGGTGCGTTTACGGATCAGATCGAAAACATCAAATTTCTTCAGGCGAATCAGTCGATTTCGTTGCCTGAGTCTAAGGCGCGTTTGGCGGCTGCGGAAGAGGCGAAGTCCACTCTGCAAGAGATGGCGACTTTGACGAACGATATCGCGGGTCTTTTGGCTTCGAAGTCGTCTTCGGGGTCTTCGCTTTACACCGATTTGTCGAAGGTGGAACTCGTGTTTTCGAAATACGAGGAGTTGAAGAAGAGGGTGAAGGACAGCTCTGCGTTCGAATCGAAATTCAAATCGAGTTTGGGGGACGCGTTTTGGCTCGGGGCTTGGAACGACTACAAGGACAAACTTTCTTCGGCGC
>NZ_NPEF01000049.1 GCF_002811955.1 Leptospira ellisii
AAGTCGCGCTTCTCACCGGCCTCATCCATCTCGAGTCGGAATTCAAATCGACGGCCCGCTCTCCCAAGGACGCGCTCGGAGTGGATCATTGCGGGGTTCAGAACGGAGTTCAGGCTTTGGAAAGAACGAGGGATTTTGAACCGGACGCCTATTTCGTGGATCTTGAAATGCCGTTGATGAACGGATGGGAATTTATCGAAAGGGCTAAAATGGAAAAACCGGATTCCATCTTCGTAGTCATGACGGCGAATTCCGAACCGCGGACGATCATCGAAACGATGAACCTGGGCGTATTCGATTACATTCTCAAACCGGTCGATACGGCCGAATATAAATCCGTGCTCGATGATATCGTCGTGGAATTGCAGCGGCGGAAGAAGAAGCGCCTTTTCGAGGAAGAGTCGGATCTTCGTCTTAAGGAACAGTTGAACTGGGTTTCCTACAAACGTTCGAAACTCACGGAACTGGATCTTATGGTGGAACTTTCCAAAAACACTCTGAATAGCGTGAAATACGCGCTGTTAAGCGGAGGCGGAATCGGCACCTTAATCAGTCTGGTTAAGATGATCCGCGGGGTTTCGGATCGTAAGGATTCGAATTTCGTGGTTCCTTCCGAACTGATGGATATGCTGATCGAAAATACGGAGTATATAGAAACGAATGTAAATCGTTTGGAGGAAACCTTGACTCTGCTGAATCGGGACATCGAACCGAAGATACAAACCGTTTACGTGTCCGATCTGATCGCCGCCCTCCGCGAAAAATACGAACGGTTCTTATTCGACGAACGGCAGTATATCGAAGAAAAGAATCTCGTATTTCAAATGTCGAATTCGAATCTAACCCTCAAGAAGGAACAGGTTCGGATCGACGCGGAATCGATTTCAACCGTCTTTCATGAATTGCTCGTCAACGCTCTCAAATACTCCGCCAAAGGAAGCGTGATCGACGTGTATTTTGCCGCGAAGGGGGGGCTTTTCAATCTTTTCGTAAAGAATCGTTTCGATTCGGAGTCGCTGGTCTCTATATCCCAGGAACAGGAAATCCTGGTAAAACAACCTTTTTATCGTTTGGCGAAGTTTCTCGACGAAAAGGTCAAATCCGAATACATATTTTCCGGATTGGGGCTGACCTTGGTCGATATCGTCGCGAGAAAACACGGGGGAAGTTTCGGAATCAAAAACGTCCGCGATCATTCCGCAGACAGCGGCCCCGAGTCCGTGGTCCTTGCCGCGCTGACCTTGTCGACCGTATGACGAACCGACCCGAGGGAACGTAAGCGCATCGATCTAAAATTCGAGCCGAATCATCGGGCGGAGAATTTTTTCTCCGCCCCTCTTTATTTTTTCTTTCCCAACTTTTCGGCGAGATCCACTAGAAGACGGACGCCGTATCCGGTGGGACCGTTTCCGATCTGGGTTCCGGAACCTTTTTTTCTCCAAGCGGCGCCGGCGATATCGATATGCGCCCAAGCGATTCCTGGATCCACAAAACGTTCCAGATATTTCGCCGCAGACAAGGAACCGCCCGCTCTTCCGGCGACGTTCCGCAGATCGGCGATATCGCTTTTGAGATCGTCCGCATATTCCTCCCAAAGAGGCATTTCCCAGATTCTTTCGTCCGAAGTCTGAGACGCGGCTTTGAGAAGCTCGGTCAATCCCTCGGAATTACTCATGACCCCCGCGGCCTCGTGACCGAGAGAGATGATGATGGCTCCGGTTAACGTGGCCAAATCCAGCATATAGTCCGGTTTGAATTTTTTTCCCACATAGGACAACACGTCGCCCAAAACGAGACGTCCTTCCGCGTCCGTATTCTGAACTTCCACGGTGAGTCCGTTGTGTGCGGTGTAGACGTCCCCCGGTTTGAGCGCCGCGGCGTCCGGCATATTTTCCGCCACTCCGATGGCGGCGACCACCGGAACCCCTAACCCTAGTTCGGCGATCGCTCCGATTGCGTGGATCGCTGCGGCGGCTCCGCACATATCGTATTTCATTTCGTGCATGTCTTGCGCCGGTTTGATGCTGATTCCCCCGGAATCAAAAGTAAGACCTTTGCCGATGATCGCGAGTTTTTTCTTCGTGCTCGGTTTCGCGGGGGAATATTCCAAAAGTATCATCTTCGCCTTTTTGTCCGAACCTTCGCAGACGGAGAGGATTCCGTTCATCTTTTCCTTTTTCAGCTGAGGTTCGTCGAAGACGGTGATCTTGAGCCCGTTGTCCTTCGCGATTTCCCTGGATCGCGAGACGAATTCCTCCGGAGTAAAATGATTGGCGGGAAGATGAGCGATATATCGGGTTCCGTTGACGTAACGGCTTACCACTTTTCCTTTTTTCAATCCCCGTTCCGCGTCCTTCGTTTTGGCGGCGTCCTGGAGAACGAAGGAAACGGCTCCGGTCTTCTTTACATTTTCCTTATATTCTTTGGAAAGGACGTTGATCGCGTAAACTCCTTGTTCGAGCGAATTTACAATCTGATACACGAGCGCGTCCGTAGGGAGCGCGGTGGTCAAGGTTTTCGGAAGATGGATTTCCAATCCGACGCCGTCCCATTTTTTCAGCTTTTCACCGAAGGAGAAAAAATGCTGGGCGACGTTCCGGATTTTGACCTTGGAAGATTCGCCTAATCCGAGATAGATGATTTTTTCGGATTCGTCCGTGAAAACCTGACCGCCGTCTCCCGTAAAAATTCCGGCCGAGGTTTGAAGGGAGAATTTCGTCTTTAGGTTCTCCGGAAAATGATCCTTAAAAAGGATCTGTAATTTATAAAAGGACTTGGAAGCGTTTTTTCCGATCGAGAGTTGGATCTTATTCTTATCCAGTTTCATTTTTTCTCCAGTGTTTTGATGTCGGCGAGGATTTCATCCACGTGGCCTTTTACGCTTACCTGAGGATAAATTTTCAGGAGTTTTCCGTCGGCTCCGATGAGAAAGGTGGTTCGGACGATTCCCATAAATTCCCTTCCCATGAATTTCTTCAAATGCCATACGTCGTAGGCTTCGCAGATTTTTCCGTCCTCGTCAGCGATTAGGGTGAAGTTTAGGCTCTGCTTTTCAATGAATTTCTGATGCGATTTTACGCTGTCTTTTGAAACTCCGACCACGTTGAATCCGGTCTTTTTGATTCGGGAAAAATTGTCCCGAAAATCGCAGGCCTCGGTCGTACATCCGGGTGTGGAATCCTTCGGGTAAAAATATAGGACCGTTCCTTTCGACCCTGCCAGTTCGGAGAGTTTTACCTTTTCTCCTTTTTCGTTTAGCCCCGTAAAACTCGGCGCTTTGGAACCTACTTTGAGTTCGCTCATATTTGCCTCTTGTAACGATCTTAGAATTCTTTTTTTTGGAGGTCGGGTTTGCAAGAGAGTTCTAAAAAAAACGGGGAATTTCCGTTCGATCCGGGAGGTGTGGGAACTCCCTCTCGTAGCAGCGGACCGTTCCGTAGGTTTTGGGAGTGGGGATTCTGTTGTAGATTGGGAGTGGGTCGGAACTCCACGACGGTTCGTTTTTTCGGGAAAGTTGGGGAACCACGGAAACAGTGTGGGAGTTTCCCGCATTATTTCCCGTTTTTTCAGACCATTCGTAGGTCGGAGGACCGGAAACGCGCCAGGGATCGGAGCGACGCGGAACGCGGTTTCGAAGAAACCGAAGCGAACGCGAAGTCGCGTAAGAGCCCGGTCTTCGCGAAGCGAAGAGGCGCCCCCAACGATTTGTGCCGATTGTTCCGACAACCGCCGTTTTGTTCATTCGGGTTCCGTTGTTTGTGGAGGTTTCTTTTTTGTTTTTCACTTGCGATTTTTCGTAAAATGACCGACGGTTTGAGTATGGATTCCAGGGAACGGGCGGAAATGATTCGGGAAGGAAATCGTGCTATGAACGAGGGCGATATTCGTAAGGCGAGGGATCTTTTTATCAAGGCCGATTACAAGGACGGTCTCATTCGTCTGGGGGATCACTTTATGTATGAAAAAAAAATGCCCTTACTTGCCTACGGTTATTATAAAAAAGCAGGTTACCAAAGAAGAATCGACGAAATTTTTCAAAGGATGATCTGGGCGCTTAGCCAGTGGATCGGCGCGGATAAATTCAAATCGCAACTCGCGGATCCGGGAGTGGGGGAACGCGCCACCGGTGTTCCGACCTCTTCCAGTTTTCCCGACGCTTCCGAGTTTAAAATTCATCCTTTATTGCGACAAACGGCTTTAGAGATTCTCGAAAAAAAGGGAATCCGGATTTAGTTTTTAAGAGCGGTCGGAGCTCCGTGTCCGACCCGATCATTCGCCGCTTCCGAGTTTCGTTTTCACCCTTCCGAATTTCTTTTCGAATTCCGTAATCTCACCGCAGTCGCTTTTTTCTTTGTGATACGGATTGAAATCCGCGAAAGGCATTTCCGGCTCCCATCGATACACAAGGATTCGTTCTCCTTCGTGACAATTCCAAAGAAAGATTTCATAACCCATAAACGTTCCCGTTCGGGTATTAAGGTCTTCTCGAGGCAAGGAAATCGTTTGGAAAAAATAGGAGATCCTACATCCGTAAACCAGGAATCCCGTTAAGATAAGAGAGCCGAGGACTTTCTTCATACGATCGCCGTTCCTATCCCTATAGCCGAAAATACGATTCGTTTCAAACTTTTTTTCTTAAAACAACCCGGGTCGGAACTCCTCGTCCGCCCCGCTATTTCAAAAGATCGGACCTGCGAACGCGGTGGACGGATCTCGGAATTGATTTACAAAGCTCCGCGAATCGATAAATTCAGTGTATGGTCGGAACTCCGAAAACGTCGATTTTTCTCGTGGATGATCACCCCGTCGTCCGCAACGGTCTGAGCGCGGAGATCGAAGTCGAACCCGATTTCCTCCTGGCGGGTTCGGTTGCGTCCGTAAAGGAAGCGATCCGCAAACTTGGATTCGTAAAAGCGGATCTTCTTGTCTGCGACATCTCCCTTCAGGAGGAAAACGGAATCCAGGAATTGGAAACGATCAAACAAAAATTCCCCGAAATCAAAATCGTCTTTTTAACGATGCACCGCGATTGGACCTATCTTCAAAAGGCCTTTGCGCTCGGAGCGGACGGTTATCTATTGAAAAGCCAATCCATGCAGGAGATCCTTTCGGCGCTCCGGGAAGTCGCGGACGGAGGTAAGGTTTTTCCGGAGGAAATTAAAAATTTCCGCCCGCCCGCGGATCTGCGCAGGGAATTGGGAAACGTCGTGGACCTTCTGACGAAACGGGAAAAGGAGATTCTACTTCTTCTTTCTCTGGGAAAGTTGAATCGTGAAATCGCGGAGGAGTTGGATTTGAGCGTGCGAACCGTCGAAACCCACAGGGCTTCGGTTTTTAAAAAATTGAAGATCGAAAACGTCATCGAACTCGGAAGAATTTCGGTCCAGTTTAAATCCGAAGGCCTGTTGTGATTTTCGAAACACGCTCTTAAAAACGCGCCCGTTCCTTTGTATCCATCCGACGATAAAAGAAAAAACGAGGATCAATAGGGAAGAAGAACCGTAAACTTGCTTCCTCGTCCGGGTTCGGAATCGATAAAAACCTCGCCGCCGTGAGCGACTGCGATCTTTCTCACGATAAAAAGTCCGAGTCCCGCTCCTTGCGGTTTTTGCGTTTCGATCGAAGAATGATAAAACGCGTCCTGGATCTCGCGGCTCAAACCGGGACCGTCGTCCTTCAATACGATGTAGAGCACTCCCGATTCCTTTTCCACCCTTACGGAGAATCGACCGTCCTCTCCTAAAGCGTCCGCCGCGTTTTTCGCGATATTCAAAATCAAACGTCGGATCCGAAACGGATCGAGTTTGATTTCACCGTCGGCCTCTATCTCGCAGTCGAATCGGATTCCGCTTCCTTGAAAGAACAATTCCAGATCCTCCCGGATTCCCGCGAAAAATTCGCCGACTTGCACGGACTTAAGATCCAATATGATCCGTTTTTTAGAAAATTCTAATATATCTAAGGATAGATTGGCGAGCGCCTCCGTCTCCTTTTTGGCCTGTGCGATATCGTTCTCTTTGGAATTTTCGCCCTTTTGAAGATTGTATAACACTTTTTGAATCAAGACCACGTGATGTCCGATGTCGTGCGCTATTTCGGCGGATAATTCGCCAATGATCGCGAGTTTTTCGCGATCCTGACGGAGAAGGTTTTGGATGGAAAGAGCCAACGCGTAGGCGATTCCCTGCACCCAATCCATCTCCGAATCCGAACCGATATAATTTCCGATCGGAAGATCCAGCACTACGAAACTCGTTCTTCCGTTCCTCACCGGAAGCAGCAATCGTTCACCCAACACGCGCGGCGCCGTCAGGGAATCCAGATCCAAATCCAGAGAATACGACGTCAATAAACCGGAGACTTCGCGGATCGTCAGATCGTTCTGCGTGTCGATGGAGTATTGTTTCCATCCTGAGGAGGAATTTTCGGGAAGATAGATAAAAAGCCCGCGCGAATCTAACGTTTGCGGATTCCGGTTTTTTCCGCTCAGTCGGTTTAATATGGAATCGTTTTCGGGAGTTTCGCGTATGTTTCGGGAAAGGATTTCCAACGTGGTTCGCGTGGCCGAGGAGAACGAGGGGGATTTCATGATGTCTCGCGTGGAGGATACGAGCGTCTTCATCCTAAAGGAAAGGGTTTCGGAACGGTTCAGAGAATTGGAAAAACGTTTGGATAAAAGGATCGCGTGCGACGCGATCAAAAACAGTTGTCCGTATTGGATCATATAAACCGTATCGATCAGATCTTCCGCGTAGAGGATGTCGTTTAACGTGCAGATCGTCATTCCCGCGTAACCCAAAAACAGGATCACGGATCCTTCGTATTTCCGCCGAATTCCGTAGAAAAGCATGAAAGACCATAACGGAATCGTAGTAAAGGAGGCGTATGCCCCGAGGGGACCCAAGGTCAACGTATAAAGTTCGTTGGGAAGAAACGCCGCGGCCGCCGCGCACAAAAAGAAGGGAAGGTTAAGAAACACGCCGAACCTCTTCCAAAAAACGGTGGGACAAAAACGATATAAAAAAGCGTATAAAACCGGCGCGGAAAGATAGACCGTCACGTATTCCAAACGGTTGAGGAATTCCCACGAAAGAAATTCAGAAAAAAGAATATAGGCGAACCGTTCGTCCAACGTCAACGCGCGGATAAAAATCAGAACACAATGGATCGAAAAGAAAAGCGGGGCGGGGTCCTTTCTTCTGAAAAGGAAGAATAATAAGTTGTAGATCGCCATGATCGCCGCGGAAGCGCAGACCGCGAACGTCAAAGCGGTCTTTCCTTGTTTCTCGCGGAGGATTCGATCCAAACTTCCGATGCGGATCGGAAACCAATAACCTCCCCATCGATTTTGAAAGTTGGAAACGTGCAGAACGAGATCCAAAGATTCCGCGTCGGGAAGATCCGCGATCTGCGGCAGATACTTCGCGTCCGAGGTCGTTTCCGTGGTTCCGACCTTGCCGGCTTCCGCGATCCGTTTTCCGTTTGCGAAAAGCCGATAGGAAGTCCCTAAGTCCGGAATCGAAAGAGCCAGACCGGATTCGTCCGGAGGAAGAAGAAGTTTGAGTCGATAGGTCGCATAACCGTGATTTGGTACGGTTTCTCCGAAGAAAGAAATTCCGTTCCAGACCGAAGGTGCCTTCACGAAAACGAATTTTTCCTTTTCGGAATCTTCCGCAGCCGAAGAAAGAAGTTGTTTCCAGGTGAATTTCCAATCCCCTTTCAGAGGAACGTTCCCGTCGAGGACCGGATTCCAACGACTCAGATCTAAAATTCCCTCGCGCGCATGAAACTTATCCGGGTGCGGTCTCTCCCCGCAGCCGAAACAGGCCGCGATCATAAGACTCAACAATAAGAAAAATTTAATACGAAATCGGAACGACATCTGCGTTCTGAAAATCAAAACCTAAAACGAACAAGGGGTCAAATGGAAAAGGGGAAACGCGTAAAAAAACTCCTCTTGAACGGGCGGAAGGTCGCGCGATCGAATCGCGTTGGGATGGATTGTAGGAAACGATGTCGGCTTATAAAACCGTCGGAATTTATCTTTGCAAAACGCAGGATCGGATTTCCATGTCCACAGAATCCTAATGAAATCCGTTCGCCTGAAAAAAATACTCCTCGTTTTCCTTCTTCTGTCTCCGATCGTTTTCGGAACGATCTGGTTTTATTCCTATCCCGACCGATTCGGTTTTGTCTCGGAAATCACGGATCCGAAGCGGAAGGATTCCGCGAAAGAAAAAGAATTTTTAGCCTCCACTTGGTCGTCCGATATAATCGCGATGGCTCAGAACGTAAGTCTTTACGACGAAATTCATCCGTTTTTGTATACTCTCGAAGGAGGCAGGAGCAATACTGGAAATATAAAATCGGTTTGGAATCCGAAAGCGCAGGAGGTTTACATATGGGCGCTCCGAACCATTTCCCCGAAAACCAAGATCATTCCTACTATTTTCCGGTGGGAAAACGATTTCGAAAAGGTGTCGGACGCGATCGGACTCAACGGAAACTTCAAGATACGGGACTATCATATCCGAAGAATATTAGAAGAAATTGATGTTTATGGATTCGACGGAATCGACATCGATTACGAGGGGATGACCTGCGAAAAGAAGGAGAGTTTCGAGTCTTTTCTCGCCCTATTGTCCGCCGAATTGAGGAAAAAAAACAAACTCCTTTCGGTGGCGATTCATCCCAAAACCTTCGCCGAAGAACCTTCCGAATATTTTTGCAGGGAGTCCGGCAGGACGATGAACGTGGATTTTTACGAGGCCTATCGCGGACAACTTTCCCACGATTACGAGTTTTTGGGAAAGGTGGCCGATAAGGTGAAGATCATGGCTTACGAACTTCATCCGAGAAAAAACGCCTTTCCGGGGCCGGGTCCACAGGCGCCTTCTTGGTGGATTGAAAGAATATTAGAATATTCTACTAAAAAAATTCCTAATGATAAATTATATATGGCCATTCCGACCTATGGATACGACTGGTCTTTGAATTGCGACATCCCTTCTAAAGCGGTCTTTTATTCCCGCGCGCAATTCATAAAAAAGAATTGGAATCCGAAAGAGGAAGAGCCTACGGACGTTTCCAAGATCTATCGGGAATCGAGGAAGTCCGGCGATTGGATTTATCTTCGCCCGTATTTATATCGTCACGAGGGGCGCGTTTACGACGATCCTTCCCTGTGGTATACGCTCGGGGGTTGTGATCGGGTGGCGTTTTATATGAATCGAAGGTCGTTCGAGACGAAGATGAATCTATTAAGAAAATATAAAATTCGCGGATTTTCCTTTTGGCAGTTGATCCAGGATAACGATCCCGAAATCCATTCGTATTTAAGGGAAATGATAGAGGCTACGGGAACGATTTCGGAGCGGACTACGGCAACGCGGTAATTCCGACGGCTCCTCCCTAAAACGCGCCCCACCCACGTTGGGTGGAGGAGGAGAGGCGGCGGGAAAAAAATTCGATTTTTTTCCCTATCACAAATTCGCACTTTCCGCAAGCGAAGTTTTTCCCTGGCGTGTAGGAATTCCCACCTGCGATTTTCATTCCCGCTCCGATCCCTTCTCCCTTCTTCGTCGACGAATACACATCGGCGATTCGATCATTTTGCGGCGATTGGCGCGCGTCGCAACCTGGAATTTTCTTCAGGTTCGTCGTAGACTTCCACCCATGAACTTTGAAGACATTCAGTCCGCAATGGACCTAATGAGTTTCGAAATCCTCAAACCGGAACCAGCGATTCCGATGTATTTGGCGGATCACGATTCGGAAGTTTCCGAATTTCCTTACGGGGTTTATAAAATCCAAGAGTTCACTCAGGACCTTTGGAAAAATTCCGCGAAAAAGATTGAACCGAACGATCCGGAAAGTTTTACGGAAACTCTAAGAAAAAACCAAAGGATATCGATCCGCGTTTTTTTTATGCACGACGTTTCCGTTTCGGAATCGTGGATGCTTTCCGAAAAGGCGATGGATTGGCTCGATTCGCCGGAAGGGATGAACGCATGCGAAACTTTCGGATTTACGCCTTCTTTGGTTTCGGGGACCGCGTTAGACGAAACCGAAAAGACGTCCGAGGGAATCTATCGTTATAAAACTGGCTTCGACGTATTATTCAAGTCGAGAAAAAGCATCGAAAAACAAGGCGAATCGACTGCGAGCGCACCGGCAGTCGAGTATCAGGAGGAAGCATGAGTGCACAAACAATCTCTAAAATAGAGCCGATCCGTATCAACCTATTTCTAAGGAATACGCCGATCTCTCAAATGGGATTCGGATTACCTTTGATTTTAGGAACGAAGGCTCCGACCTATTTTTTACAAGCGTTGAACGGTTCTTCGGGACTCGTATGGAAGGCGGCTTCGCCGGGAGTATCGCATATCCAAGTCAAATACGTAGTCTCCGGAAACAATACTACGTTAGGCGTCACACGGGCGGGAACGGGAACCGAAGGCGATCCTTACGTAATTACCGTGGCGTCCGCAACGGACGGCGCTGGTATATCCACTTCCACGGCGCATCAGGTGAAGCTGGCGGCTGAAGCGGCGGCTAACGTGGGAGGCGCTTCCAAGATCGTGAACGTGGACGAGGTCGCGGATCTCGGCTCGGGAATCGTTTCCGCATTCGCTCAAACGGCTCTGGCCTACGAACGTTATATGGAAATCGTTTCGGCGGACGATCTTTTGGAATCGGGATTCTCCTCTTCGGATAAGGAATATCAACAGGCTTCCAGACAATTCAGACAAACTCCGAGACCTAAGACGGTTGCGGTTTTTCTTCTCACTTCCTGGACCGCCGCTCCCGAAGAGATCGCGGAATTGAGGAACTCTGGAAAAGACGCTTGGTTTAAGGTCACTGCGACGACCCACGATAAAACCGAAATACACGCGTTAGGCGATTATCTCGCCTCCGCTGAAAAGATGTATTTTGCGTGTTCGAGCGACGCGACCGCGCTCGAAGGGCGCAATTCGGTTTGGGAATTCATCACTCTACACAAAAATCCCGATTCGTTCCCCGAAGCCGCTTGGGTGGGCAACACCGCTCCGAGAAGAGTAGGATCGTATAACTACGCTTATCTGCCCTTGGACGGCGTCGAGAATTCCGGTTACACGAATTCGCAGACGAGTTCTATTCTCGCCGATAAGGGAAATCTCATCGTCGATTTCGGCGGAAGACAAGTTCCTTATCCGGGAATTTCCACCGCGCAAGTGTACGCGGACGTCGTGGAAAACAGGGCTTGGTTGAAGGCGAGGTTGAGCGAAAACATAAGCGCGCTTTTTCTCAACGTGGACGTCGTTCCGTATACGATCCAAGGAATCCAGATGATCGAATCCAGGATGAGGGAAGTGTTCTCGCAAGCGGGTGTGCAGGGAATCATCGCCCCAGTGGAGACGGAAGCCGATAAGGTCCGCTCCGATCTCGGTGATTATCAATACAAGATCCATCTTCCGGAAACGATAGACGAAATCCCGACCAACGACCGAAACAACAGGGTTCTTCCCAACATCACCTTCTCCTGCCGTTTGCGAGGAGCGATCAACGAAGTCGACATAGACGGCGAACTAACTTAAGGAGATACTGATGAACGGAATTTGGGACCCGAAAAAATTAAACGTCAACTGCAACGGCAGAGACGTTTCAGGAATGAGTCAGGCGGACGGTTATTTCAAAATCGAACCGGTGACTAAGGAATACATCCTCTCTCAGGTCTGAATCAAAGGAGATTGGAACATCTCCGAAGTCTACGACGGAAGGGTGAAACTTACGATCGTCTTGATGGGCGATTCGCCCGAGAACGAGTTTTTTTTCGCGATGGGGGAGGGGCGCCTTCCGTGCGTATTCACCGTTAAGGATAAAAGCGACGGAGGAATGTTGGGTTTCTCCGCTCAGGGGCGAGTTTGGGAAAGACCGAATATCGAAAAGGGGAAGGAATATAAGGATAGGGCTTGGGTGTTTCTTCTTCCCGATTATAAAGGGGTTTTGACTGCATGAGCGCGGAAGATACGATATTAAATATTAAAGAAAAAGAATATTCTAAAAATAAGGGAGGAGAGGGAGAAACGTCCCCTCTTTCCGAACCGGTCCTCGAAACGGTCGACGACGATGCCAGAGTGGCGCAGATTCTGTTCGTGGACGGAAGGAGATATAAACTCCAACATCCGGGAAATAGGAAGGCGCTCCGATGGAGGCAGGAATCGATTTCGCTTACGGAGGGACTCAGCCAGGACAAACTTTTGGATAAGTTCTTTAAGTTCAGCGTAAAACCCAGCGGTCATACCTTCGAACCGACGTTAGACGCGATCGAACCTAACCACGTGGAGGTGTGGCTGCATATAGCGAACCGATTTCTTAAGTGGGAGTTGGAATAGCCGATTCCCCGATTTGAACGAACCTCCTTCCGTCGAAGACTGGATGAAGTGGATCGACGAGGAGGTGGATCGGGAAATCTTCCTCTGGCAGCCTTTTATTCTGGGCGCGGCGCATTTTACGGGCAGAGAACTGGAGAATGCGTCCGCGGTACTCTATATGAAAATGATGGAGGTCGTGGATCGAAGGAAAAAAAGGGAAGCCGAGGAAAAAGCGGAAGAGTTGAAATTTTTGGCGAAGTTGATCCGGGGATCCGGGTTTTAGAACCGGATCTTTGGTTAACGCGCATTAGTCGATCTTGTGGATCGAAAACGGATGAAGTAATGGCAAATCGAGACGTGAATGTAACAATAAAAATCTCCGCGGATTCGAACGATTATTTCGAAGGAATTCGAAAGGAGATGGAGACGCTTCGCTCAGGCATCCTGGATTTTTCGGGCGTATTGAGTTTCGTGGACGAGCGCGGATCGGAGGTTTGGAAAAATTTCGGAGCTTCGATAGGCGATACGCTTCGCGGAGCTTCGTCCCTATCCTTGATGGCGAGCGCATTAGGAACCACCGAGTCCAATCTGGATAGTTTATACTCGAAGGTTAAGGGAAACGCCGCTTTGGAGCGGGAATTTATTTCCCTCGCATCCAGCGCGGGTTTATCGGAAAGGCAGATCGCAAAATTGGATTTTCGACTGAACGCGGCGGCTAAAACCGGCGCGTTTCTTACGGCCGCTTTTCGGAATTTGGCTCAAGCGAGCGCGGTGGTCTTTAAGGAAATCGTAGTCCCCTCTTTCGAAGCGGGAATCGTATTAGAAAAGCAGAATGAAGTTTTGAAAAATCTTTCGGGAAAGGCATATCCCGGTCTTAGAGACGCGATCCTGGATGCAGTCCGAAGTTCCAAAGGATTGTCGACTTTGAGCGGTCTATCCCAGGCGGCCGACGAAGCGATCCGGATGGGAATGTCCGTGAATTTTATAGAGCGGAATCTTTCCGGTATGCAAAAAGCCTCCGCGGCGGCGGGAAAAGATCTATCCTCCTCCATGAAAGAGGTTTATTCAGCGATCGAATCGGGTCGCGACGAATTATTTAAAAACAACGGGGCTTTATTTTCCGAGTATCTCGAGGATTTTAAGAAAATCAACGAGTCCGCCTTATCCGCGGCCGATAAACGGATCGCGCGGGAGCGTCTGGTTTCCTCCGCGCTTCGTGAGAATAGCGTATTACAAAATTATTATGGTTCCCACGTTCGTTCCTCCTCAGCGATTCTGGAACGATTCGCGAACGAACTCCAGGATCTGAAGGCGATATTCGGCGGCTTTATGTTGGACGCTTTAAATCCTACGTTGAATCTGTTGGCGGATCTCTACGATTATTATATCGAAAGCGAAGAAGGACTCGAATCGTTAAAGGAAGGTCTGATCGTTTTCGGAAGCGTTCTTGCGGGAATCTTAACCGCCGTTGCCGTTAAGATGATCATCCTTTCCGGTTTCACCTTCGGCGCAATGATTCCCGCGTTAGTCGCGATGGCCTCGGCGGGTTGGCTAGCGATCGCTCCTTGGATTCCCTGGATCGCGGTAGGAGCGGTCGTGGGATTGACGATCGCAGCGGTCGTATTGACGATTCGGGATCTTTTTAAATGGCTGCGGGGAGGTAAGTCGGTGATTTTCGAAAATCTTCTCGGACCTTTCGATCAAGCGAAGCAGAAGTTCGATCAGTTCATCAATTTTCTCGGAGATTGGAAGGATTCGATCTTCAAGTTTTTTCGCGAGATCGGTAATACGGTTCGGGAAAGTTTCAGAAAGATGGTTCCTGAAAGCGTTCAAAGTTTTCTGGGAATTTCCGCCGAGCTTAAGGAACCCGCGGTGGAGATTCAGGACGCGATCATCACTAAACAGGGAAAGGTGATACACTTTCATCCAGACGATAATTTGGTCGCGGTCAAGGATCTCGGTGTTTTGGGGGGAGCCAGAGCCACTAAAGGCGGAGGCGGCGTCAGCGTCAATATCGCTAATGTCGTGTTAGGCGGTTCTTCGACCAGAGAGGATGCTAAACTTTTCGCATCTTATCTGGAAAAGGAACTCGATAAGGTGGCCTTGCGTATCGGTTTCGCCGCCGGTGTTTCTCCCGAGGGGGTATAATGGGAATTTTAACCGGAAGAGATAGGATCGCGCTCACGGACGGGGACGACGATGTGGAGTTGAACGTATCGATCGACATTCAGCACTCTTATCCCGCGGAGATCACGCGTCATACGGTCGAAAATGAGAAAGGCAAAACCTCGATAACCGACCACGTTGTTCCCGGTCAAAGAGGGATTTCGCTTAACGTATTCGTTTCCTCCTCCGTAGACGCTACGTCTTTGAGCAGGAGAAGCGTGGACGATAAATTAGAGATTCTCGTGAGATGGCAATCCCAGGGAACGTTGGTTACTTTGTTGGGATATGAAACGGGAGGAATCCTATCCAAAATACTTTCGTTGCTTCCGTCTTCGTTCCGTTATGTGCAACCGGACGATCCTGAAAAAAGATATTTAGGGCGTTCAAGGGACGAAATTCCGAATCTTATGATCGGAGATATGAATCTACAGGAAGGAAAGAATACGGGCGACGACGTCGCCTTGGGACTGTCCCTGTTTCCGGTCGTGATCGCCGAAGCTAAAACGAGAGCGTCGAACGAGGTGAAGTCCGCCGGAAAAAGAAGCGTTCAGAAACAATCTAAATCGGGGGAGCCGGTTTCCGGAAAGGGACCGAAGTGAGGAATATCATAATGAACGAATATACTTATCTGCCGATCGATCCGGGAGTTTTCCCGATTCGTTATACGTTTACCTTGGATGAATCCGATTACGAATTCGAATTTTCGCATAACGCGGAGGGAGATTTCATCTCCGCGTCGGTTCGCGATCAGGACGGGAACGACCTTTTCGCTACGAAGTTGGTTTACGGAGTCCCGTTAAATCACGCCGTCGTCGACGGATTTCCGGATTCGATTCTGCTTACGCCTTGGGATGTCGATGATTTTTATAGGGACGGGTTCGAAGATATTCCCGTGAACTCGGAAACGTTCGGTTCCCGGGTGAAGTTGTATTTGGGAGAAAGAAAATGAGCGGGAATTCCAAGTTGTTCGGACGTACTGTCTTTTTGGAAATCATTCCTAAGGCGGGAACGGGAAAGGAATTCCGTTATCCTCCCTTCGATTTCGAATTCGAAACGGAATTGAACGGTCTTAATCTCACGAAGGTGACTTTGTATAACGTAAACGAAGATACGTTGAGTCTCGTCGGAACGCAGACAAAGGGAAAAAAAATCCAATATCCGGCGGCCACGTTAAGCGCCGGTTATAAGGAGGAGAACGGACTCGTCGTTTCCGGCGAGATTATGGACCCGAAGTGGAAACAGGACGGGGCCGATCGAAAGCTGGAATTCCGGATCAGCGGAAGCGTGGGTGCTTGGACTAAAGCGTATATTATGAAAACGTACGTCGACCTTCCGGCAAGGACCGTCATAGCGGATATTCTAAATCAAGCGAATTTGAAAGCGGGTAGAATCCGCCTCGGAGTTAATAAGACGATAAATTTTAGCGCCAATACCGAGTTAGGCGATTGTATACGCCGTTTTTGTAATTTAACGAAATCTCAATATTGGTTTCAGGACGGTCTTATTCATTTCGACGCGTCCGATCCGGCTCCGAAGCGAGGCTCCATTTTTTTGGATTATACTTCCGGTTTGATCGGCGTTCCTGAAAAGGGACAAAAAACGTGGAAGGTCACCAGTCTCTTCCGCCATAAGTTCAAGAAGAACGCGGTAGTGTCGGTGAAGGGGGGCGGGCTCGATTCCGAATGTAGGATCGTCGGCGGCACGCATAAGTTTTCGACCTTCGGGGACGTTTGTTATTCCGAATTGGAGGTAAAACCTTTATGACTTTGGACGAAGCGATCTTAGCGGCCATTCACAACAATTTATCCAAGATACAGATCGGTCTTCCCGGGGTCATCGAATCCTTTAAGCCCGAAGAGATGACGGCTAACGTTCGTATTCCCTTCAAAAAGGAGGATGAAAACGGACAGGCCAAAACCTTTCCCGTGTTATCCGGTATACGGGTCGGAACGTATTGGGCCGGGGATTTTTACATCAAACCGGATTATAAACGCGGAGACAAAGTTTGGGTTTCGTTTTCGACGCACGACATTTCCGACGCGATCCGAGGAGTGGAGTCCGTGACTTCGGATTCCCTTTTCGATCTTCAAAGCGCGTGTGTGGTGAGCGGTTATAAGGGAAAGACGGATCTTCCCGCCTCCACTTCGAATTTGGCGGGTTTGGTGATCGGACACAAAGAGGGGCGATCCCTGATTCAGTTGGACGGGGATCGGATCAAAATTCAAGGAGGGGCGGTCGATCTGAGCGAATATGCAGTGTTAGGTGAAACGCTCGTAGATTTCATCAAATCTCTGATCGACGTTTTTTTAAACAACGCCGCTTCGTTTACGACCAATACGGTTCCGAGTTCGCCGGCCGGGCTTGCGGCGGTCATAATCTCGCAGCTGAATATCAAAAAGACGGAAGCGGAACAGATTCTTTCAGGCAAGGTAAAATTAGGGTGAAGGGAGTAAAGATAACGAATAAGGATGCGGTTATATCCGGGGGATGTTCCGCGATGATTCAAGATTTGGAATATTATTCCCAAAGAATAAGACACTCAGTCCTTTTATCTTTGGGGGAATCCGTCCACGAACCGTTAAGCGGAGTGGATTGGGCGACGGTCTTTTCCACGAAGGTTTCCCGCGATAGGGTCTTGGCGGAAATCAGAAAGACGATCAAAAAAGATCCCGAAACCGTTTCGGTTGAAAAGGTGGAATTGATCGAGACGGAAAATTCGAATCGAGGAAAATACATTCAATTTTCTGCAATTACTAAATACGGGATCGTAACGGGAGAAATATGATGACAGGAGTCGGCGATTACGGATTTGTCCGCAAAAACAGGGACGAAATCCTATCTGAATTGGAGGAAGGGTATCGAGCCCGTTTAGGGGAGGATATCGATTTATCGATCGTGAGCGAAGACGGGATAAGGATGAGAATTTTGGCGGACGAACTCGATAAGATTCATTTGTTGGCGGAGAGCGTGTTCTATTCCAATTTCGCTCATACCGCTTCCGGAGTTTCTTTGGATCGGGTTTTGAATCCGCTCGGTTCCGAACGTCAGCCCGCCAAACGCTCCATCGCCGTTCTGCGTTTTGCGGGAACGGAAGGGTCGGAGGTTCCGGCAGGCACGATATGTCAAACCGGGAGCGGGATTCTTTTTATTTCGATCGAATGGGGCATCGTAACCGGCGGTTTTGCGGATGTGAATGCGCAAACATTAGAAATATCTTATGGATTAAGCGGGAACGTGGCCGAGGGATCTATCAATACGATCAACACAGCCGTTGCCGGAATCGATTCCGTGACCAATCCCGAACCGGCCCGCGGAGGTCGTACGATAGAAACGGATTACGAATATCTAAACCGTTTTATCGAAGAGGGAGTCAACGGAGGTTCGTCCGCCGCGAACGTGCAGGGTGTTTTGAATAATCTACCGTCCGTTCTAAACGCGGTCGTTTATGAAAATCCCACGGATTTCTTCGACGAAGACGGACGTCCTCCCCATTCCATGGAAGCGGTGATAGAAGGCGGAACCGCCGCCGAGATCGGGGACGTATTCCTAAAAAATTGGCCGGGGGGTATCGAATCGTTCGGCGGGGAGTCGAGCACGATCATCGACAATAAGAACGTACCGAGGACGTATCACTTCAGTCGCCCTACGGAGGTTTCGGTTAACGTTTTGTTGGAGATCGTCAAGGATCCCGCGCTTTGGGTGAACGGATCCGAAACGGTAGTCAAGACGAATTGTATCAAGGTGATCGGAGGAGTGGATACGATCGGATCGGTTTCGACCCCTTATAAGGGGGAAGGAACGGGAGCCGACGTATTTTCATGGAGACTGATCGCCGCCCAGAGCGGGCTGGTCGAGTTCGATTCGGTAAAGGTATCTGGAATAAAATCGATGACCGCAAAGGTCGGCTTGAGCGCTCCGGCTACACAGGAGGTTCTGGCGATGAACAGTCGGGAAAGGGCGAAGTTGATCACTTCGAACATTCAGGTGAATTTTTTATGACGAGTTTAAACGAGGTCTTGGAAAAATATCCTTCTTCGATTTTTACCAGAGATCCGGAATCGACGATCGCCAAGCGTTGGAAAACGGATTTGGAATTGTTAAACGAAATACACGGTATGTTGAAGTCGATTTCCGGGGTTACGGACTATTCGGTTCAAAACGGAATCGTGTTGGATATGATCGGAAGGAATCTGAAACAGCCGCGGAACGGGATGGACGACTTTAGATACCGGATATTCCTTTCGATCGCGCGTCAAAAACGAAGATCCAAAGGAGATATATTTTCCATGAACGAGATCGGTTCGCAGATTCTCGCGGGCACGGGAACGTTATACGAAATTAAAGAGCTATGTTACGGCGGGGAACCGATGTTGCTGGATGCGACGTTGACTTTAAACGGAGAGTTTCCTCTCTCCGGAAATACGAAACGTCCCGCGACGATCGAGGTCATTTTTACCGGATCCGTGGACGAACTTATCGTAATACCGGAATTCGGCCGCGCCATTACACAAATTCGATCAGGCGGAGTAAGATCGATTATCCGGTATCGTTTTGAAATGTCCACGTCGGACGGGCGGTTATACGGAACGGCGCTCCGAGCTTCTGCGTTGGACGGGAGTTGGTCCATGAACGGATTCACTTTTATGTCCGGATCGCAAGTGAGTATTCGGCCGTATGAAATCGCTTTTGGAACCGGCGGTCTATCGGGCGGAATTCCTAGAGTTCCTCAAAACGAGGATACGGGTTTGCAGAACGAAGTTTTCCGTAAACAAGTCGAAATCGGATCCGATTTGAGCGGAGGGCGAAATTTCAAATCGACGGTCAAGCAGGGTGAAATGATCGGCCAGGAGATCAACGAAGTTGGGTTGTTCGACGAAGACGGGGATCTTGTGTATCTAAAGACTTTCCCGTCAAAATCGAAGGATCATCTTATAGTTTATGATTTCGTTATAAGAGAGAATTTTATTATATTCTAATATTAATATAAGGAGTTACTATGGCGGTATTTAATCCCGTAAAAACAAGAACTTGGAACAAAAGTACGCCGGCCGACGGCGACCTAATCGACGACGAATTCGACCGTCAATACGAGAATTTTCAGTATCTAAAGGATCGAATCGACGCGACGGACAATAATCTGATGAATTTGATTCTGCCGATCGGATGTATCATCGAAGACGGACTAAATTTGGCTCCGACTACAAATTTTAAGGAAGCGAACGCGCAGGCGATTTCTCGTTCTTCGTTCGCGGTTTTGTGGAATGCGGTGCATAGAACGGTCACCGGAGCGAACGCGTCCACGGATCGTATCACTTCCGCAAACCACGGATGCGAGGAAGGTCAGCTCGTAAAATTTTCCTTTACCGGAGGCGGCATCACCGCTCTGACGAAATATTACGTCCGCAATCCTTCGGCCAACGATTTTCAAATTTCCTCCACGCCGACGGGAAGCGTCGTCGATATCACCGCTTCTCAATCCGGAGAGATGATCATCAACGTGGAATACGGATTCGGAGACGGATCAACGACGTATAACGTTCCGGATCGTCGCGGAGTTTTTGCGAGAGGGGCAGGGGTTCACGGTTCAAGGACTAATGCGAACTGTAACAATTATGACGCCTGTTCTGTAGGTTTCGAAGGACAGGATCAAATTCAGGGATTTATTCAAAGAGTTTTTCCGAGAAGTTATCAAGCCGGCTCCTCTGTCGCTGCATCTTCTGGCGCTTCGGAAACGAATGGTCTGGGCGGCGGTGCAACCCCGATAAATACAAGTATTTTCTTGTCCGATGGGACAAATGGTTCCCCGCGAACTGGAACTGAAACCACTTCAGTTTATACAGCCGTGAGGTACAAAGTAAGGGTAGCATAATGGATTATATATTAAAAAAATTGAATAAAATAGCGTTGTGGATCAATCCGAGTTCGGAATTATTAGAAGGTGAGTCTGCATGGATCGATTTTGATCCGAATTTGCATGAGATTGTATTTTCTCCTAACTACGGCCCTTGCATTGGAAATTCATTTGAAGCAGGCTTTGCCGAAGGAAAAGTGTTGGAATTCGAATCTAAAAAGGTTTACGAAAAAAAACGGGTGAAGAGAGAAGGCTTCAAAGTTGGAGCGATTCTATTTTAGAAACGGAAACATGGGAAAGTCCGTTTTCGAGATGATGGCGGAGCCTTTATAGAAGGACAGATTTATACAGAAGAAGGTTGGAAATGTGATCTCGTCCAATAGGAAAAGTTCTATGATTCAATCGGTGAGTGGATTCTGTGAGGCTAAAATCGTTTCCGGTTTTACTTTGAGCGCATTGCGGACGAGCAGCTCGACTTATTAGGTTTAGTCGGTTTAGATGATTCAATTCTTGATGAATGTACGGATGCAGATGGGCTTCTCGATTATCCAATGCACATCTCGGAACAAATGAAAAGAGTATTATGCGACGGAGAATTAAAGAATAAGCATGCTCTCGAAAGAGCATGCAACTTAAAGGACTCGATTCGTTCTGCGCCATCTTTCGCGCGTTTATCGGAGATCGATATCAAGTCAGACTGGGACTAAGGCGGATTCGAATATTTTTGATTGCTTACATAGGAATTAAGATTTAAATCGATACGACTGAGAATTTC
>NZ_NPEF01000490.1 GCF_002811955.1 Leptospira ellisii
GGGAAATACGACTTTGTGCGAAGGAAGAAAAACCCGGGTTGCGCTTAACAAAAATAAAATATAATAAAATCCGGCAAAAATTCCTGGGCCAGATCAGAAACGTAGGCATAGCGGTGGAAAAGCCGAAAAAAAGTCTGTTCGAAAGTATTTTCGGAAGCGGCTCCAGCTTTATCGATCAGATGCCCGCTAAAGTGTTCGAGGCGTTCGATAAGGAATCGTATTTTCGTCTTACCGATCTCAGCAAACGCGCGGATATATTAAACGAAGCCACGTTTTCACTCACGGGAGTCACCGAATCGAGAGCCAACATAGGCAAGTTGATAGGAGCCGAAGCGATCTTATACATCGGATATCAAAAGCCGTATACGGAATGCGGAACCGAAAATAAAATCGATCTCGTCGCGGCGGGCCGTAAAGCGGCCGGAATCGCAGCTTCCATGATCGCCAAACAAGGTACGGGAACCTCCACTTCGAACGAACCCGTTTCGAAACCGACCGGAGTCCGTTATATGTTGATTCCTTTGGATGCGACCTTGATCAACGTGGAAACCGGTGAGGTGAAAAAAGCGGTCGTTTCCAATCCCGCAAAGGTCTTCAATTCCGTCGGGAATCTGCGTTGTCCTTCCGTCTTGGATTCGTTCGGACAAGGTTTGGAAGAGGCGGCACAGTACGTCAAAAGTCGTCTTTCTCCGAAAGTAAAAACCGAAAAGATCAAGGTGTTCGTGGAATCCGAGGATCTGGAAGTGAAGGAGTTTTTAACGGAAGGTTACGAAGAAATCAAAGGAGAAACGCCCAGCTTCAAAAAAGCGAAGGTCGCTTGGGAAAAAGCGGATCAGAAATCGGGAGGAAAATCCTGGGCGGCGAAAGCCAACCTAGCCACTTATTTTTTCTCCTCCGGGGATTACGAAGCTGCGATCAAACTTTACGAAGCCGCGATGAACCTGAGCGGATCCGACAAATCCTATCTTCGGGAATTGCGTAAACGGGTGGAAGCGGTTTCAGCCGTGGACGATTCCGCGAATTAATCGTACAAACGGAACGGACTCGTTGGTTAGATCGATACCGTTTTCGGCTCTTCTCCGGGGTTCCCGTAATGGTCCCCGGAGATATCGATTCTAACAAATTAAAAATATATTATATTATAATATTTAAATTAAAAAATCAATCATCAAAACGAATCGAAGCGCTCCCTCACAAATCCGGAGG
>NZ_NPEF01000491.1 GCF_002811955.1 Leptospira ellisii
GGGTGTTTTTTCGTGGTGGAACGGATCTTGTGTGAGTTCCCACATAAGTTTGAGTTACAAAGAGAATCCCCCGTGCAGATCGATCGTGTGAGTTCCAACGCAATTGGGATTACAAAACAAACGCGGCTGCACCACTTTGTGTGAGTTCCCACATAAGTTTGTTGGAACTACCGTCGCGCGCGCGAACAAGAGCAGACGTTCAATTGTAACGAATATAAATTCGTTTTAAAGCCAAATTAGCGGGAGGATAGTTCTGCTGGATTTGAATCGCTCTTTCGTATTCCAAACGAGCCAGTTCGATATGACCTAAAATTTCCAAACAGGAAGCCGCGTTAAAATACGGATATACGGGAACTTCGTAACGGGGAGCCGACTTCGCCCGCTCGAACCATTCCAGAGCTTCCTTGTATTTTTTCTGCTGAAGGAGATACACCCCGATATCATTATAAGGATTTCCTAAAGTAGGATCCGTTTCGATCGCGTGTTTGCAGAATTCGATCGCGCGATCCAATTTTCCCGCCAAAGAATAAGACCATCCCAAAAAAGTCCAAGCCTCCGCAGTAGGTTTGGCGGCCAGGGACTTTCGATAATGCATGGAAGCCAGTTTCAGATTCCCCTTGGTCTGGTATTCGTAAGCGGTCAAAAAGTGCCGCTTGGCCTCTTCCGATTCCCCGAAGGATTGTAGATAGATTGGATTCATATTCTACACTATTAGACAGGAATTAATTCTGGGAAAATTTCAAGAATTTCAGAAAGGCGCCGTTTAAAAAACCGTCCACTTCCGCGGAAAAATTGGTGTAAAGGATCAAACCGCCCCAGTAGATCAACGTAAACGCGACCAAAGTCTTGGCCAGCGACCGGCTGGTTTGCGGGGAGGCGGAATAAAAAATCCGTGCCAAAGCCACCGGCCAGAGAAAAAAAAGGAAAAAGTAGGTCCCCTTACCCAATCCGTAGATCCAGGAAAGAATTTCCGCGGGATAACTTTTGGTGAGACGTTCGTAACTCGCCTTCAATTCGGGAAAGTATTGAAAGAAATAAAATATAAAGACGAAAACGAAAATGATCTTCCAAACAAACTCGAAGTCGGAACGGAACAGGACCAAAGTAAGCCCGCAAAACCAAAACAGGAAAACCGGAAATACGATTTGTTCTAAAAGTCCAGGCATATTACCTCGTTTCTAACTTTAACATCGGACCGTTA
>NZ_NPEF01000492.1 GCF_002811955.1 Leptospira ellisii
ATCAGGGGCTGTTTCCTCCTCTACGTTAAAAGCTAAATCTTCAGGTAGAGCAATCCCTAAAACCAGAGATGTTTTAATTCCGAAATCTTTTGTTTTAAAAATAAAGAATCCTAAGGTTAATGCAATTTATCACGAACTTCAGAAACTTAGCGTTACTAATTATGCTAATGCAGTGGCTGTTTCTTTTCGCGTATTTATTGAATTGACTTTAGATTGTTATATTGAAGCCAATAATCCACCTCAAGTCAATGTGAATAGTTCTTTGCTAACTAAGATTACTGAAATTGCTACAGATTTGGAGAAAAAAAATATAGCGGATAAATATATATGTAAAGGAGTTCGAAGTGCCGCTAATAATAAAAATGATTTACTTGGAATAGAAACTTGGAATGCCTATGTGCATAACGCAAACTTTTCCCCGACCGGACAAAATCTAATTATTACTTGGGATAATATTCAATCATTCATTGAGAAAGTTTGGGAAAACATCGTATAATTATGGATCATTATTCCCCATTAAGATACCCCGGTGGTAAAGGTAAAGTTGCAGATTATTTTAAGCAAATATTTAAAGATAATTTACTGTATGATGGCTTTTATGTAGAGCCGTATGCTGGCGGAGCCTCCGTCGCCCTTTCATTATTATTTAATGAATATGCATCGAAAATAGTCATTAACGATATTGATTATTCGATATTTTCGTTCTGGCATTCAGTTCTTCATGATACTGATCGACTATGTAAGCGTATTCGGGATACGGAAGTTACAGTTGAAAATTGGGAAAAACAGCAGAAAATCCAAAAAGAGAAAAGTAAGCATAATAGTTTAAAAGTCGGCTTTTCTACTTTTTTTCTTAATCGAACTAATCGATCAGGAATACTAAGAGCAGGTATAATTGGTGGTAAACAGCAGAATGGGAATTGGAAAATTGATGCTCGATATAATAAGAGTGAATTGATTCGTAGAATTGAACGAATAGCCCAATATAAAGATAACATAGATTTACATAATGAAGATGCGGTTAAATTAGTTAAGGTACTTAGAAAAAAATTGCCTGAGAAAACGCTATTTTATTTTGACCCTCCGTACTATGTTAAAGGAAAGGATCTCTATTTAAATTATTACAATGATTCCGATCATCAGAACATTGCATCTGAAATTAGTAAAATTGATAAGCAAAAATGGATAATTACATATG
>NZ_NPEF01000493.1 GCF_002811955.1 Leptospira ellisii
AGAAACGGGGACAAAACGCTGGGAGAACATGGCTCAGGAGTTCGGAGCGAAGTGGACGGACTGGAGAGCGGACTTTAAGTCAGAACACGCAGCGAACCAGGCGTTGTTCCTGGGCAAGATCGAAGAGACGGTGCAGAAGAAAGAGACTTGGACGCAGAACTTTCTGCAACAAAGCCAGAACAACGCGGACGAACAGAGTTTGCGAACGATGTATGATTCGATTGCGGGAATCGTGCAGAGTATGCAGGAGAACTTGCCGCAGGGTGTGAGCTTGAGCGTGAATGTGAACGACATTCTCGCGAGCGTGCTTGCGAAGAAGCCGGGGAGTTTGTCTGCTTCCCTCATGGACCGGGCGTCCAGCATCGACACGAACTTCTTTTTAAACGAAGTGAAGAAATACAACTTCAACGACAAGGGAGTGAAAGAGCAGTTTCAGAATCTGATGGAGAAGACGAACGTTCTTTCTCAGAACATGGTGATTCTGCAGGCGTTGGAGAGTTTGCGTAGCATGCCGGAGACGTTTGTGATTGCAGTGAACAAACAAAACGAAGCCACGCAGAAGAGCTTGGACAGTACGATGTCGTTTGGCGGTTTTGCGAAAATGGGAGCGATGTATTTGCGAGTGATCAAGAATGCAGCGGGTGGCACGGAACAACAGATTTTACCAGCGTACAACGACTTTGTATATACGGCACCTACGAGTTTTCCTCTTGTGAAGGATGCGAATGGAACGGAGTGGGATTTGAGTAAAACAGAAGCGTTGTTAGACGGGAACAAAACCGCCCCGAGCCCGAGTGATATATCTGTGATGGTCCGATTGGCGAAGAACAAGATGTTAAGCGACTTCAAGAAGACGCTGGACAACGATGCACCTCACAACTATGAACTGGAGAACGGACTGATCGATCCAACGGAAGCAATCGGAGCGTTTAACGACTTTACGGATTCGGTGCACCTTCTCTGTGAAACCTAAATTGGAGAGTCCGGAAATCCGGACTCACCAAAAACGGTTAACACAACCCGCAGGCGTCCTCTTTGTTGACCTTTGGCCTGATACTTGCGGCAGTATTGATTTGATCGGAGAATCTAAGCGGATCTGGAATTGCACCGTTTAAAACTTCATAAGGAGAGTAGCCAAACAAAACGCCACTGGGTCGGGCATTGTATTGAGGAACCGCTGTT
>NZ_NPEF01000494.1 GCF_002811955.1 Leptospira ellisii
TCATTATACTTCGTTTCAATTAAAGGACGGAAGCACCCTTAAAGGGATTGTGGCGGAGGATTCGGATAAAGAGCTAATGATCAAAACGGATCTCGGTTTTATTCATTTGGATAAAAATAAGATTCGTTCTTCCGATGCGCCGGAAACTCTAAATCCTATCCTGAATCCTAAGTATCTAAATACGGGAGAAAAAAATTGGAATCATAAAGTTGGATTTTCTTTTCATGCTTTAGCAAATGGCTCTCCTCTTGGGGCAACAAACCCTGCAACTTTCGGAGGAGCCATCTATTTAGAACCTGCTTTCTTTGAACTCTGGAGATTTAGACCAGGGTTTAGATTAGAGTATCAAGTATCCAATTCAAACGCTTCTAACTATTCATTTCTAAATCAGTTTTTTTATTTCAATCGTTCTTTTCGATTTGGTGAAAGTCTTCTTTGGGATTTCTATTCTAATATCGGTGTTGGATCTTCTACGGTTCAATATTCAGGAAATGGTCAAAGACTTTCAGGTTCTAATCCCGCACTTTATTTCGAAGTGGGTTGGCAAGGTCTTCAGATCCGATCGGTTGTATTTCGCACTGGACTACGATCAACGTGTATATTTGAACCAAATGGAAAAGTCTGCAATGTTGGCCTTGAATTAGGAGCTTTACTGATTTTATGACTTTATTCAGATTACGCCCGTTAGGAGAACATTATGAATAATAAATATTCCTCTGTTAAAATTAGACTGATCGTTTTTGTAATTCTTCTTTTTACTCAATGCAAACATGAGAATAAGAATTCCCTTCAAGAAAATCTATTCTTGCTTCAGTTACTTTCCGGTTTCTCCATTCCAGGACCAAAAGCTGAATGGACACGACTATCAGGTGTAAATGGCAAATCAACATTTGCCTATTCGATTATAACGGATAAAGACTCCGGCATCTATGTTACGGGAAATACAGTCGGAAATTTGGACAATCAAACTCTCTCTGGATTTCAGGATCTTTTTCTAACAAAATACAATACTGCGGGCGACAAACAATGGACACGTCTACTCGGATTAGCGTCGACCACTACTGAGGCAGTTGCCGTAACTTCGGATACATTAAATAACGTTTATGCAACCGGAAACACAAATAATGCTTTGGACGGAGAAGTTTTTATTGGAACTCAAGGGTTTTCAGAGCAAA
>NZ_NPEF01000495.1 GCF_002811955.1 Leptospira ellisii
CCGGGGCCCGCGCTCAAAGTCTGGAAGATGGGAGAGATCGTGGAGTTATAAACCTCCCTTCGGTTTCGACCGGGCTTTCAGGATCGCGTAACGTTCATCGTATTTCCCGTGTTAGCTGATAGGTGCTGCATATTATGATCGGACGTGATGCGAAACATGTCGCCCTCGTAATTTCAATCGCGGTATCCGCATTCTTTTTGGCGACCGCGGAATATACGCCCGTCTACCGGGACGGACCGTGGATTCGGGACGATCGAATTTACGGATTTCCCGTTCCGTTTATCTACAAAAGCGCCGCGGGTTCACTAACATACGAAGTCATCATCCCTTACTTACTCGTTGATTTGATCGCGTATCTCTCGCTTACGGCCGCTTCGTTTTCGTTGTCTGCCAGATTCCTTTCGACGAAAATCCATGTCCTCAACCTTCGAGCCGGCGCCGTAATAACGACGGTCGTCTGCACATTAATGATAGCCGTTCATATCGGTGCGATCAGCGTGTTTGATTATTGGAGTCGCTGGAATCTCGACTATTACGGAGATTCGCTTAAGTTCGTTTCTTTCCATTTCGGTTTATATTGGTTTTAGAATTTCTATTCTTTCCGTACGCATTGTGTTCCTCCGAACACGGATTCAAAAGCGCAAAAACGCGCACAAGACGGGGACTTGGTCGACGGTTTTACGGAGGAGCGTCGTAACTCCGACAAAATTCACTTTACCCCACGAGTTTTAGGTCTTGTGTGGAGGAATGATCTCTGGTCTAAAAGGAATTCTTAAAAAATTGGAAGTCGGCTTCGCTCACTTGGAAACGGCCGGAGTCACATACGAAGTGACCGTCTCTTTCAAAACCTATCTGGAGCTGAAAAACCTTCCCCCGTCGTCGGAAGTCCGACTTCATATCTTCCACGCGATGAGCGAACGCGGTCAGAGCGTGTTCGGATGTCTTACGGAGCAGGACAAGGAATTCTTCAAGGTAATCAAGGGACTTCAGGGAATCGGGGAACTGACCGCGCTCAAAATCCT
>NZ_NPEF01000496.1 GCF_002811955.1 Leptospira ellisii
TCACGCTGGGGGGTTTGTATGAGATATCGTATCAACCCGGTTTTCCCGCGCAACATACGTTGTATTTTTATGGAGCGGGTGGGGAACGTTTGGGTCAGTGGTCGAGTACGACTGCGGTATTGCGGAACGAAGTAAGTAGTTCGATTTCGTTTTTTGATCGTGGATCTTGGACTTGGAAGAACTTCGGTAACTTAAAATTGACTGTGCAGGGTGAATGGAACGGGTTGTATTACAAACTTCTCAAAGAGGTCTTGGTTCTTCGAACGTATTTTCGCTCTGATCCGAAGTCCGTGTTCTGGCTATTTTCGATTCTTCTTTTATTAGGAATTTGTTTTGTATTGTTGCACCGAGGCTCGTTGACGGATTCGCTTCGGACCCAATTGTTAACGCCCATGACGTTAGCCGCCATGCTGACCCTCGTCACAAACTGCAACGGCTTTGTACCGAGAGGAGACGGGGACGCACCTTGGGCAATGGCACCGTTGTTGCTTCCCCCGGGAACACCGAGTATCATCGGAACACCGGCGAGCCCCGGAAGCGGAGTTCCGAATCCGGGAACACCGATTACTGGATTTCTTTTTTTCATCAATGACCACTTGGGTTCCGTGACGATGGCGTTGGACGGTCAAGGGAACAGAATCGGCGGAGGCGAATGGGGCGGAGTGTCACGAGTGGCTTACAAACCGTATGGCGAGATTCACCGAAGTGATTCGGGAGGTCCGGATGTATTTCGATACAAATACACGGGCCAAGAAGAAGATCGAGAGAGTGGTTTGTATTACTACAAAGCAAGATACTATGATCCACAGATTGGTAGATTTACGCAGGCGGACAGTATCCTTGATACAAGCAGACCTAATTCCCAGGACTTGTATATGTATACGGAAGGTAACCCGGTGAACCATACGGATCCGAGCGGTCACAGCGTGAGCTGGGGAGCGATTGCCGCAGTGACATTTCCGATGTTCACGTTGCCTGCGATCGGAGCTGCTGCTGTTGCTGCGGTAGTGATTGCGGCTACAGCCATCCTGACTGCGGTGTATGTTTTCAATACGGTATCGATGATTGCCGCCGCCGCTGCGATTGGGGCGATCGGGATTGGAGTTGCGGTGCTTGGTCTTGCAAGTTATCTGGGTACGACGTTTGCTGCGACTTCGT
>NZ_NPEF01000497.1 GCF_002811955.1 Leptospira ellisii
TTTCAAATTTTAAAAATCAATCCATTATTATCTATATTTTTAACGCATTTCGCATAACGATTCAGGTTTTCCGACGTTTGCGGTTCTGGAGCGCGCTAAACGCGCGGAAGGATTGGCGCGAGGCTTGAGTGAGCCTTAGCGAACGTCTTGCAAGCCGAGCGACAAAGCAAATGTGCCGAAGGCCAAGCGAGAGTTGCGAAGCAATCTCGAAGCGACGCGAGAAGCCGCAGTTAGGCGACGTTTTTGCCGTTGCACTAAAAAATTAAGCCAAGGATGGCGTTATTAATTTTTAATCCCTAAAATATTCAAAGCTTTAGAATTATTTTTAAGAATGAATAACATTCTTTGAGCTGGACCTTGCGGAATATTTTTTCCAGATTCCCAAGCTTCAACTGTTTTAGCCGAAACACCTAATGCCTGAGCAAAAGTATTCTGCGTAAGATGTAAATTAGTTCTAATATTCCGAATTTCTTTACCTTTAAATGTAGGTAATTTTTGAATCTCAATAATTTGAGCTTTTACACCAGGAACTTTTTTGCCTTTAGTATATTCAATGGCTTCATTAAGTCCTTTAGAAAGACTATTAAATAACTTACTACTTTCTTTTTTCATGACGTACTCTCTTCGATTGAATCGCTTCTTTTAAAGAAGTTACTAAATCCGATAATATCGTAAGTTCTTTTTTAGAAAGATTCTCTTTATCATTCTTTTCAAGAAGTGTTATTAAGAATAATACCGAAAATTCTTCAATATCTAAGTAAAAGACTCGGATTCCCCCACTTTTACCAATTCCTTTCTTTTTCCATCGTATCTTTCTAATTCCGTTAGAGCCTTTAATGACCGGGCCATACTTTGGATTTTCTAAAAGAAATTCTTGGACTTCCTTTAACTCCTCATCTTCAAGTCCAGCTTTCTTCCAAAATAGATCGAAATCTGGAAGGTGAATGAATATTCTCTTCAATAAATCAATAATCCCTATTTAATAGGGTATTGTCAATCTTAAACAGTTACAAAATCTTCGTTTTAATCGCCGCATGGACGCGGCGAAAGAAACCTGAGAAGTCTTGGCAAAAATGTGCGCCTAACGATGTAGGTTTTCCGACGTCGCTGGGCCCGAAGGGACGCGAAACGATTTTACCGAAATACATTACTTTTA
>NZ_NPEF01000498.1 GCF_002811955.1 Leptospira ellisii
GAGTTATAGATACCAGTTTTTTTCCAATTTCTCGGGAATATTCACTCATAAGTTATAAATCTCAAAAATTTAATCGTAAAATTTGTTACGTTAGGCGCTCAAAAACGCTTTTCCTTCCAATTCCTTGGAATCCAGATGATCTTATGCTCAAAAAGTTACAAACGGTCGATTTTAATCCCCAAGGAATCCTCAAATTCTCTTTTGTACAAACCGCCCTTGCATCTTTAGCCTGGAATCTACCCGATAAAATATCTTTTTTAAATAATTCGAAAACAATGATTTTGAATTCGGGCAAAAACGTCAAACTTGCCGGATCATTTAGTCGACAAAAAGAAAAAAAAGCCAAAGGATTTTTAATCCTTTTGCACGGCTGGGAAGGGAGCCTTAATTCAACTTATATTTTGAGAGCTTCTGATTATTTTTTTCGACAAGGATATAATATCTTTCGACTCAATTATAGAGATCATGGAGATACACATCACCTAAACCCCGAACCATTCAACGGCAGCTTGATAGAGGAAACGTATGAAGCGGTTCGACAAGCAAGCCTTTTGAATGAGCAAGGAGTTCCCACATTCGTCATCGGCTTTTCATTAGGTGGTAATTTCACTTTAAGAATCGCCCGCCGCCATTCGCATGGCGAAAAAAAATTGAATCAATTAAAACACTGTATTGCAATTTCACCTGCAATTCATCCAAAAGATGCGACAAATCTCATGGATAATAAATTCATTATTGGTCGTTACTTTCTTAAAAAATGGAAACAATCAATTGAAAAAAAGAGGGCTCATTTTCCCACTCAAGTGCCTTATGAAAAGATTCTGAAAGAAAAATCCGTTATGAAGATGACTGAAAAATTTATCGAAACTACGGACGAATTTGAAGATATCGATCATTATTTTGGAACCTATACATTGGGAGAAAAAGAATTATCTGAGATTTTAATTCCAACTACTATCGTAACGTCAAAAGACGATCCGATCATTCGAGGTGAAACATTTCTATCACTTCATCCAAATCGTAACGTGAGAATTTCGATTCAAAACTTCGGCGGTCATAACGGCTTTTTAGAAAATTGGCAGGGAAGTTGTTGGTATTTTCGCGTTTTAGAAGAAATTTTTCGTGAATAGCGAGAACTCCTCTATAAATTCG
>NZ_NPEF01000499.1:0-473 GCF_002811955.1 Leptospira ellisii
GAACGATCTTTTCGTATTGCCGTTCGATCCATTCGTAAACGGGGTTATGCCATTCGATCGGACCCGGATTTTTGGTCTCAAAGGGTTTTTACGTTTGAACGTCCGAGAAAGCGCCCTTACAGAAATCTCACTTCCGGTCCTTCTTAGATTAAAAAAGCCGGATCCGCAATTTCCGGAAAAAGAAATTCGACTTCTTCAAATCCAAAAACATTCCGGAAAATTCATCGTACAATTCGAAGGAATTACGACTCCCGAAACGGCGGAACGTCTCATCGGAGCCACACTTTTTCTTCCGAAACAATTGCTTCCGAATATTTCCGTTCCGGATGAATTTTACGTTTCCGATCTGATCGGTTTGCGGGCGATGAACGACTCGGGTCAACCCCTAGGCTGGACTCTCAAAGAAGTTCAGGAAAATCCCGCCCATGAAATTCTAATTTTTGCCCGACCGAACGGGGAAGACGTTTTGATTC
>NZ_NPEF01000499.1:483-1135 GCF_002811955.1 Leptospira ellisii
GTAAAGGCCTTTGTGGGAAAGATCGACTTGGGACAGAAAACGATTTTTCTGCTGCAACCGGAGGTTTGGGATGAAGTTTAATTTTATCACCTTATTCCCCGAAAAGATCCGTTCTTACTTTAACGAAGGCCTCCAACAAAAGGCGATCGAATCCGGAGTTTTTTCTGTGAACGTCGTACAACTTCGCGATTTCTCCGGCAACAAACACAATCGCGTGGACGACACGATTTACGGAGGCGGCCCGGGAATGTTGCTTCGCGTGGAACCGATTCACAAGGCGCTTTTGCATTTGGGGGAGGATAAAGGAACGGTGATTTTAACTTCTCCCTCCGGCGTTCCATTTCACCAAGGGATCGCGACCAAACTCAAAGAAACGGGAAAACCGATCACCTTTATATCCGGGTATTACGAAGGTGTAGATCATCGGGTTGCGGAACATCTAGTTGACATGGAAATGTCCCTTGGAAATTATGTATTATCTGCCGGGGATTTGGCAAGCATTTGTATAGCGGATGCCGTGTCCAGACTTCTTCCGGGTTTTTTAGGAGCGGGGGAAAGTCTTTTGGACGAATCCCACAATCTTCCGGATATTTTAGAATATCCGCAGTTTACAAAACCTTCGGAATACAACGGATGGAAGGTTCCCGACGTC
>NZ_NPEF01000005.1 GCF_002811955.1 Leptospira ellisii
CTGGACCCCGCGATCACCGACCTATTCTCTAATCACGGGGTTCTAAAGGGATTGAACGAAGAAAGTCTGAAAAATGAATATGATCTCGACGTTACCGGTGTTCGTTTCGGTGCTGCTTATATTTTTCTGCGCTCCTAAATCGGATTCGGACGGAGGAGACACTCTCTACGTCTTGGCGAATACCATTCAGCGCCAGGCTTTTTGCGAATATCCCGGCGCGATCCGGGTAGAAAACGGCGGGGATTGTTTTCATCCCGTGGGCGAGAATATGATTTTCGACGGAAATACCGGCGTTTCCGTTTCCGATTCCACGATCGCCGCCGGTACAGTTTTGAAATGCCTCACCGAAGACGGAGCGCCCGGGCTTTGGTACGACTACGATCCGGGCAAAGTGGATTCTAAACTGCCTTTGTCGATCGTGAGTTCGGATTTTCTGAGTTACTTTCCCCTTCGTTTGGTCGAATATCCCGCCGGAAGGACGTTCGCGTGCGTTCCGGATTCGGGAAGTTTGAAACGTGCGTTTCAAAAGATAGGGTCGGTTCCATGAATTTTATCAATTTCGTATATTCTATAATGAATATGCGTATGAAATCGGAGATAAAGGATGAGGCATAGGATCGGCTTCATTCTTATTTTTTTGTTTTCGATTCTGATCGGCTGCGAGAACGGATCGTTCGGGGACGCGTATGAACGGTATCAGAAACCGAATTTCGATCCCGAAGACGCGTTGGTTTATCTCGTTTCGCAGTCTGTTTTGAATTCCCAAATCACGCCTACTCCGTTTCGATGCTTCGGCGACGGACGATTACAGTCTTCGTTTCAAACGTGTTATATTCCCGGATCCGGAAATCAAATTTTCGACGTCGGGGCAAACGCGCCGATCAACGCCGCAACCGTGACCGCAGGCACCGGTCTGCGTTGTAAGTGCGCGGATCGGGACGTCGTCGACGGTTCCTCTTGGTATGTCTATCGGGAAGATACGGTCGCGTTAGGCGGAATGCTTCCGGAAGCGAGCAGTGCGTATCTGACCCAGCCGTATCCGCAGACATTAACGGGCTATCCGGCCGGAATCAAGTTCGTGTGTATGCCTAGTTTTTGTAGAAAAACCAACCCGACGTATCAGATCATCGAATCCGTTCCGTGATTCTCAGATCGATTCGTAAATCGCCTGATAAAAGGGTAACGTGTTGCGAAATCGATCCGCTTCCAAAAGACGGAATCCTTCCGATCGAACAATGGAGATCGGGTCGCGATCCAAATGACAACCTTGTGCGAACCGTTTCCAAAACGGATTCAACGTTTTTTGGAGAATTCTACCAGCGGAACTCTCCGCCAACACGTGCTCCAACAAAAGCAATTTTCCTCCCTTTTTTAACCTGGATTTTGCGAAACGAATCGCGTATTCCGGATCCGGCACTGTGCACAGTACGAGCGTGAAGACGACCGCATCAACACTGTTAGGCGGAATCAGATTCTCCAGTTCCGGATCTCCTATTCCCAAAATTTCGGTCCTAATTTTCGGCGGAGGTTCTGCTCTTCGGGAAAGGTCCAGAGTCGTCATCCTTTCCCTTGCTTTTTGCATCATGGATCGGGAAGGTTCGATCGCGACGACATCGGCTTCGGAGGAATAGAGTGGAAAGTTGATCCCCGTTCCGCTTCCGATTTCCAGGATTCTTCCGCACAGGGGACGCAATAACCGTTGGCGTCTACGTAGAAGGACGGTCGTTTCGATACGATTCATAAAACGATCGTAAAACCGCGCGAACATCCTTTCATAAAAACTTTCCGAACGTAAGGAATCTGCGGAAGAACACATAAATCAAGATCTTCGACGTTATAAAACGACGATCAATCTAAAAATAGAAAAAGGATTTCGATTTTGAAAAAAGGAAAACTCAGTTGAGTTTCTTTTCTTTTTCGAAGAATTTTTTGTGGATCAATTCCTGGATTTCGTCCCTGTGTTCTTCGGCGATATTGACGAAGATACTGTTGGCCTTTTTTCCGGAAGAGCGGATGATCTCCGCTTCCAGAGTCATGTCTTTTCCGTTGATTCTCGTATGAAGGTGGATCCTGTCTCCCTCGAACACGGTCATTCTGGAATCGATCGCGACGCCTCCGGTTCCGATGTCGAGAATCGTGACAGGATAACGTTCCTTTTTTCCTTGGATGGACATTTCCGCGTCCAGGGTGATCTTGACTCTTGCGTTTTTTCTCTTTTGAAGAGCGGGATCCCTATACTCAAAAGAATCGTCGAATAAGGACTTCGTGCCTGCCATTGTGTTAACTATCCAAGTACCGAAAAATCCGTCAAAGTCAAATTGACTACGATCGGTTCCGGCGATTCACACGGTTGTCCTTCCTGGTAAGTCAACGTCAACAAATTCTCCGCGATCACTATTTCGGTTTTGGAAACCGTATGCGCGTCCCTTCGATGCATACAAGGCGAAAGGGCTCCCTTTTCGGGAAGGTGGGACGTTAAGAAACGTTTTGATAGATCCAAAAATCCGTTTCGATCCGTGAGATGCGGCGGTAAAAAACTCCCGCGGAAGACCGCTTCCCTGGAAAGCTGCGCCCTGGGTCCCTGCGTGAAGGAACTTCCGAGTATTAGATACGGGTCCCGATTCTCCGATACGGAATAGTCCTTTCCGTCCCAGACGAAAATCGTCGTTTTTTCGAGATCGATCCGGATCAATTTGAACGGATAAAAATCGGCGAGGGTTTCCGCTTCGAGAGCTTCCGGTCGGACTTCGTTTAACAAACAGGAGCGTACGAGAAGTCCTCGGCTCGTGGGGTTCCGCAGAAGTTTAAGCGCGGCTTCGTAGTAATTCAAAAGACAAAAGATCGTGCGGGAGGAATTGGCGCCGATCCATGTCCCTCCGTAATCCCCGTCCAAAGGAGCGATCGCAAGCTCGGGAGAATTTCCGAAAACGGTCGGAGGTAAGGCGGGTTTTCGTTTTACGGATTCGTCTCGGTTGAATCCCAATCCGAAAAGTCCCTGTTCGAGATTCCTATGAATGATCGCGGTGCACATGATTTCGGACCGTTACGGGGAAAGATAAAAATCGATCCGACGATTCTTTTCGGCTTCGTAATTTCCGGAACCGGGAATGAGGGGAAGCGTTTCTCCGTATCCTCGAAACCGGATTCTTCCGTAAGGAACGTTCTTGGAAAAAAAATATTCGAACGCGGTCCTTGCCCTTTCTTCGGTGGTGACTTGATTCACTTCTTCGTCTCCCTGATGCGAGGAATGCGACTGCAGTTCGATTTTATATCCGGGGTAGGAATCCAAAACTCCGCGGATCGCTCCGGCAAGACTCCACCAACGGGCTTCCACTTGGGATTCGGGGACGGAGATCCGCAGCGCGTGTTCCTCCTCCACAACCAAAATTCCGGTCTTAAAACCGGCGCCTTGTCCGGACGCTTCTCGACCCAATTGATCCACGTATTTCCATTCGAAATAAAACTCGCTTAAGGATCCGACCTTAACTCCGGATTCGTCCCAACCTTCCCAAACGATCTCCTCCGGCGCCGATCCGGACCCGCTCCACGTTTTGATCCTGCGTTTGAGGGAAGTATAAGGAGGTATTTCGTATAACGTGATTTCCCAAGACTGGAGCGGAATCCCGGAATGTTTTAAGGATACGGAAATAAGGTCGTTTTTGCCGTCGTTGTCCGGCGTGAATTCCTTGGGGGAAACGGAAAGATCCAGATCGAAGGATTCTTTCGAAACCTGAAACGAGGACGGAACGGATTGATGTTTTTCGTATCGACTATGCACCGTTAGGCGATAGTCGTACGTTCCGGCGGAAACGGATTCCCCCGTTTGATTTCTCAGATCCCATTTCCATTCGGAAGGGGGTTCCCCGGTGTCCCGATGACGATAGACGCTTTTTTCCTCGTTCCCCTTTTTCTGGAAAATCTCGATCTCATAGGAGTCGGATTTGATTTTCGGAGAAACGTAGGAACTGAAACGTACGGAATTTTTCACGCTTCCCGGAAGATACGAATACAACTTGGAATCGGAATACGAATCGACTCCGTTGGATTCGTTTCGAATCGTGAGGTCTGAGAGTACTGTCGAGGATTCGTTTCTTCCTTTGTCGGTTCCCGTCAGACGATACGAATAGATTCCGCCGGGAAGTTGTTTATTGGAAAAGTCAGTTCCGTCCCAACTGAGAACGGAAGGAACGTCCCTATATCTCCATGTGTAGGACTTGACGATTTTTCCGGAGGAATCGAAAAATTCCCCCGTAAAAAAATCCGAAGCTTCCCCCGCGACTTTCTGCGATACGTTTATGCGGGAAGAGGAACGATCCCCCGTTAAAAATAAAACTCTCGTCTTCGCGTTGAGTTCCGAATTCGGCGGACGGGAATCGAGTACGACCGTTTTTTCCTCGGAGAGAAGATTTTCCCGATTTTCGGTAACCAATCGAAGTCTGTATTTGTATTCTCCGTCCGGAAGAAGAAATCCCTTGGAATCGTCTCCGAGCCAGAGAATCGTTTCCGGAATCGATATTTCCAACGGAACCTGTTTGGAATCGTCCTGCAAAAACGGAAGCAGAGAAAATCCCCTTTTTCTTCTGTGATCCGCACGGAAGGTTTTTACGATATCGTCCCCCGCGTTTTTGATCGTAAGTTCCCAATCGGACAAACGGGGAAGCGCCGACTTGGAGATCTTAAATTCGAGACGGTCGTTTTTTCCGTCCCAGTTCGGAGAAAAGGAATCCGTATTCGTCCTAAGAAAGGAATCCGCATTCAACGAACCGGAGAAGAATATGTAGAAAAGAAATACGAAAAAGATTCCGTTCCGCATAAGTACATTCTCGATTAACACCTTTTTTTTCCTATGTTTTTTTAAAAAGGGAGTCCGATGTCGGTTTAGCTTTTTTTCGGCGGATCTTTTCGGTCGCGGGTGCTTCCGAGGTGCAGCGTGTTTTTGATCGGAGAGTCCACGTATCGACGGAGCGCGTACGAAACCGACAGAAAGGCCAATTCATCCCAGGGAATTTCGTCCGCGGAAAACAGGCGAACCTCCTCCGATTCGGAACTTACGGAGAAGTTTCCGTCCACGAGATCCGCCAAAAAGAACATATAAATCTGGCTGATGTGGGGAATGCTGTAAACGCATTGAAGACCCACGATCCTTATTTTGGCGTTGGCCTCCTCTTCGGTTTCGCGGATGGCGCCTTCCTCCACGGTTTCCCTGTTTTCCAAAAAACCCGCCGGTAAGGTCCAAAATCCTTTTCTCGGTTCGATCGCTCGTTTGCAGAGAAGTATCTTATCTTCCCAAATCGGAATGCTTCCCACCACAACTTTCGGATTTTCGTAGTGGACGGTCGCGCAGATTTCGCAGATATAACGGGGACGGTTATCTCCTTCGGGAATTTTTTTGGATACGGATCCTCCGCACGAACTACAGTATTTCATACTTTTCTAATGCGATTCCAGGTTAACGCCGCTTCCGCCAAAAGCCAAAGCGTCAGAAAAATCAAGGTTCCGCCGACCCCCGCCAGCAAAAGATTGGGGTTGGGTCCGGTTAAGAAGTCGAAAAAATTCCGGATCATGGCCCAGAGAGTTACGGTCAATACGAACAACATCGGCAGAAAGGCGACTTTGATCCTTTTCTTCGTTTTTAAAAGGAAAACGGTTACGACCAAAAGCGCCAATCCGGCCAAAAGCTGGTTGGTCGTTCCGAACAATTTCCAAAGCGCGAGTCCGGCAGGTTTTTTTTTGCCGTCCTGTTCGATCTCCATAAACGCGAAAAAACCGATCGCCGCGCAGGCGATCAGACTGGAGACGTATCGGTTGCCGACCGAGGTTCGGATCCACGATATTCCCGAGGATTCCGCGATCTCTTCGATATTGTAACGAAGCAATCGGGTCGCGGAATCCAAGGAGGTCAAAGCGAAACTGATCACGATCAATGCGATGAATCCTTGTCCGATACTTTCCGGAATTCCTATTTGGGAAAGGAATCTTCCCGTGCCATAGATATAGGCTCCGACTTGGGGCGCGAGTCCCTGGATCCCCGACCAGGAACGGTAAAAACCGTTCCATTCCTCCGCGGAAGCGAATCCGATCGTACAGGCTATGACCGCGGATAAACCTAACAACGATTCGCCGATCATTCCTCCGTAACCGATCGGTCTCGCGTCCGATTCCTTGTCGAGTTGTTTGGCAGTCGTGCCGGAGCTCACCAACGCATGGAATCCGGACACGGCGCCGCATGCGATCGTGATGAATACGAAGGGGATGAGATCCAGACCGATCGAGGAACTCCGCACAGCCTCCGCGTTGAACGAAGGAAAATTCATCGTCAAGGCTCCGCTGAAAAATCCCAAGTAGATCAGTATTATCCCCAAATACAGAAGGAAAGAGTTGATGTAGTCGCGGCTTTGCAGCAAAAGCCAGATGGGAGTCACCGACGCGAGAAACGCGTAAAACAAAAGGATGTATTTCCAACTTCCGGTCGAAGGGGAAGTGCCTACGTCGGCGAGTCCCGTCCAATGCAGAACGGAATCCTGCATTCCCAAAAACATCGAGCCCAAGGTGGCGAGAACGCTAAAGATCGTAAGAGGGGTAAGGCTAATTCCTTTTTTGTAATGTAGAATTCCGACTAGGATCGCCAAAATCATAATGGCGGCGGAAGGGATGACCGCTTCGGGGAAATGGCTTCTCAATCGAATGGAGGGCTTTTCCTCGGTTCGAATTTCTCCGGGATGATCGTGGAGTTCCTTGCCGACGTCCTTGGGTTTCGTTTGGGTCCCCGAAGGGAAATCCGCGGTCTTTCCGGCTGCGTTCTTCGACGAAGCGGCCTCCTTATTTTTAACGGGAGCATTTAAAGAGGAGCTAACGTTGTCTTTTACGGACGCCGCTTTCGGATCCGCGGAAAACATCTCCGCGAGAACCAACACGAACACTCCCATCGCCAACGCCACCAGGAAGAATATGATCGCATGAAACAAACTTCTGGCCCGATGACCCAACAGGTCCTCCGCGACTTGTCCGATACTTTTTCCCTGATTGCGGACCGAGACGACCAAGGCGCCGAAGTCGTGGACGCAACCGACGAAAATGCTTCCCAAAACGACCCAAATCATCGCGGGAAGCCACCCCCAAATGACGGCGACGGCCGGTCCAAGTACCGGGGCCAAACCGGCGATCGAAGCGTAGTGATGTCCGAAAAGAACCACGGGTTTCGTGGGAAGGTAATCCACTCCGTCGTTGAGGAGATGCGCCGGGGTCGTTCCCGAGTCGTTCTTTAGATCGAAGATCGATTTGGAAATGTAACCCGAATAAAATTTATATCCCAGAAAATAAACGAGAAAACAGGCAAGAACCGCGATCAAAGGAAGCATAATAAGGATGGATGAGTCCGAGAAAGGATCCGAGCAAACCTTTTTTGTCCCCGTGGGAATATTTCGAATTACGATTCCGCGATCGGGATCGGAAAAAGAATTGATGAACGGAACGGCCGGGGTGGAAAATCTGGAAGAGACCGAGAATGCAAACCCGCAGTTTTGAACAGATCCGCTCCTCGCTCGACGATATCATCTTCGACATCCAATCCGGATGTACGAACTGCGAATGGTATATTCCCGTGGAAAAGATCATCTCCGCTCTCGGGATCCGCAAAGAGGACTATTATAGGATTTTTTACGGTCTGAGAAACGACGTACATTTTTCCTCCCGTGCGGCGGCAGGGTTTAACGAAACGCAAGCCGATTCGCTCATACAACTTCTTTCCAAAATACTGAAGATCGAGGGCATCGAGGACGAATTTGCAAAAAACGGAATATACTTCGATGATAACTATCTTTCCGAACTTCAGCTTTCCCTAAAGGAGGATATCCGGAACCGCTTGGATAAACACGAGCTGGATCGGGAACTTCTTCTTCTGCTTTCTTCGGCGACTTTGGATTTCGACGACGCGTTCGATTCCTATTTCGACGATAAGTTCAGTTTCGAACGGATCGTGGAAAACGGCATTTCGGATTTTATGGAAACGAAATCCATTTCGAACGATTACGGCGCAGACGTATTTTTAAAGAATCATATCTTTTCCGTACTCAACACCAAGCTGTTTCATCTCCGCGAAATCACGAGGGAATACAGGGACCGGGCTTATTACGAATTGTTCGGAACCTTCCGCAAAAAGCCGAAAAAGAAAAAACACGTCTCCGTCTTTCAGGAGATGGATCCGGAAACGCAGAGGCATTTGGACGTTCTCGGTTTCGACGGTCCCTGCACCTTGGAGGAGTTGAAAAAACGTTTTAAGGAATTGATCAAAAAATACCATCCCGACGTAAACAAAGACGGTCTGGAAATGACGCAACGGATCATCGCATCTTACAATTATCTAATATTAAGGATGCGTTGATTGTTTTTCTGGGTTTCCAGGGGAATTTCGGAGCCGTATGTTCCGCCGGTCCGTCCGGAAATCGTCCCTCCCCTGCATTCAGTGCCGTCTTCCGCTTCCCCGAAAAGGACGGACGTAAAAGAGGAAAAAACCCCGTCAGAACGGGGTTCGTCTTCGCGCCGTTATTCGGAAGTCGACTTTCTTTATAAGTACAACTCTTCGTTGGGAAACGCCCGCTCCAAAACCGGAGAATCCCTGTCCGCGCTGACCGCGAAGGACCTTTCCACGTCTCCCGTTCTTACTTTTTTCGAGTCGGATCCGGTCGGAAGGGCGGAGGAGATTTTTTTTAAAAAGAGATTCCGTCACGTTCCCGTGGTGAACGACAAATCCGTGTTATGCGGAATTCTTTCCGACCGGGACTGGATGTTCTGGAAGTTGACCGAAACCCCGCAGGATTCTCCGGCGAAAAGGATAGGCGACGTCATGAAAACCAGGGTTTTGTCCGTACATTCGAACGCGGGCATCGGAGAAATCGCGAAGGTGCTGTTCGAAGAAAGAATCGGTTGTCTGCCCGTGGTCAACGAGGAACGCCGTGTGATCGGAATCGTCACCCGAAGCGACGTGTTGCGCGGTATTTTGAAAGTGAACGAAAGGGAGTTTTCGGCATAGAGCCGAAGCGTTTTTTTAACCGCTTTTTCTAAACGCGGATTCGACTATAAGTTTCGTAAGGAGAGGTTGCCGTTGAAACCGAAAATTCAAATTCGACCCGCAAACCCCGGGGACGTCGCTGCGTGCGTTCCGTTGATCCATTCTTCCGGACCGGCCGCCTGGGATTTCGTATTTACGCAGGGGAAAAAAAGTCCATTCGATTTTTTGAATACATCCTTCGTTAAACGGGGAAATACGATCTCGTATCGGAATCATTTCGTCGCGGAGATCGAAGGCGAGGTGGTCGGAACCGTCATGAGTTACCGTCAACCTTCCTTTCTGCTTTTGAACGGAGGAACCGCGTTGAGGATCGTCTCCGTATACGGAATTTCGGCTCCGCGGGTGATGGCGCGAGGTTTGATCACCGAGGCGATGATCAAACCCCCGAAGTCGGGACGTTTGTATCTGGGGCATATCGCGGTTTCGGAAAAACGAAGAGGAAAGGGAATCGGAAAGGAGTTGATCCGATTTATGAAAGACCGATTTCCGCGATACTCCGTTTTATCCTTGGACGTTTCGCAAAAGAACGATCCGGCGATCGCCTTATACAAAGGTCTCGGATTCGGGATCGTCGAGGAACGGCATTTTGCGGGTCCGGAGGGAGTAGTGCCGGATCATTATTATATGGAAGTCTCCTCCGATTCGTTACGGTAAAATCATGCAAGAAAAAACGCCTTCGCAAAGCGCCGCCGAAACAAGACATATCGTGATGCCCGATCACGCCAATCATTACGGAACCCTCTTCGGAGGAACGTTGATGAGTTGGATCGATATGATCGCGGTGATGGTGGCGCAAAGACATTGCGGCAAGGAGGCCGTGACCGCGAGCGTGGACCGTTTGAATTTCATCGCCCCGATCGAGATAGGCGATCATGTGGTGCTTAGGGCGAGCGTGAATTATACCGGAAAAACCTCCCTGGAAGTGGGGGTTCAGGTTTCCAAGGAAAATCCGTATGAAGGAACCGTCGTCCGAGCGACGACCGCCTATTTAACGTTTGTCGCGTTAGACGAAACTAAGCGACCTTCTCTTGTTCCTCAGGTTAGACCCGAAACTGAGGCGGAGATCAGAAGGTATAAAAACGCGGTCCTTCGTCAGGAATCGAACCGGGATCTTCTCCGCAAAATCCGGGAGTCGAAGTGAAACCCAGTTTCGCAAAACCGAATCCGCTTCTTTCGGACCTCGTTTCCTGTTATTGGGGTTGGGAGTTCTCCGCCGTTTCGAGCGAAGATGAGATTCGATTTCCGAACGTGTTTCCTTCCGTGGAGAACGAGATCCACATCCCTTATGCGGATCCGATACGAATCGGTTTCGGTTCGGACGAGAAATGGGTCCTTTCCCGGGGGCATATCGTGGGCAATCACCTTTCTCCGTTCCGTATAGCCCCCGTCGGGAACGTCGGATTTTTTAACGTGCGTTTGGCGCCGGGGGCTTTTTACGCTCTGTTCGGAATTCCAGCTGAGGCGGCGGATTCGCCCGTGACGGAGCTCGAACTTCCAGATAATCAAGAATATTATGATTTTCTAAATAGAATCCGCGGCGCGGAAAGTTTCGAAAAAAGGGTCGCCGTATCCGATTCGTATCTGCTCGATTTGAGGAGAAGGCGGAATTCCGCGGACCCGTTGATAAACGAGGCGTTAAGAAGGATCGTCTCTAAAAAAGGAAGGATCAGAATCTCCGAACTTCACGGTAGTCTGGGAATCGGAAAAAAGAATCTAGAACGGAAATTCAGGCTTCACGTGGGATATAATCCCAAGGAATTCGCGCGTTTGGTACGGTTTCAAAACGCCGCTTGGATGAACGCGGAGACGCGGAGTTTGTCCGATCTTTCCCTGGAGGCAGGGTTTTACGATCAGCCTCATTTTACCCGGGAATTTTCGGCGCTCTCCGGATATTCTCCCGCAGTTTGGTATGAAAAAAGGGATTCCATCCTGTCCCTTTTTTACAATACAAGACCCGCTTCCTTTTAGTAGAATGAAAAGATCGCGCGAAACGATGTCGGTTTAATACAAAACGTTCCGGAAATTCTGCGGAGCGCGGCGAATCGACGAGCGCGGAGGAGTCGTTTGAAATGGAAGAGGAACAGCGATCGGATTCTTTTTGGAAACGTTTTCTTTTTTTCGGGGCGATCAAAAGCGGGGACAGGAATCGTCTTCGGAATCTGATTCGCGACGGGTTTCGAGTAAACGGCAACCGATATCACGGTTTGAATCCTTTGTCGCTTGCGGTCAAATACGCCGATTCGAAAACGGTCCGAATTCTTTTGGAAGCGGGTTGCGATCCCGATCGCAGGGACGATGTCACCGGTTTGAGCCCTTTGATTCATTCGATTCTGGACGAAAATCCGATCGAGATAGTAACGATTTTGCTGGAAGGCGGGGCCGATCCGGATCTCAAGGATTTTATCGGAATGAGTCCCTTACATCATTGCGTCAACGAGGGAAGATTGGAGCAGTTTCGGATTCTTCTGGAACACGGAGCGGATCCCAACGTGCAGGATAACGACGGGGTCACTTGTATGAATCTCGCGAAGTCTTCGCACGGAATGTCCGAGTTCGCGGAACTGCTGATGAAATACGGGGCGGATCCTATGATCAAGGATAAACACGGTAAAATCTATCTGATGTGATTTCGGGTTCCGTCGAATTCAATTGACAGAGCGGGCTTTTCGAAAAGCCTGAAAGGTAGAATGAAACCTCCCGCGAGTCAATCCTGTCAGCACTATCCGGAATGCGCCGGTTGCGACAGGCTTCATATCGGATACGAAAAACAACTTCAACACAAACAGGAAGGGATCGAATCCGCGTTCGGCGGATTCAAAGGTTTGGAGATACGTCCGATCGTACGTAGTCCCCGGGATCAGACGTATCGTCATAAGGTCCAGCTTCCTTTCGGTCACCGCAAGATCGGAAAAAAATCCGTGCTGACCCTCGGCCTTCACAACAAGGAAAACACCTTCATCATAGATCAGAAGGAATGCAGAATTCAGGATCCCGATCTGACGACGGTCGCGGCCGCCATCCGGCACTGGGCGAGGACCGAAAATTTAAGTCCGTATAACGAAAGAAACGGAAGCGGCCTTTTGAGGCATATCGTTCTTAGAAAGGCGAGGGCAAGTCAGGAGATTCTGGCGGGAATCGTCACGAACCAGGCTGAAATGCCCGGAAGAAAGGATTTGGTGGCCGGGTTACATTCATATATTAAACAATTCTTATCTAAAGAAAAATCCAAAGCGGAAACGGTGGGCATCGTTCAGAACGTAAATCGGAGAAACACCAAGGTCGTTTTGGGAGAAAAGGAAACCACCTGGTTCGGAAGACATTTCATCAGGGAAAAGATCGGTCCCCTCGAATTTCACATCGGTTTATCCACTTTTTTTCAGGTCAATCCGTATCAGATCGAAAATCTCTACGACTTGGTCGCGGAGGATTTGCCGGAGAATTCGACCGTAGTCGACGCATACTGCGGCATCGGAACTATTTCCCTTTACGTCGCTTCCAAATCCAAGAAGGTCATCGGTTTGGAGGAGAATCCGAATTCCATCCGGTCCGCGATCGGAGCCGCAAAGGCGAATCGAATCGAAAACGTATTTTTCACTAAGGGAAAGGTCCTACAGACTTTGGCCTCCGTTCTCGGAGAAAAACCGGACGTAGTCATCGTGGATCCTCCGAGGGAAGGTCTGGATCCGGAAACGAAAAGAATATTATTAAATTCTAAAGTGAATCGGATTCTTTACGTTTCCTGTAATCCGGAAACTTTGAGACGGGACGCACTTGAACTCTCCAAAACGTTTCGTTATGAAAAAATCACGCCGGTGGATTTGTTTCCGCATACGAGCCATTTGGAAAGTGTGAGCGTTTTTTCCCGTTCTTAGTTGGATGTGCAAAGGAAATAAGCGGGGAGAATGTTTCGGAATACATGCGTTGTGTGGGAACTCTCACAGGAATCTGCGAAAAAACGATAAAATTCCGACAAAAAACGCGGGAACTCTCACAAAAAAATACACCAAGCGGTCTTTGGAACTCCCGCAATTCCGCAAAAAGGTCGCGGCCATCGATTCGAATAGGGACGAAACTTCGAACCGAAAAATTCCGAATTTAATCGTTCGCCGTCTTAAAATAAAAATCCCGCCGATCTTCCGGGACTCGAAATTCCTCAACCGAGAATTTCACCGAAAGGGCGACGGGATCGAAAACGTAACGTTCTATCGAGCTTAAATTTCCGGGAACGGAGAATCCAAGAACGTTTTATCCTCTTTCAACGTGCACTTTGATTGAAGAACAATCGTAAGAGCAGAACCTAAAACATAACCGGTAACTCCTTTGATTTCGGCCACACAATCGTCTACTTCTGATTTTACGTAATATCCATCAGTCTTGATAGCGGCCACCTGATCGGCCAAAAGGGAAAGAATCAGTGGTGTGCGTCCGAGAGAAATGCTATAGTTTACGATATCCGCTACGATCGCCGCGTCTTTGATTTGGTTCGCCGCTTCCGATCCTTTGATACGGCCGGGAGCGATTCCGAGAGTATCGAAAAGTAAACAATTGGAAACTTGAGAAAGGAAAAACAGAATGAGAATTTTGTGAATTGCCGCTTTCAATGTCAGCCTCTTTCTTATAATAATTTTAGGAAATTATAAGAGGGGAACCGTTCAGGTCAATATAAAAATATCCGCTTTTATGCGTCTTCGTTTGCGGCTCCGATCGGGGATCAAAAAAAATAGGAATCAAGAAGAGTCCGGTTTCCGAACGGAAACCGGACGAAAAGAATGTTACAAAAACGTTATATTTCAGGAAACGGGGAATCCATAAACGCTTTGTCTTCCTGGATGTCGCAATCGATCTTCAAAAGTCCGACTAAAAAAGGACTCAGAACGAAGGTTCCGATCGTGGTGATCGCATCCACACATTTATCCACGTCCTTCTCCAGATAATATCCGTCGTCTTTGATCCCGATTAGAACCGGAGTCAGACTGGAAGTCAACGTGGTTCCGGTCGAAGGAAACGTGCCTTCGATCAGTACGTAATAGATGAAATCCGAAGTGGTCGCCGCTTCGGAGATCTTTTTTCTCGCTTCTTCGCCTTTTATGCGGCCCGGAGCCGCTCCGATCGCGTTAAAAAACGCGCACTGTGTGGTGCTGAACAACAACGCCGCGCTCAGTGTAAGTAGTAAAATTTTTTGCTTCATAGGATTTCCTTAAAAGAATATAATTTACCTTTGATGAAAATACGAAGTGTGTCAATAGTTAATTAAATTTAACTAAAAGAGAATATTTAAAATAAAAAACGAACGGTAGGTTTTATTTTTGAGACCTTCCAAAGAGAACGTTTTTTTTTATCCATTTCGCGCAATTTTATCCGTTTCAATGACCGTGATCCGACGTTGAACGGATACAAGTAATTTCGCATAACGTTGTCCGGACGGATCGGAACTAAAGCCGGATCAGGTTCGAGTTCCCGAAAAAATTTTCGATCTTGGACGCCAGCTCTTCCTGTTTCGTGAAAAATACGATCTGATACTCCGTTTCTTCCGCGAAATTTCTTAAGTAATACAACGCGGTTTCTGTACGTTCCGGATCGAGATGGATGAAGGGTTCGTCCAAAAGCAGGATCCCTTTTTTAGGAACCGTCTTCCGGGCTAGGAACAATTTAAAGACGAGATAAAAAACCGCCAACGTTCCTCCCGAAAGATGATCGATGGAACGCAACGATCCGGATTGATCCTGCATCTTGATCGATTCCTTTTTGTCGATCGCTTCCAGATTGATCTTTCGTTCCGGAAGAAGAAGGTTTAGGTCTTTTCCGATTTCGGATGCTAAAGACGAGAATTGTACGGATTGGTCCTTCGAAATTTCCTCTACGATTTCCTGGGCGACCCGGGCGGCTCTGCGTTTGGATTCCAGATCGGAAAGTCCGTTTTCCAGATCGGAAAGTTTTTGGATCGTTTTGATCAGTTCGTTTTCCTTTTCGGGAAGCGAATCCTGAATTCTCGCGTCCTCGACGCGTATCGAAGTGTTCAATTCCTTGAGTCGGTTTTGAAGGTTTTGCAGTTCCGATTGCAGTTCTTTTCGTTTCAATTCCCGGAGCGTTTTCCGATTTTCATCCACCGGTCCGGCGGGAATTTCGTCTAACGCGGTCAATTCGGTCTTCCATAAGATCTCCGCTTCCTCCGGCGTTCCTACGGATCGTTCGGCCGCCAGCTTGCGGGATGCGTCCGCGAGATGTTTGTCCGCGGTCTGAAATTCCGCGATCCGTTTGTGATAATCCTGAATCGTATGAACCTGTCTTTCCGCCAACCAAACGTCGCGCGAGGACCGTAGTTCCTGAAGTTTTTGCCGTTCCTGTCTGAGTTTCGTTTCGATCGATTCGCATTCCTTTTCTAAGGAAAAGATTTCCGTCTTCAAGGATTCGATCCGTTGTAAAACGAATTCGAAATTTTGAATCTGTTTGGAAAGAAATTGCCTCAGATTTTCCAGTCGTTCCAAAGCGGGCATCTGCGCTTCGGTAAAGGCGACGTTCCATTCTCCCGAACGTTTGCGGACGAATTCCCTTTCCTTTTCCAAGCTGTATCTGATCGCGACCTCGGTGCGTTTTCGGATCATCAGATACGAACCGATTCCGATCAAAGCCCCCGAAAAGGAAATTCCAGTAAGAAGAACGAGCGTGGATACGGAAGACGAAAACAGGAAGGTTCCCAAGGTTCCGAGAAGAGCGACGGATCCTAACACGGAAAGCAGAAGTCCCACGAGTTTCGAATCGCCGGAGGAACTTTCCGTGCGGACCTCCTCCTTAAATCCGTCTTCGCGGGAAGTCGATTCGATCTTTTCGAAAAATTCCTCCGCCTTGGATTTCATTTTTTGAAGGGTTGTAAGCCGCGTCTGCAGTTCTTCCGATTCCCTCTTTTTGATTTCCGCGGTTTTTCCTTTTTCGAGAAGCAGGGTTTCCGACGAGGAGAACGAGACGAGTAACGCGTCCGCTTCCTTGGTGATCGATTCGAAGAAGGCCGATTCGTCCTTGGAATACCGGAAATTCTCCTTCAGTTTTTCCTTGCCCTGTTTTAATTTCTGCAGTTCGCTTAACGATTCGAGGAGTTTGTTCTTCTTTTGGATTTTGTTTTCCAATACGGTTTCCCTCTCGATGTCCTGCAGGAGATTTTCTATCTCCGAAACGCGTTCCTTGTCCTTGCCCGAATTGGAATCCTTCCGCAGGTTGTTCCTATTTCTGGAATGGAGTTCTTCGATCTGCGAAACGAGCCGAGTGCGGTCTGATTTTAATGTTTCGATCTCGCTTTTCAGCTTTTCGTACTGGGTGAATTCTCCGCTGTTGGCGTGCGGAGAATGGATTTTTTTCAGCGAAGAGGAGACGCCCTCCAAATTCACCTTATTGTCGAAAAGTCTGCTTCTTAAAAAATCCGCTTTGATCGTTTTGTTGTCTAAGAAAGAAAATTCCAATTCGCCTTCCCGAAGAGAAATACAATGTACGTATTGAGGCGCGGTCTCTTTGGACAACTTGGGAATTTCCCCGAAGAGTTTATACCCTTCCGCGCTTTTTTCCCCGTAACGGGCCAGGATGCTCTTTTTCGGTTCCTGGCTTGCGGTTAAAAGTCCGCTTCCCAACGCGAGGCGAAACGCGTCGAAGATCGTAGTCTTTCCGGATTCGTTTTTTCCGAAAAAAACCGTGGCGCCGGATCCCAACTCGAATCCGACGTTCGAGAATTTACCGAAGGAAATCATTTGAATCGACTTTAACATTCTCAGTTTTTCCCCGCGTTTTCCTCGATTTGCTCCAAACCTACCGTGAGCACTCGATTCCAATCGGGCGGTTCGGCTCCGGTCCACGCGGCCTTCCGCTCCATTAGTTTATCATAAAATGCTTTTGCGATAGGGTTGTTGATCAGGGCCGAGGAGGTTCTGATTTCCGTTTTGAATTCCATCCTTCTGCACACGGAGTTTTTGCCGAATTCCTTCAGAACCGCCGCGACCGAATGTTCGTCCTCGACGATCCCCGAGATCCGGATGCGCACCGAATCCGAAACGTCTAACTCGGAACGGATCTTTTCCAGCTCGGGGATTTTTCCTGAAAGATCGGCGGTTACGGAAAATTCCCTGTATTGTCCCGCCGCGACTACTGTCTTTTCGCGGACCTCCGGTGTTCCGTTTTTACCGAAGGAAACGATCGTTACGGTGCGGGGGCCGAATTCTCCGGAAGAGACCACCCTCGGAGAACCCGGATATCTTTTTATCATGGAGCCTTCGGTCGCGGATCTGCCCGAATGGATATGACCTAACGCGAGATAGTCGAACTGCGCTTCGGCGAACGGCCCTGAATCCAGGACGGAATCGGCCTCTTCGGGAGAGGGGCCGAGATATTCGACGAGTTCCGTCTCCGTTCCGTGGAGGAGCGCGATGCGGTATTGGGCCTTCTTTTCCTTAAATCGAATATTCGAATCTTCTAAATTACGTTGGAACGGAAAACCGAAAAATTCCGCGGTCACCCCGTCGATCTCCTCGGCCCAGCATTTTACGGATTCTCCCTTTTGCGGATAGGACATGGGGGAAAGATCCGCGGTGATCGGATAATTTCCGATCGCAAGTCCGAGCTCCTCGTGATTGCCGGGTATATAGAGGATTTTGCCTGGAAAGGCGCTCAGGTTTTTTTTGACCTCTTCCTTTAACGCGTCGATGTCTCCGTTTCTGTCGAAAAGATCCCCGCAGATCAGGATGTGCGTACAGTTTTCGCCGCGTGCGATAGAAACGATCTCCTTTAGGACGGAAAGACAATAATCCTTTTCCTTTTGACTGAGGTGAAGGTCGGCGGTGTGTAAAACTCGAATCATATTCAATTTCCGTTATGCTTGATCCAGAAAGGGGATCAGATTCTGCTCCGCGTATTGGACCACCTTTTGGATCCTATTTCCCGCGTCCCATTTTTCGCCGATGATCCGCGGCGCGCCCCAAAGGAAGATCGCCTCCAAAAATATCCTTCTCGGATCGGGGAAAAAGGATTCCATCTTGATTTCGATTCCGTGATCCTCAGGATCCTGGGGATTGAGCGGAGGCAGCACGAATCTCAAACCTCCGCCGAGAATGGGTCTTCCCAATTTCTGAAGATCGTTTTTGTCCTGTCGAAGCCGTTTCTCCCAGATTTCGCCGAACGCGTGTTCGGTGGAAGAGTCTATCAACATCCGTACGGTAAGATCGCTTTTGACCGCGTTTTTTCCGCGGATCTGCCAGACCTTGTCGAAGGCGTCGAGCGCCCTTTCGAAATCCTCCTCTATGGATTCGAGGGATCCTTCCGGATTTTCGGATATGACCAAAAGCTGCGTGATGTTCGGTCCGCCGTTGATCGTCTGGATGGTAAGAACCGATTGGGAACGTTGTCTCGTGAATACGTTCTGGTTGGGTCCGTAGTTGGTGCCCGTGATTTCTATCCCCAATTCTTCGAGGTTGGATTGGAATTGTAGTATTTCGGATTTGGATCGTACGACTACGGGGAGAAATAGATCGCTAAGACCCACGTGTATGATGTTTCGATTTCGGTTCATGATCGTGTTCAAGGTCCTTTGTGACAGGCGGACCTATTTTGAACAGAAAAGAAATTAGGATCCCGGAAAACGGATTATCTGAATTTTAAAAGAAACATATCCTGCGTTCCGACTGCGGGAATTCCCGCGAATCCGAACGACGTGGATCCGGCGCAATATAGATTTCCTTCGAAATCGCTTTGTATTCCCGAACCCTGCGCCGCTTTGAGCGTCTCACCGTATTGACGTACCCATTCCTTTTGACCGAGGCGGTCGTATTTAGTTATGAATAGATCCGTGCCGCCGATGGAAGGACCCGAACCCGAAATCAAATCGCTTTGGGTATATCCGGTCGCGAATACGTTTCCCCCTGCGTCGGTGCTTAAGGCAAGCACTCTGGTCGTGATCGACGCTCCGAATTGATGAATCCATTGTCGATTTCCCGCGAAGTCGTATTTGACGATCAATCCGAGATAAGCGCTTCCGTCGGCGTTGGAGCCGAAGTCTGCGTTGCTCATTCCTCCCGCATACACGTTTCCGAACCCGTCCGTCGCGATCGCGGAACTCTGGATTTCCCTCCCGGCCATTCCCAGTTGAGCGAAAAAAAGCCTGGTTCCGTCCGCCGGATCGTGTTTGACGATGAATAAATCGTTGGTTCCGATCGAAGGAACGGTTTCCGTTTCAAAGTCCGCACCGCCGAATCCGACCATATAAATCGTTCCGGTAATCCGATCGAACGCGATTCCCTCCGAATTGTAATTTACCGAAGTAATCGCGTTCTGTTTGATCCAATCAGCGGCCCCGTTCGCGTTCAATTTAAAGATGTATCCGTTGATTCCCGAGGAGACGGATCCTCCGAACGGTCCGTTCGTGGTCCCGATTACATAAGAATTTCCGAATATATCCACCGCTATTTTAGTCGGGGTCGTATAATAGGACGAGGAAACGGGACCGAGTTGTGTTCCCCAGACCTTGTTTCCGTCCGTGTCGAATTTCACGACGAACGTATCCTGGCCGCTGAGCAGCGGACCTTGGAAGGAGATGTTCGTAAAGCCGGTTACGTACGAATTTCCGAAAGGATCGATCGCGATTCCGGTGACCGTGATCGACGAACCGACGGCCCCGATCTGCACTCCCCAAATCAGATTTTTTCCGGAGTCGTATTTGGAGAGAATCAGATCCAGAGTTCCGATAGGAGACGGTATAAATATCCCGGTCGAAGTGTTTCCCGCGACGTAGCTAAATCCGTTCGCGTCCACGGCGAGGCCCAGTCCTATGGTCGGAAAACCGGCGCTTCCGTTCAGCACGGCCCATTGTAGTGTACCTTCGTTTTCGCTGAAAAAAGGAACCTTAACCTTGCCCAAGAAAAGCTCCATCCAGTATTCCTTCGTGCCCGGATCGGAGGAATTGAATTCACGCGTCGGAGAGCAGGCGTAAAACGCCAAAATCAGAATCGCAAAAAACCGCAACGGATTCATTTTTACTGATTTATAAGTTCGCCATTAAAAAGAAAAGCCCTCTTTGACGGATTCGTTTTCCATTCCGTAGGGTTGATCCGCCTATCGCGTTTTTCGGGGGAAAAACCGGAAGCGACCTTGTTCGGTCGCTTCCGCTTCGGTTCGGATTTCGAGTGATCCGCAATCTTTCTATTTTACGATCGCCTTACGGATCGATCACATCGAATTCCTCTTCCCAACAACTGTTCGCTTCTTCCGGCAGCTCCGAAGTGCGGGCCACGTTATCGAAGAGACAAACTCCCGCGAGGTAGGTTCCCGCTTCCAAAGTCCGTCCGACTCTGAGTTCTCCCGGACCGAATTCCTCTTGGTAATCGAAAAACTCGTAAACTCCGTCGGGTCGTTTCACCGCGATATACCACGAATGCAAGCGTAACACTTCCGCTTCCGGATCGGTGCTCGCAGTCGCGTCGAATCGGATCGGTTGACCGGCGATCGGTTGCGCCGGCATTCGATCCATGGCGATCGTAGGTGCTGCGTTTCCCTGAATTCTGCTGTGAACCGTCGCCATCGTAGAACTTTTAGCCTCGTCCAAAAATCGAAGATGATTTTCGTAACCGTCTCGAGCGTATCCGGACAGAACGTATCTTCCGGGAACGTCCGGTGTGAACGTTTGGACGGCCGCTTCCGATTGCGGAGGAAGAGCGACGGAGTTCGAAGGCTGATCCAACATTCTCCAGACGAATTTTAAGGTGTCCCCTTCCGGATCGGTGCTTCCGCTCATATCCAGTGTGGCCGCTTGTCCCATGAATATCTTGTGAGAGTTTTGTGCGATCGCTGCCGAAGGCGCTTTGTTCATCTCTCCTTCCACTTTTATGAATCCTCTTGCGACACACGTATATTCGCCGTTAGTCGGATTGCTGCAAAGTTTCACGTAGTGATATCCGGGAAACAGAGGTTTGTATTCGTAACAAGAATCGGTTTCCAATCCCCTTTTAAAGCGGATATAAAATCCCTGGTATTCGTCACCCAGCGCTAAGTCCCAGACCGGAGCGTTCAAGAGCGCGTGTGCGGAACGATCCAATACGATCGATTCCCCCAATTGAAGCACCGGAATCTCGCTTTCCGGAGGCATCGGATCCGTAAAAAGATTCAATTTTTTTCCGGTGCAGGAACTTCCGGAAGTCGTGCCCGATATTCCCAAAAGGGCGAGCGTAGATTCCATAGAAACGCTCTCCTTGCCGTTGGAGCAGACGTTCAGGTAAAGTGCCGATAGTACGATTAAGAACGTAGATAAAATCCTTTTCGTTAGCCGACGGAATTTCGTCTTCATGGTTCTTCTCCCATTTCTCATTTGATATTCATCCTTTCTCTGCAGTCGTCCGGATGTGCGCGGAGGAATTCGATTTCGAATTATAAAATATAATGTCGTTTTTTTTCGAATTCCGTTTTGTCCGTGTTCAATAAAGCTAACATTTCGGTTCGGAAAAGTTTTGAAACGGGGTAGGATTTCATTCCTTAGAGAACGCCGCTCGTTTCCCGTTTCTGAATTTTCCTTCCGAAACCGGGGGTTCTAGTCTCAGTAAATCGGTCGACTTTACGGACACGCCCTCGATAACCGTATTCAGAACCTAAAGAGAGTCTTTTGAAACGATGAATTTAGAAACGGAAATCAGACAGGAAACCAACCTTTGCGATAAATCGGGGAATCTGAATTTGAACGCGGTCGGTTGGTCCAAGAAGCCGATGCATCGGTGCAATTTAAGCGGTCATTATCTTAGAAAGAAAAAATGGAACTATTGGTGCATCTACGACGAGAATTTCCTCGCGTCCTTCACCGTTTCCGACGTGGATTACGCCGGAGTGATCTTCGTTTATTGGCTCAATCGGAAGACGGGCGATTTCGAGGAAGGAACGATCCTTTCCCCTTTCGGAGCGGGCGTCAGTCTGGGGCAGCTCGTGGGAAGCAACGCGACTTATATCGGAAACAACGCGCGTCTTCAGTTCTTCCGCGAAGAGGAAGGATATCGTTTGTCCGTGAATTTTTCTCCGAAGAATAAGATTCCCGTTCAGGCGGAGATAACGGTACCGGTTCCCGAAAACTGGGAAACGTTAAACGTGGTCGTTCCCTGGTCCAAACGAAGATTTCAATTCACCGAAAAGTTGTTCGGAGTGGGGGCGGAAGGAACGGTGCGTTACGGCGCGATGGAATATAAATTCGACCCTAAGACCTCGTTCGCCTGTTTGGATTTCGGAAGAGGGGTCTGGCCGTATTCCACGAAATGGAATTGGGCTTCGATGGTGGCGACTAACGCGGGTGAACGGATCGGGATGAATCTCGGCGCAGGTTGGACGGACGATACGGGAACCACCGAGAACGCGATCCTCGTCAACGGCAGGATTTACAAAATCCCGTCGGATGCGGTTTTCGAAATCGATCGCGAGAATTGGATGAAGCCGTGGCGGCTTTATACCAAGGACTCGCAGGCGATCGATCTGAATTTCACCCCCGAGTTCCACAGAAAGGCCACGACTAACACCGGTTTGTTGGCTTCCTCGGTTCATCAGATGATCGGAACGTTCGAAGGCGTGATTCGCCTGGGAAAAAACGAATACAAGCTTACGAACGGACAAGGCTGGGCCGAAGATCATATCGCCCGCTGGTAACGGCGAAGGGTTTTTTCGCCGGTCACGATGGAAAGGATCTATAACATAGCGTTTCGAAAGGATTGGGAAGAGGCGCTTCGGAGCGGTTCTTACGTCGTCGATTCCCTGGAGCGGGAAGGTTTTATCCACAGTTCTAAACGCGATCAGGTGGAGGAAACCGCCAATCGAATCTTTTTCGGAAGAACGGATCTCGTTTTACTCGTCGTGGATCCGTCGCGTTTGCGTTCTCCGTTGAAATACGAGGTTTCGAATTCCCCCAAGTTCTCCGAAAAGAACGGAAAGAATATTTTTCCGCATATATTCGGTCCTTTGAACGTCGACGCCGTTTTGGAGACGTTCGATATCGCGCCGGAACCGGACGGCGGATTCCGATTCGCGTTTTTGGATTGAGGAACCTTCGCACGCTCCTTCGGAAACGGGGGATCGTTTTTAAAGTCAAGTTATGAAACGACATTCGAACTTACCACGTTGCGCTTGGGCCGGAAAGGACCCGCTTTATATCGACTATCACGACCGTGAATGGGGACGGCCGCTTCACGACGATAAAAAACTTTTCGAATTTCTAATATTAGAAGGTGCGCAAGCGGGACTTTCCTGGATCACGATCCTGAAAAAAAGGGAAAACTACCGGAAGGCCTTCGACGGTTTCGATCCCGTCAAAGTGGCCAAATATTCGGAAAAGAAGATCCGTTCGCTTTTATCGAACGAAGGGATCGTGAGGAACGAACTCAAGATCCGTTCGGCGGTCGCAAATGCATCCTGTTTTTTGAATATTCAAAAAGAATATGGTTCTTTCGACTCGTTCATCTGGGGTTTTGTGGGCGGCAAACCTATGTTCAATTCCTGGAAAAGTCTTCGGGAAGTGCCCGCGACGACTCGGATTTCGGACGCGATGAGCAAGGATCTGAAAAAGAGGGGATTTAAGTTCGTCGGCTCCACGATCTGTTACGCGTTTATGCAGGCGACGGGAATGGTGATGGACCACGTCGTCGACTGTCATCGTTTCGTGAAAAGGAAATCCTGAACCGTCGCGCCGCTTTTCCGACGGAAATTACGGCGGACGTTTCAAGGACGGACAATGTTCCGGCTGTGTCTCCGCGAAACGGTCGAACTTAAGGGAAATTTCTGCGTTGTGCGTCCTTGGAAAGATTTCCGTTCCAATCGGCCTGGATCAAAATGGCGTCCGTATAAAGGGCGGGTTTCTTTTTCGTATAACCCAAGATCACGTATCCTTTCTCGTTTTTAAGGATCTTATTCGCCAGATAAACCCTCTGCGAATGTTTTTTCTCCCATTGTTTTTTTCCGGAAGAATCGAGTTTGATCAAGGTCAAAGGACCTTCCCCTTCCGCAAGCGCCGCCAAAAAACCCCGGTCCGGAGATTCCACGATCGGATCCAGAAAGTTCAGGCCGCCCACCTTCTGTTTCGTTTCCCAGATCGTTTCCCCCTGCGGAGAAAGTTTTAAAAACCAAGCCTCCTTGGATCTGGCTCCGGAAATTCCTCCCGCCAAAAGCAGGTTGCCGTCCGAAAGTTTCAAAACTGATATGATGAAGTCCTCGACTCCCGGAGTTCCGAACCTCTTCTTCCACAACATCTTTCCGTCTTCGTCGTATCTATGAACGATAACGTCCCTCTGGGATTCCCTTCCCGAAACGTTATCCGTGCTTAACGCCAGCACGATTCCTTCGTCGAAAGCCGCCGCCGCGCTCGGCGCGAACGGAATTTCGGGAAGATATTTGGATTTTTTCACCGAGCCGTCCTTTCCAAAAATCGAATATAAGAAACTCGTTCTATTCTCGTCCTTGATTACGGTCGTGTTTCCTTCCTTGGTTTCGGACTGGATCCTATGCGTGACGGAGACCAAGGCCCGCAGCTTTTCGTTGGAGAGTTCCTGAAGATGATAGACTTGCGGATCCTCCGCGCCGCAAAAATCGTCGCAGAATTCCTTCGCTTCCGTAAAACGATCCGAGACCAATTCGCCGGAAACGTCGTATCTTGCGAAGGAAAGTTTGCGGTTGTAGGTCGAACTTCCTATCGTTCCGGCGAAGGCAAAACCTCCGTCTTGAGTGGCGGTCAGAGTGTTTCCACGAACGCTGTCGAAACCGTGAACGTTGATCGAATATCCGTCCATGTCCACGGGTTTACTCGGAAAAAGATATTTCCACCAAACCGGATTTCCGTTCGAATCGATCTTCGCGGCCCAGGCGGCGCTGTATTTTTTCTGCTCCACCAAGGGATTGATGTCTTCGCGTTTGCAGTTGTTCGCGGAACCGACCGCGACGAAACCTCCGTCCTTTACGACGACCAAGCCCGAAGGAAGGTCCTCGGGACATTCGTTGGCCTTTAAACCGCTGTATTGTTCGCCGCCGAAAACGGTCTGCCAAAGCGGTTGGTTTTGGGAGAAGACGGAGACGCCTGTGAAGGTAAGAACGAGAAATAAAAAAACGAGTCGTTTCATCGTGAGGTTTCCTGTGGGAACGGAAGTATCGTTTCGGAGTTTATATTGTAAAGAAATTATTTTATTTTCGGATCGGATCGGTTTTCGATTTATAAACAAAACGCGCCCGATTCTATTTCGTCCTTTACCGAAGAGAAATCTGCGGGAACGTTCTGTCTAAGTTCGCGCGCGAGCGTTCTTGAAGCGAGGTGAATCCGAATGCAACACACCGAAGATATTTTAGGTTTAAAGGAAAAAAGGGCGTTTCGAATCGGATATATCATACGAATCCTATTGGCTCTTTCGTTTATTCCGCCCAGTCTTTCGATATCACAAAGCGTAATGGAGCGGATTTGGATTCTGGTTTTATATGTCGGCGCCGCTTTCGTTTCCGGAATGATGCTTTGGTTTCTTTCCAAGGAGCGTTTTTGTCTTAAGGACGACAATCGCATCGCCGGCGGACTCGGCGTCTTTTTGGACGTTCTGATTCTATGTATTCTTCCATGGACTTGGTACGATTCCGTGGGAGGGAATTCCGTACCCAGGACCTATCTGTTGAAAACGGCGTTCATACCGATGACGGCGGTTTTTATACTGGTCAACGGACTTTCCTTGAAGCCCATTTATCCCGTGTTGGTTTCCGTATCGGCCTTCGCCGTTTCCATATTCATTTTTTATTATGTGGCGGAGGACCCGAGGACGGTTTGGACCGAAAGTTTGTCCGAGACGTTCCTGACGGAGAAGGCCAGCGCCGAATATTATTTTGCCATCGTCGCGCTTCTCGTATTGTACGGAGGAATCACGTCCTTTATAGCTTATACGGCACGTTCTTTGTTGCGGGAATCGGTCCGTTCGGAAAGGAAGAGTTCGCAATTGGGAAGGTATTTTTCGCCGGGAGTCGTCCAGCGGATTACCGCTGCGGATAATCTTTTCGCTCCGGGAGGAAGATTGCAGAAAATCGCCGTTTTGTTCTGCGACATCAGGGATTTCACCTCCTTATCCGAAAAACTTTCCCCTCAGGAGGTCATCTCTCTTCTTACCGAATATCACCGCGAGATGGTGCGCGTCGTCTTTGAAAACGGCGGCTCCGTGGACAAATTCATCGGAGACGGGATTTTGGTCACCTTCGGAATTCCGGAATCCTCCGAAGCGGATTGCCTAAACGCAGTTGCGGCGGGAATCGAAATGAAAAGAGCATTAAAAAAATTGAATGCGATTCGCCTTCAAAAGGGGGAGCCGGAACTGAGACAGGGGATCGGAATCCATTTCGGCGAAGCTGTCTGCGGTAACATCGGAACGGAGGAAAGATTGGAATTCACCGTAATCGGAGACGCGGTCAACGCGGCTTCCAGAATCGAATCGGCTTGCAAGGAATTGAACGCCGAATTTCTGGTTTCAAACGAGGTTTTGGAACGGGTGGCATCGGAGAACCGGTTTCATACGGTCGCGATGGGAGACGTTAAGGTGAAGGGAAAGGAAGAATTCCTCAGCTTATTCTCGGTCGTTCCGAACGAAACGGACCGGGGATGAGAATAAAAACGCATCCGTCCCGAGTTTGATCGTAAGACGGATGCGGAACGGAAAACTTATCTGCCGAATTTAGCTACGGTTTTCGCTTCTCCGATTTTTAACTGATTGATGTAAAAGCCGATCAACGCTCCGGAGGAATTCTGATCCGCGGGAATTTTGTCCTTCAGCGCGTAAACGGTGAAGATATATCTGTGGGGTTTGTCTCCTTTGGGAGGACAAGGACCGCCGTAACCGGGAACTCCGAAATCGGTTCTGCTCTGAACCGCTTCTTTCGGAAGAAGATTCTTTTCCGGATTTCCGGCGTTCGCAGGGAGGGAAGTCGTATTGGCCGGAAGATTAAACACCACCCAATGCCACCAGCCGCTTCCCGTGGGAGCGTCCGGATCGTAAACCGTTATCGCGATGGTTTTCGCGTCTTTCGGCAAACCGGTCCAGGAAAGGGAAGGAGAAACGTTTCCACCCGAGCAGCCGAAACCGTTAAACACCTGTTCGTCGGCTATCGACTTGCCCGCGGAAAGTTCGGGACTTTTCACCTGGAACGATTCCGCCTGAATCAGCGAAGCTGAAAGAAGGAACCCGAACGCAAAAGATTTGATTTTCATGGAATTGATTGTACTCCTCTGTAAGATCGTAAAATTACGACCAGAACTTAGACGGTGCAAGCTCAATTTAACCAAACTTTTTTGTTGTCCTGCGCGTATTGATCAAAGGAGATCGGTTCCTTACCGGTGATACTTTTTACGTTATCGGAAACGGCGGCAACATAACCTTCTTTGAGCATACCCGCCAGAAAAACCAGAACGTTCGCGTAATCCTCGGGAACGCCCGCGCCCAACAAGCCCTTCTTGAACTCCTCCGGAGTGATGTCCGCGAATTGTATGGAAAGCCCCGTGGCCTTCGAAATTTTTTCCGCAACTTCGTCGTGAGTGATCGAGTCCTTGCCCGTGAGGGTGAATCCTTCCCCGTTCTTAGAATCATCTAACAGAAGCGATACGGAAGACGCCGCGATGTCGCGAGCGTCTATAAAACTCGTCTTGGCTTTTCCTGCAGGGAAGTATATTTTTTTGTCCTTTAAGATTCCTGAAATCCAGAAGGTTTGAAAATTCTGCATGAACCAGTTCGGGCGAACGATGTTATACGGAACTCCGGATTTTTCCAGAGCGATCTCCAACTTGCGGAAGGGAAGATCTTCCGGAGATTGATCCACTCCGATCGCCGTCATGAGTACGATTTTTTTGAGTCCTTTTCCCTTGGCCGCTTCTATCCAAGGATTAAGAACGCCGTATTGATCGGCGATTCCGGGAGGACAAAGTAAAAACGCTCTTTCCGTTTTTTCCAAAACGTCCAGACCTAGGCTCGGCTGCGATACGTCCGTTTTGATCCAGTGAAGATTGGGGGCCTTTTTCGCCGCTTCGGGATTTCTGGAACCGGCGTAGACTTCGTGGCCTTTAGCGAGAAGTCCTTCGATTACGAGGCCGGAAACGAGTCCGGTTCCGGCATATACGAAAATTTTCATAAACAAATTCTCCTGACCTCGAAAAGAATAACCTTGAACGCGGTTTTTTGCTATGTCTCGGAATCCAAAAAGAATATCCAATCGTATAAATGATTCGACTTTAAGATATTGTGTGATATATTCTAAAAAATGGATCTACTTTCCGAAATTCTCACGGCGGCCGCTTGGAAAAGCGATCTTCTCGCCCGAACCCCCATGTATAAGGCTTGGGGTTTGCGTTTCCCCTGCGAACGAAGCGGCGGATTTCATATCCTGTCCCAGGGTTCGTGTTATGTGAGATTTAAGGGGAAGTCTTTGCCTTTGGAAAAGGGGGACATTCTTTTCATCGCGAAAGGACTCGACCACGAATTGATATCCTCTCCGGAGAACAAGGCGATGGATATCGGCAAGTTCCGCGAGATTTTGAAAAAGGAAAATCGATTTACCGGAACTCCGATCACCACGTTCGTTTCGGTGCGATACGAGGTTCCGGATACGGCGCAACATCCCTTTTTTCTCGAACTTCCCGATCTGATCCTGATACGATCCTCGGAAATTCCCTCGCATCATCCTCTTCACACGACTTTGATCCTCATATCCCAGGAAGTGGATTCCGGTTTGGGTTCCGATTTGATTCTGCAGAAGCTGACGGATATATTACTTTATTATGTTATTCGTCATTGGTTGGAAACCAATCCTTCACCTTCTCCCGGATGGAGAAGCGCCTTTAAGGACGAAAAGATCCGTGCAGCTTTGGAGGCGCTTCATAAAAGACCTGCGCATCCTTGGACGTTGGAAACTTTGGCGAACTCGGTGGGAATATCCAGGGCTTCCTTGGCGAACCGTTTTCGGGACGTCTTGGGATGTACTCCCATGGATTATCTCGCGCGACTTCGTATCGAAAAGGGAAGGAATCTGATTCAGGAACAAGGGGCGACCTTGGAGGAAGTGTCGCGCGTGGTCGGGTATTCCTCCGCGTTCGCGTTTTCCAAGGCGTTCAAACGGATCCACGGAGTTTCGCCTAAAAACGAAGAAGTGTGGAAAAAACGCGACGTCTCCTAAAAGGAAAGTTTCCGATCTTCCTTTCGCGAAACGAAAGGATCCTCGATGTCGTATTAAAGAATAATTTCCTTCCGTTTATTCTCCTTTTCGGTAGCCGCCGAGGGAATACGGTTTTTCGGAGAGTTCCAATTCTCCGAAGGTGAACGGATCCTTGCCGCGGATTTCGGAACTGGACATGGTTTTGCCCTTGTCCCCCGGAAAATCGAAATCTAAGACCGAAACCGTCGCCAGAAAAACGCTTCCTACGCGCGGCGGGTTTGTCCGCGGATTTTCGATCCATCTACTCCAGGGAATTCCGCAGGAAATCGTATATCCCGATTTCGTTTTAACGAACTTTACGTTAATGCGATCTTTTGCGGACGACTTCGCGTCGAACTTCCATTTCCCCTCTTCGTTCCTGACGGGAAGGACGATCTTCGCCCAACGTTTGCCCGGTGTTTTTCTCAATCCCCCGTCCGGTCCTATGTCGAGCAGGGAAGGATCGGAATCCAGGATGATCTCGATCGAATCGCAGTCGGTTTTGCCTTCGGAACAAGCGAGTATTGAATCGTCCGCAACCTCCACGTTTAAAAAAAGTCTTTGCGGGTCCCAACGGGAAGCGATCTTAAACGAAAGATCGGCGGCCCCTTTCCAATCCGGCTTCTTATCCGAAATCCAATCCGGGGTTTCGATCGAAAACGGAAGCGCTGGGGTGTCCTCTTCCTTCGAGTCCTTTTCGGAATCGCCGTTCGAACGGAAGGAGACGATTTTTTTAAAACGGATCGGACCTCTCGACGGGAGTTCGGGTATTTCCGGATTGGATCTTCCTTCGTATTCGCGGTTCGCGTCCAGGTTGATTCTATTTAAGGAAGTCTTAATACCGTCGCCGAAATAAGTATGATAACTGTACGAATCGGATCCGATCCACTGCCAGTTTCCGGATTTCCATCGGAGTATTTCCGAGTTGGCCCATCTCCAATTGGAACCTCCGTAACTTTGGACTTTGACGGTGGCGCCTTTGCATTGTAAGGCGACCTCCGGTCTTCCGTAGACCCCTCCGCACGAATCGCAGGGAACGATCGGGAGAAGAACATCCGATCGAATTCCCCGTTTTCCGTCCCCGAAAAACAGGGATAAAAAACCGTCCTGATCGCGGAAGTTTTCGGATTCGTCTTTCGGAGATCCTGTGAAACGGACGGTCGAGGCGAAATCCTGAATTCCGTCCGAATCGAAGTCGGATCCGCAGGATTCCTCCCCTTTGCCGAGTTCGAAAGGAAATGCGATCCCTTTTTCTCCGAGACGTTCCGATATTTTCTTTTCGATCGCCTTTAGGTCGATCGTATTTTCCTGCGAAAATAAAACGCCGATCGCGAGGAACGTCAGCGCAAATAACAACGCGTGTTTGGATTTATCGATTCTCGTCATAAAAGGTTTTTCCCGGAGATGAGCGTTTCTTTTTTGAAAACGAATATGGCGGAGCCTTCGCTTCGGAAAAGAAAATAAAAATCGTGTTCGGTTTAAAATGTCGTGGAATTTTCGGAAGCGGTCCTGTTAAGTCTTTAGCGCGATGTCGTCCCGTCAGGAAAAGGAAACGTATTCGATTTATCTCGAGGAAGAGATCAACACCACCCTGCGCAAGGTGAGTTTTTATTCTTCGATCATGGGCATCGGTTCCGGACTTACGCTGATCGGAATGCAACACTTCGGTTTCGTTGCGCGGATGCAGGTTCCGATCCTTTGGACGTTCATCGGAGGTTTTCTCTCCTTTTTCTTTTATCTTCTCGCGAAATTCAGGAGGGTCCGCGGAAATAAAATTTATTTCGTAATTCTTTCTTATTCCACTCTTCCCGGAATCCTTTATCTCCTTGCGGAGACGTATCTACCTTTGGGCGCGGCCACGTACATAACGGGCCCGGCTTCCTACCTTTACTTTTTTATGGTGATTCTATCCGGATTCGCCATGGATGAACGGCTTTCCACGTTATCCGGCGCTTACTGCGGAATCCAATACCTCTCTTTTTTTCTGATGTCGCAAACGGGAATGTCGGAAATCAGATCCGCGGATCCGCTGCAATGGCACGACCTTACGGATCCCCCCATTTATTTCTTCAAATCGATGATGATGGTTTTCTCCGGGATCGTGGTCGGGGTTTTGGTCCGAAACACCAAACGATTGTTAGCCGAAGTTCTCGAACGGGAACGCGAAAAATCCAACATTTCCAGATTGTTCGGACAATTCGTATCGGAGGAGGTAAAGGAAAAACTTCTCAAAGAAGGCGTAACGGATAAGACCGATAAGAAGAAGGTTCTGATCCTATTCTCCGATCTGAGATCCTTCACTTCGTTGAGCGAAAAGTCGGATCCGGAACGGTTGATTCTGCAGTTGAACGAATACTTCGACAGAATGGCCGATTGTATCTCCCGGAACGGAGGAACGATCGATAAGTTTATCGGAGACGCGATTATGGCGGTGTTCGGCGGACTTGTGGAACTTCCGGATCCAGCGGACGCAGGAGTGAAGGCCGCTTCGGAAATGCAGCAGGAACTGAATCTTCTGAACCGCGGCTGGGCATTATCCGGTTTACCCGTTCTCGAATCCGGAATCGGCATTCATTACGGCGAAGTCGTACAAGGAGCGATCGGTTCCAAAAATCGTCTCGATTTTACCGTGATCGGAGATTCGGTCAATACCGCCTCCCGTATCGAAGGGCTTTGTTCCGTTCTTTCCAGAAAAATACTGATATCGTCGGCGGTATACGACCTTCTTACGGACGGGAACCGGACCTCTTTCGAATTTTTAGGCAAACATAAGGTCAAAGGAAGGGAGAACGAAATCGATCTCTACGCTCCGAATCTTCATTGACCTTTTTCGAAAACTCGGGAGAATCTCGTACGTCTTATCGAGGAATCCGTTTACGGTCGAACTTTCGATTGTTATGCGAACTCCCTCTTTGAAGCGGTTTTTCCCGGCGGCGTTTGTAAATGCGGTATCGTATAATCTTGATTCATATTCTATTCATCCTTTGTATCGTTTCGGTCTTTTCCTGCGGGGGAGGGGATTTTTCTCCGATCGAAATTCCGAAAGCTGAACGCGGCGTTTTGGATCTGCGCGAATGGGACTTCGACAACGACGGACCGGCTCTTTTGGAAGGGGAATTCGGATTCCTGTGGAACGAATTATCGGAACGATCCTGGACGGACGTTTCTTCGTTTGCAACGGTTCCGAAAACCTGGGTGAAACTTACGGACGCTCGAGGGGCGAATTATCCCTCCTACGGATATGCGACTTATTTCCTGAAGATAAAACTGCCTACTTCGGCGGTCGAAAAGGAATTGGCGCTTCAATCGGACATCTCGGAAACCGCGTACGAAATATATGCAAATTCTCGCAAGTTAGGCGAAATTGGGACCGTGGCCAAAAACGCGGAATCCGCTAAACCGGCCTGGAATAAGAAGATTTTCTCTTTTTTCAACGCCGAAAAAGAGATCGAACTTAAGATCCTGATATCCAACTTTCATCACTCGAGAGGAGGGCTTACGGGAAAATTTTATCTGGGATTGGAACCCGCCGTACAGTCCATCCGCGAAAAACGGTTGGCTTTGGAGGTTTTCGTTTTCGGAAGTTTGGCGATAATGGCCCTTTATCATCTTACGCTTTTTTATCTGAGAAGGGACGAAAAATCGGTCCTTTATTTCGGGCTTCTCTGTTTGGTTTACTGTTTTCGCGCTTTAAGTACGGGAGAGAACCTGATTCAGGTTATCTTTCCTGGTTTGGATTATTCCATCCACAGTAAAATCGTATATCTTTCCTTTTATCTTACGGTTCCAATTTTCGCCGCGTTTTTCCGCTCCCTGTTCCCGACGGAATTCCCGACTTACGCGTATTATACGATTTTGTCGGTGGGAGGATTGGCGTCCTCGGTCGTTCTCATCACGAACCCTTCCTTTTTTACCGGGACGATCGACTTCTATTACGCGTTCACGTTCGCGGTTTTTTTCTACGGATTCTACGTCCTTGTGTCCGCCATTCTGAAGAAAAGGAACGGAGCGGTGCTGCTTCTGAGCGGACTTCTGGTGTTTTTCGCGTTATTTATTCAAGATACGTTATATAATAAAAGAATCATAAATACGGGATATTTCTCTCCGATCGGACTTTTGGCGATGTTGTTCTCCCAGGCTTTTCTTTTGGCGAGGAGGTATTCCCAGGCGTTCGGCGCGATCGTCGATTTGACCGCCACTCTCAATAAAACGAACAATTCCTACGGGCTTTTCGTTCCCCGGGAATTCCTGAAGATATTGAACGAGAACGATTTTATCGACGTAAAACTCGGTGATACGGCCGAAGAGGAGATGACGATCCTATACAACGAAATCCGCCCGGCGCAATTCGTGACGGATCGAGATTCCGCAAAGGAGAACTTCGAATTTATAAATTCCTATCTGGGAAAGGTGGGGCCTTTGATCCGGGACAAAAACGGCTTCATCGACAAGTATTTCGGGGACGCCTTCCTTTCCCTATTCTCCCAGAGGACGGACGACGCTCTGGAAAGCGCCGTAGAGATACAAAGTATATTAAGGGAAATTAATATGTATAGGATCGGAAAAGGTAAGGAGCCGGTTCGAGTGGGGAGCGGAATCCACCGCGGACCGATCGTTTTGGGGACGATCGGGGAGGCGGAACGTATGGAAGGCGCCGTTATGTCCGCTTCGGTGACCATCGCCACCCGGGTAGGGCAACTTTGCCGTCTGTTCGATTCGGCGATTCTGATGACCGATCACGTACTGTTCAATTTGGAGACTCCCGAAAATTATCACACGCGGGTATTGGATCGTATACAGTTGAAGGGACACAATTCCGTCGTGACGATTTTGGAGGTTTTTAACGGACAACCGGGCCCGATTCTCTCGCAATTCATGGATACGAAAGAGGAATTCGAAAGGGGGATCGCGCATTTTCGGGAAAGGAATTTCGAGGAAGCGTGCGTGGTGTTCAACAGGGTTTTGGAAAGGAACAAGTTGGATCGTCCGGCGCGATGGTATTTGGAGAAGTCGATTCATTATTGCAGATTCGGTTCTCCGAACAATTGGGACGGGATCACCGTGCTGGAGGTATAGTCTAGATTCCCCAAATTCGAGTTATACGGGATAAACGTATAAGAAATGTTGAATTTTCGAAGAACACGAAATTCGGCGGCGATATTATTATTGACCGGTTCGTCGAAAGCGTGGAAAAATTAAGAAGTCCATGTTCTTATCGAACCGTTTTTTCGCAAAGATTCAGATCGTTTTCTCGCTTTTTCTCACGATCCATTGTATGGGCGAATCCAATCGTCCGCAAGTCTCCGCGATCGAGGGAAAGATGGACTTGTCCTCTTGGGATTTCGAGGTCTTCGGCCCGATCGCTTTGCAAGGGGATTGGATTTTCCGCTGGAACGAATTCGCGGATCGCTCCGAGGATCGTCCCGAAAAAAATAGGACGATGCCCGTTCCAAAAGCGTGGACCCGGATTCAGAATGCGGAAGGGAAAAATTATCCCGGTACGGGGATCGCCACGTATTTTTTGAAAGTGTCGCTTCCGAAATCGAACGAGCCCCAACGTCTAGCGTTGTTGGCCGAAACTTCCGAAACCGCGTACGAGATTTGGATCGACGAAAAAAAAATCGGAAGTCAGGGAGTTCCCGCCGAAACCGCGGAACGTTCCGTTCCGGAATGGAACGTGAAAATCTTTCCGTTTCAAATCGAAAGCCGCGAGTTTCAGATTCGGGTCCCTCTTTCCAATTTTTATCACGCTCGCGGCGGTTTGACGGCGCGTTTGATCTTGGGAACGGAGGAACAGATCATACGTCTTCGCGAAAGAAGGATGACGGTGGACGTTTTTCTATTCGGCTTTTTGGTCGCGATGGCCTTGTATCATTTCACCCTGTATTTTCTTCGCAAGAAGGACGCGGCTTTGCTCTACTTCGGTATTCTGTGTTTCGTGTTCTGCTTTCGGGAGTTGAGCACCGGACAAAATCTGATTCAAGTCATCTTTCCCGGCATCTCCTATCACGTTCATATGAGAATCGTGTATCTCAGTTTTTATCTGATTCCCCCGATTACCACGGCCTTTCTAAAGTCGTTGTTTCCGGAAGAGGTCAAAAAGGAGATTCACTACGCGATCGGCGTCGTCGCGGGGATTTTTTCGCTGATCGTTCTGTCCCAGGATCCGGTGTTCTTCACGGGAACTATAGAATATTATTATATTTTTACATTCCTCTGCTTTGCCTTCGGGTTTTATTGTCTTACCCTCGCGCTTTTGAGGAAAAAGCCGGGTTCGATCGCGATAGCGCTCGGGCTTTTCGCGTTTTTTTTGGCTTATAGCCAGGACATTTTCTATAATAAAAGGATCATTCCCACGCTGATTCTGGCTCCTTTCGGGTTGGTGGCGCTGATCTTTTCGGAGGCGTTCCTTCTGGCGAAACGTTATTCCCTCGCCTTCAACGCGGTCCAGGATTTTTCCGAAAGTCTCAAAAAAGTCAACTCCTCCTACGGGCTTTTCGTTCCCCGGGAATTGCTTAAAATATTAAATAAACATGATATTCTTGACATAAAGTTAGGAGATACCGCGGAAGAGGAGATGAGTCTGCTGTACAACGAGATACGGACGTATTCCGACGTTTCGGAAAAGACGAACGGAAAGGAAAGTTTCGAATTCATCAATTCCTTTTTGGCCAAAGCGGGTCCGGTAATCCGCGAAAGGGAAGGGTTTATCGACAGATATTTCGGCGAGGCGATTTTGGCGTTGTTCCCTCCCGAACCGGAAAACGCCATGGACAGCGCCATCGAAATCCAGAGAGTTCTCCGTGAATTCAATCGGGAACGGATCGCATTAGGAAAAACTCCGATTCGTTCCGGGAGCGGAATTCATACGGGTCCGATCCTTTTGGGAACGATCGGAGAGGCGGAAAGGATGGAGAGCACCGTCATTTCCTCTTCGGTGGACGTCGTCTCCAAGATCGGTCAGCTTTGCAGGACGTACGAGTCCTCCTTGTTGATCACGGATTCCACCTTGTTCCGTTTGTCCAATTCCTCCAAGTATCATTACCGGGTCGTGGATAGGATTCAAATCCGGGATCATCGGAGCGTTTATACCGTATTGGAGGTGTTCAACGGACTTCCCGATCCTTTGATCGATTCGTATATGAACACGCGCGAGGAATTCGAACGCGGAGTACTCATGTATCGCGAAAAACAGTTCGAAGAGGCCTGCGTGGTTTTTAATCGGATTCTGGAGAAAAACCGCGCCGATCAGGCGGCGCGCGTTTATCTGGAGAAATCGGTCCATTACTGCCGTTTCGGAGTTCCCGAAAACTGGCAGGGCATTACTTTTTTAGAAGATTAGAATATTCTATATTTATTGTTCAGGGTGCGACTTCCTTTTTTCCAGGTCCGCTAGAAATTCCTCCTGAATCCTGGATTCGATCGCACGTTCGCTTCTCGATTCCCTTACGATCGAAACCGCCTCTCCGTAATCCAAACCGCCCTTCCAAATCGCATAAGCTGCGGCTAACGTTCCCGATCTTCCCAAACCGCCTACGCAGTGTACGAGCAGTTTGCCTCCTTCGGTCAAGGCGCGGTCCATCCAATTCAAAACCGGTTTCGTCTGTTCCGCAGAAGGAGCGGCCTGATCCAGGATCGGAAAATAGAATACCTTTAACCCCGAGGAATCGTATTCTTGTTTGAGTTCCTTCACCCCGTATTCCGCGAATTCGTTCTCCGTCAAAAGACAGAGCACGTGCGTGATCTTTTCGTCGAGTATCGTTCTTAGATCGTCGTGCAGATTCCTTTCCCTATCCTTTCTGCCGGGAAGAATGGTCAGTCCTATCCTAGAAAGACCGGGAACGCGTTCGTCCGGTTTCAGATAATCGATCCTAAGAGTTTTCGATTTTCGTATATAATCCCGAATCGCGGAGACACAAATCGTTCCGGAGTAGAGCGCCCACTTCTTCTGATATTCGTTCGATTCGTCGAAGGATAAGGTATGCATCGCATAACGAAGTGCGGCGACGTGAAGCTGATACGGATCCCGATCCGTTTTTACGAGTGCGGGATAATAGGAACGAAGATGTGCCACGATCGCGTAGGCTTTTTCGATTTCCGGGTTTTTCCATTTCTTTTTCGGAATTTCCGGAAGCGGAATTCCAAGGTCCCCGATTTTCAACAGTTCGTCGCTGAGTTCGGTCGCTTCTTTCCAATCTTCGAAACTTTCTATTTTCGTGAATATGTAGAGGACGTCGTTTTCCAGTTTGATCAGATCCTTGAGGATATGTCCCTTATGCGTGTGGAAAAAGTCGATTAGCCATACGTTATCCTGCGCGTCCAGAATGATGTTGGCGCCGTTCAAATCGCCGTGGACATAGGATGTGTAACGGGAAACGGCGGTATATTCCTTAAGCGAGGTCAGATCCTCCTCGTAGAATTTACAGACGTTCGGGACTCGGAATCCTGGAGCTAATTCGAAGAAATCCCCGTCCGCTTCCGCTTGGATCAGGGTCTCCACTTTCTTCCTAACACCGGCGGCATATTTGGATTGAAAATCATAATATTCTAATAAATTAATTTTATCCCGGGACGATGCTTCGTACAACTTTCCGAGCTGTTTTAGGAAAACGGTGTCCAAAACGGATTTTAGAACCCGGGTATCCTCCGAGGCGGCGTAGGTTTTTTGAAAAGTGCGGACGTTCCCCTCCAACATCGCCGCGTATCTGTATTTGATGGCGCCCCTTTCCTCCAATTCCGCGAAATCGACGATCGAAGGCGCGTTGTTTCCGAGCACTTCTTCGATTCTTTCGAAGGAGATCCGTTCCCTCGCGATGGAATCCCTCGGGCCTATTTTTACGACGCACGGGACTTGATTGTGCCCGATATGATCGGTGGACTTGGATTTTAAAACGACATTTCCGGAAAAACCTCCGTCCAAACACGCGTATTCCACGTCCTTACAATCTCTAAACAAATGAAGGAGAAGTTTTTCGTCGGTGGGCGCGATCCGATAATCTTGTTCGTAGCGGAAATGGTCCGTAGATATCCTCGAATGTGTGATTCGTTTTTCCAAATCGGGAACGCTTCCGTTTAGGAAGGAAGTGAAGGCGCCTATGGACGGAAACGTCCGCACTCCCAGAATTTCCCTCATTTGATCCAGTGCGATAAAGTGCATTCCTATCGAAGACG
>NZ_NPEF01000050.1 GCF_002811955.1 Leptospira ellisii
CGCTTTGGCTTCGAGATCGGTTCCCGCTTTGAGAGTGAAATTCACGATCGATCCGAATACGATCCAGTCCGGAAACGCGGAACGGGACGGAAAGATCAAGGGTTCGTTCTTTTATCCTTTGAGAAAAAACGGAAAGATAGAAGGTAAAGTCGTGTCGGCGGAATTGAATTCGGACAAAACCGGTGGGAAGGGCGCGATCCAACTTACCTTCAACGGAGTAACGAAAATTCTGGACGTGAATTTCACTCTCAAAGCGGGAACCGATCTCGAAGCCAAAGCGGTTTTGAATCTCGGGGAATGGAAGGCTTTGTCGGCGGTGGAAGCGCTCAATCAAGTATGCAAGGATTTACATAAAGGAAAGGACGGAGTTTCCAAACTATGGCCCGAGGTGGAATTGAACATGTCCACTAAACTCAAAACGAATTGCCCGTGATCGTGAAAACGTAGGAACTCCCCGTTTTTTATCCGCAGTCCGGAAGTTTCGGAATCGGGACGCCTCCTGCGCCGCGACTGTTCCCGCGAATTTGCTTCCTCCGAAGAGGAAAATCGTTTTGTAGTAAAGGGTGGTTTTGTGGAGTTCCGACCTGTTTTCCGTAAAACGGCCCAGGACCGAGCTCTTTCGCGACTCCGCTTCGCTTCGGTCCGATCGAATGAGCGACCGTACTCGAAATCGGAGGGAAAAGGTCGGAACATCGTCCGCGAAAGTTCGCTCGGGACCGCGTTCCGCGTCGCTTCGATCTCTGGCGCGTGGGAACTCCTCACGCAGAACTCGGCTTTCCGGCAGTTTCGGCTCTTTTTTCTTGACTTTGGGGGTTAAACCGAAATTCTGGCACCTACAGGACGATTTTTCATGTCAGTATTATCAAAAGCGCATAAAACTCCTTCGCTTACGAAAGAAAATGCCGTAAAAGGCTGGTTCGTTGTCGACGCGGAAGGAAAAACTCTGGGAAGACTCGCTTCCGGAATCGCCGCAAGACTTCGCGGAAAACACAAAGCAACCTTTACTCCGAACCAAGATTGCGGAGACAACGTCATCGTTATCAACGCTTCCAAAGTAAAAGTTACCGGAAACAAAGAAACTCAAAAGAAATACTATCATCACTCTCGTTATCCGGGTGGGATGACCGAAACGGTTTTCAAGGATTTGATTGCAAAACAACCCGAAAAAGTGATCTACGAAGCCGTAAAAGGAATGCTTCCGAAAAGCAAACTCGGAGACAAAATGCTCACCCATTGCAAAATTTTCTCGGGTGCTGAACACAACCTCCAGGCACAAAAGCCTGTGAAACTGGAAATCTAAGGAGACCTAAAATGGCACCCGCAAAAGAAATCTGGGCTGTAGGAAGAAGAAAAACCTCCGTTGCCCGTGCAAAAATCAAAGAAGGTTCCGGTAAAATCACCGTAAACCACAAAGATATCAAAGACTATCTTCAAAATCGCAAAGCAATCATCGAAGAGGCGGTTCGTCCTCTTTCTCTTCTGAACGTTCAAGATAAGTATGATCTGAATCTGAACGTAACCGGAGGAGGAATCACCGGACAAGTCGGAGCAATCCGTCACGCAGTAGCGAGAGCGATCTGCAGAATTAAGCCGGAGTTCCGTCCAGCCGTTAAAAAAGAAGGATTCTTAACCAGAGATCCAAGAATGGTGGAAAGAAAGAAATACGGTCTTCACAAAGCGAGAAGAGGAACTCAGTTCTCCAAACGTTAAGTTTCTTTTTCATTTCATTTCGTTTTTTGAAATGCCTGAATCTCTTTCGTCCGAGAGTTTCAGGCATTTTTTGATTTTAGAGGTATCATGAAACGCCAATCCGTAGCGGAAATCCGCGAAATCTTTTTAAACTACTTCAAAGACAAATCGCATAGCGTAGTTCCTTCTTCTTCCCTGCTTCCCGCAGGAGATCCCACACTTCTTTTTACCACGGCGGGAATGGTTCAGTTCAAACCGCTTTTTACCGGTGCGGTCGAACTTCCGTATACGAGAGCGACTTCCTGTCAAAAATGTCTGCGAACCACCGACCTTGAAATTGTCGGAAAAACGGAAAGGCATTGCACCTTTTTCGAAATGCTCGGAAACTTCAGCTTCGGAGATTATTTCAAGGAAGAAGCGATTGAATACGCGCTGGATTGTTCCGTCAATCATCTCGGATTCGACAAGGACAAAATCTGGGTCACCGTTTATACCGACGACGACGAAGCCGAAAAGATCTGGTTGTCCAAAGGAATCCCCAAAGAGCGCATAACGCGTCTCGGAAAAAAGGACAACTTCTGGGGACCTGCGGGCGACAGCGGAGCCTGCGGACCTTGTTCGGAACTCTATCTCGATCGCGGAATCGAAAAGGGCGGACCGGATTGTGCGACCAGCGGAACCTGCAGGCCGGGTTGCGACTGCGATCGTTTTTTAGAATTTTGGAATATAGTTTTCAATCAGTTCAACCAAGACACGGAAGGAAATCTGCATCCGCTCAAACAAACTGGAATCGACACTGGTTCCGGTTTGGAGCGGGTCGCCTTATTGCTGCAAGGCGCCGATTCGGTTTACGATACGGATGAACTCCGCAAGATCATTTCCTTTTACGAAGAATTATCGGGGATCCAGTACACGAACGAAAACAAAACTCCGTTCCGAGTCGTAACCGATCATATCCGTTCGGTTCTCTTTTCGATCGGAGACGGAATCTATCCAGACAGAACCGGAAGAGGTTACGTGATTCGCCGTTTGATTCGCCGCGCGACTTTGTTCGGAAGAAAGTTAAATTTTAGAGAACCGTTTCTTTACAAGCTGGTCGACAAGGTCGTTGCCATTTACAAATCCCGTTATCCCGAACTCGGCAAAAACGCTGCTGCGATTACGAAAACCATTCTCGCGGAAGAGGAGCTTTTCCTAAAGACCCTTGAACTCGGACTCGAAAAGATTGAATCGCTCGTAGCTAAAACGAAGACAAACGGAAAGAAGATCTTTTCCGGTGCGGACGCATTCTTGCTTTACGGAACCTACGGTTTTCCGGCCGAGATGACCGAGGAAATCGTCGCCGAACAAGGGCTCGACTTCGACAAACATGGATTTCAAGAGGAACTAGAAAAGGACAGACAGGTTTCCAGAGAATCTTGGAAGGCCAACAAGGTTTCCCTGATGACCGGCCAATCCGCGGAAAAAACGGAGTTTCTGGGTTATTCTTCCTTATTAGGAAAAGGGAATATTACACATTTATTCTACGATAATAAACCTGCGAGCGTTTTGAAAGAGGGGCAAGCGGGTGCGATCGTATTAAGCCGAACTCCTTTTTATCCCGAAGGAGGAGGGCAGGTGGGCGACGTTGGTTTCCTGCGTCAGGGCAAAAGCGTGTTCAGGGTTTTGGACACACAAAAAGAAAACGACGTCATTCTCCATTTCGGGGAAGTACTCAGCGGGGAATTTTCCGTCTCGCAAGAACTCGAAGCCGAAGTGGAAACGACTCGAAGAGAACGTCTTCGTTTTCATCATTCTGGAACGCACTTGTTGAACGGAGCTTTGCGTAATTTACTCGGAGATCACGTCAACCAAAAAGGTTCGATCGTCTCTCCCGAATATCTTCGTTTCGATTTTTCCCATCCTTCCGCGTTGACCGGTGACGAGATCCGCAAGATCGAATCCTGGGTCAACGAATCGATCCGCAAAGATTTCCAAGTGGAAACCAAAGAACTCGGAATCGACGACGCCAAAAAAACCGGAGCCGTCGCGACCTTCGGAGAAAAATACGGAGATCGGGTTCGAGTCGTTCAGATGGGTGACGCATCCGTTGAATTCTGTGGTGGAACACATGTTAGTCACACGGGAGAAATCGGTTATTTCTTTATCAAAAAAGAATCTTCTCCCGGCGCGGGAAACCGTCGTATCGAAGGAGTTTGCGGACCTGCGGTGATCGAAACGTTCCAAAACCGTTTTGCGGAACTCACGGAATCCGTGCAGAACTTGAACTTAAAAATCAAATCGGAGTTAGCCAACGAAGGAACAAAACTTCTCATCACTTCTTCCGTGCCCGGTCCGGACGAGATCCGCGAACGACTGGAAACAGAAGGTGCGACCGCGGTTACATTCTTCCGTGATCTTTCCGAAAACATCGTAGCTAAGATCGAAGAAAGCACTTCAACATTCTTAAAAACGAAGAAGACGTTGGAATCTCGCGACTTTGAGAATAATGCTTCTGTGATCGAAAAGGTATTCGCTTCTTCCGTGGAAACCGGGGCCGGTAAGATCGTTTCCGCGATCTTTGATGACAAGGATCCGAATTCTCTCAAAGGTCTTTCCGATAATCTCAAAGTGCGTGAAAAAAATCTTCTCGTGATTCTCGGCAGCAAAAATTCGGACAACGCAAGCGTCGTTATCACGTGTTCTTCCGAACTCGTCGCGAAAGGAATTCACTGCGGAAATCTAGTCAAGGTCGCCTGCGAAGCGTTAGGCGGAAAGGGCGGCGGAAAACCCGACATGGCGCAGGGCGGCGGTAAGGAAAAACAAAATCTCGAATCGGCGATCGCCGGCGCAGTCGACGAAGCAAAACAAATCTTAACCGGAGAAAGAGTATGAGCGATCCTTCCTTTGACGTGGTTTCCGAAATTAGCAGACCCGAGTTGACGAACGCGGTCACTCAGGCTCTCGGTGAAATCAAAACTCGTTTCGACTTCAAGGGTTCCAAATCCGACATCCAACTCGAAGAAGAACAACTCGTTTTGACTTCGGACAACGAGGCGAAGTTGGAAAGTGTGATCGACGTTCTCGTTTCTAAGATGGCAAAACGCGGAATCGGTTTAAAAAATTTCGATTTTAAATCCAAGATCGAACCCGCGACCGGCGGAACCGTTCGGATGAAAGTCAAGATCCGCAAGGGAATGGAAAAAGAACAAACCAAAGAAGTGACGAAGCTCATCAAGGATTCCAAACTCAAGGTCAACGTCACCATCATGGGAGAATCCGTCCGCGTGACCGGTAAAAAAAAGGACGATCTTCAGGAAGTGATTCATCTTTTGAAAACGTCCGATCTTCCGTTCGACGTTCAATTTACGAACTACAAATAATCGAACGGTCTTGTCGGAATTCCGACGAACGATCCTGCAGGTTAGTTCTTCTTGACAGACTCACCGTGATCTGTCAAAATTTGGTTCTTACAGATAAAAAACCATAGATGAGTTCCACTATGCCTATGACCGAATTCAAAACGGATAAAGACTTCGCCCTGCTTCCGGAAGGAACCCTGGCGGAGCTTTTGGATGGTGAAATATTTATGGTTCCAGCTCCGATTCCCGAGCGTCAAAGAGTATCAGGAAAGTTATACTCTCTTCTTTTACGATTCGTAGAACGAAACCAACTCGGCGAAATTTTCTTTTCCCCGATCGACGTGTTTCTCGACGAACGCAACGTGGTTCAACCCGATCTCATCTTCATTTCAAAAGCGCGTAACTCGATCGTCCGCGAAAAAAGAATCGAAGGCGCACCCGATTGGGTCGCCGAAATTCTCTCGGAAGGAAACGCGTATCACGACTTAAAGACCAAAAAGAAACTCTACGAAAAACACGGAGTCCTCGAATACTGGATCGTCGATCCGATGGAACGTTCCGTCGAAGTTTTTTCCAACGGAGAATCCGGATTCAAACTGATCGCTTCGTCCGGTTCCGGTAAAATCGCCTCCGCCGTTTTGGGCGGATTTTCCATAGAAATCGAGCCGCTCTTTACAAAGCCCGAATAACCGAAGAGTTCCGAACGGAAGAATTCTTTTCCGAAAACAAATCCGCCGTTTCCCTGGTCAAATGAATATGAAAAAAAGAATCCTCGTAGGCGTTTTAGTAATCTTCGTTTCGTTCGCGGTTTCCGCAGAGGAAGAAAGTCCGGTTAAATTCAAATTGGAAAAAAGTTTCGGCAACGCGTATCTTCTTAAAATCGTACATCCGTCCAATTACGGAATTCAAAAGGACGCCCCGCATAAGATTCTTCTGAACGCGGGCAAAGGCGTAAAAGTCGAACAAGCCGACTTGACGGTAAAGGGAAAAATTTCCCCCAAAAAAAAGGAATACTTCGCTTCCGTGGATCCGATCCAACTGACCGTTTCCGGAAAGGGAGATCTTGAAATTCACGGTAGAATTTATTACTGCAATTTCGACAAAAATATCTGTATTCCGGGAAAGATTCAGCAGGTGGAAATCATACAATAAAAACGGATTCGATCGGCTTCCTTTTTCGGATTTTGAGGAGTGTTCCCGGTCGAGAAATCCCGTGTATAGTTCCTGCCGAAGAGGCAAGGGATTATTTTTTTTGAATATTCCATTTTTCGCGAGTAATTTCGTATTCGAAGTAAGAGAGGTTGTCGCGTTGGACGGAACCGATTCGTTGTCCGCCTATTTTCTCCAGGGCTTTTTGGGATCTTTTGTTGCCGGTTCCGATATGGAACAGGACCGATTCGATTTCGTTTCGGAAACAATGGTTTAGGAGTAAGGATTTCATCGCCTTATTGAAGATCCCTCCCCAGTAGCCTCTTCCAAGAAACGTATAACCGATCGCGATCGATTTCGCCGAAGGATTTAGATCGTAATATCTCGTATTACCAATGAGCCGACCTGTTGCGTTATCGATCACCGCGAAGCCGCTCTTCGACTCGACTGCCTCCCAAAAATACCGGGTGAAATTTTCTTTGAGATACCGATCCTTAACCGGGTGTTGCTCCCATATGAGCGGATCGGAGGCGATTGAAAAGAGTTCCTCAAAGTCGATTGCTCGTATCGGACGGAGGGTTATCAGTTCATCCTTTAAGACCGGCTGTACGTCCATATTCATTGCAAGACGAGGTGAATCGCTACGACGATTTTCGTCAAATTCGATCGAATTGTTTCGAATTTTTTAATCTGAAATGCAATTTGTCTAACGTTTGAGGGAGGCCTTTAATCCGGGGGATTGAACCTGGAAGAGAAAATAGGTTTTCCCCTGGATGGAACCGGAGGATTTTACGATCTTTCCTTTTGCTTCCACAAGCTCTTTGAGAACGGCCTTGTCCCCGGAACGAAAAGTTTCCCCTTTTTCCGCGATGAGAAGATTTACGGCGCGTTTTTTCGCCAATTCCTGCGCCCCTTCCGGACTTCCTTCCAAAGAGGAAATGACTACTTGGAAAACGTCCCCGCTCAAAAATCCTTCCGTGGCTTTGACGAATTCGTCGTCCGGATTCGGACTTGTGGATTCCTCCTGAACCGATTTTCGTTCCGGGTTTTGCGGCGGAGGTTCCGCAACGGTTCGTTTGGGAGTGGGACAATGTAGAAAGGAAAGAACGGATATCGCGAACGAAAAAATCAAAACGAATTTCATGGTGCCTCCGGATCCTCTTGTTTCGAGAGAGGTTGTATTCCTTTTCGAATCACATTCGCATACAAGTCTTTCTGAATATTTCTATAAATGAAAGTACAATTCGCAGGGTCGGAATAGTCCTCTCGAAAAAGAAACATGGAATTGAGAAACCAGGAAAAGGCCCCCCGATACACCAGAGCATCCTGACTCAATTGTTTGGCGGCTTTTTCCTTCGATTTTGCGGCCGCTTGAACGTCCAGATTTCCGAGATTCGCATTCGTTCCCGAACCCGCGGAGGAAGGATTCGCGGACGCGTTATTCGCCGTTGCGGTTTGTGTCGTCGCGGTCGCCGTGTTGGAAACGGTTCCCGTGGAAAGCGCCATTCCTCCCGGAGCGGATGTGATCGCTCCCGCGCTTGCGATTTGAGGAGGTAAGGTCGGCCCGGTATAAGTGCCCGGGTTTGCCCGAAGCGGAGCGAACAAAAAATCGCTTTCCCGGATCGTGGTCAATAAGATGGAAACGGCGATCTCGTCGCGTTTTGTTTCCGCGATTTTTCTACACTGATTTCTGAGTTCTAAAATTCCCGCGTCTTTGGAAGGGAGGGGAACCTTCACCAAAATCTGAAAGAATTCCCGGGAAATGAATCCGGTGTCTTTTACGTTTTCCAGGACCTTTTGTCTGTATTCCGGATCGGCAGGCACGCAGAATCCGCAGAGAAAAAAGGTCGCAGTAAGAATCGCGTAAGTGACCCGCATGAGACAATCATTTCCCGAACTCCGCGAAAAGGAAGCAGGATTTTTCCGGGAACTTCTCGACAACAGGTTCGGACGAGGAAAGGCTGTAAGCTATGCGTTCGATACAGCCGTTTCTGTTTGCGGGAATGTTCCTTTCGATTTCCGCCGTTTCCCTCTCCGCGGAAGGTTCCGTTTTCGCGGGATTAAAAAAATCTTTGGAAGAAAGGACGAAGACCTTTCGAATGGAGAACGGACTTCGCGTCCTTATGATGAAACGCGAGGATTCCCCCACCATCGCGGTATATTCCAAATTTCTGGTGGGCTCCGCCGACGAAACTCCGGAGATCGCGGGCACCGCGCATCTTCTGGAGCACATGCTTTTTAAGGGAACGAAGAACATCGGAACGATCGACTACGAAAGGGAAAAACCCTATCTGGAACAGATCGCCGTTTGGGGAAAACGTCTGGACGAGATGCGGATCCGCGAAGCGGAGTCGAAGGCGAACGGAGAGGAGCCTTCGGCGGAATTCAGATCCGAATTGGAAACCCTTCGAAAAAGATTCCAGAACCTTTTGGAATTACACCGCAAGTTCATCGTCTCCAACGAGGATAACTTCATATATTCGCAGAACGGAGGGGTCGGATTCAACGCGTATACGAGCAACGACGTTACCAACTATCAGATTCTTCTTCCGGCCAACCGATTGGAAATCTGGGCCAAACTCGAATCGGACCGTCTTAAAAATCCTATATTACGGGAATATTATACGGAACGGGAAGTGGTTCTGGAAGAAAGAAGGATGCGGGTGGAGAATCGCGGGCTCGGAATTCTCCGCGAGAAGTATATGGACGCGGCGTTTCCGGAAGGACATCCGTATCGAATGCCGGTGATCGGTTACGAAAAGAATCTCGGCTTTTTGGATCTCGAAAAGACGGAAACCTTCTTTAAGAATTATTACGATCCGCGCAGAATGGTGATCGCCGTAGTAGGCTCTTTGGAATTCGATAAAACGGAAAAAATACTGAGATCGTATTTCGGAGATCTCAAACAGGGAAAATCCCAACCGCAAAAAAAGATTCCCTCCGCCGGATTCGCCGGACCTAAGTTCGTTTCGGTCGTTCATCCGAGCGCTCCTTCCAAAATCATAGGTTTTAACAAACCCGCCTTCCCGCATCCGGACGACGCGGTGTTCGGCATCATCGATACGTTGTTAGCCGAAGGAGAATCCGGACGTCTTTACAAACGGCTCGTTCTGGAGGAGCAGGTGGCGCAGGGAGTGTATTGCTGGAACGGAGATCCGGGAGACCGTCTGTCCAATCTGTTTTCCGTCTACGTTACCAACAATCAGAACGCGGATCAGAAAAAAGTGGAGTCCATCGTTCAGGAGGAATTGGATCGTCTGAAAACGATTCCGGTCACCTCCGAAGAGCTGTTTAAGATCAAGAATCAGATCGTCGCCGGTTATCTCCGCGCTTTGGACGACAACGGTAAACTCGCCGACGTCCTTTCCTTATATCAGCTTTTATACGGGGATTGGAAGGAGCTACTGCGGGGATACGAGGAATTGGACGCCGTGACCCCGGAAGACGTGCAAAGGGTGGCGAACAAATACTTCGTGCCCGAAAACCGGACGATCGCGGAATTGAATCCACCTGCCGGAAACGGAGCCGAAAAGAAATGAACGACCTCGCCGTTCGGAAAAATTCATCAATGAAACCTAATATTCAAAAATTAAAATATTTAATGATTCTAATTCTCTTCGGAATTTCGCCCCTTTCCGGCGCTCCGGGGGACTTCGTCAAAAACGTGAAAATCCCTCCGTTGACCTTCGAATTTCCGGAGATCCAGACCTTTACTTCCGGAAAGGGAACCGAGGTCTACTTTCTGCCCGGGGAGGAGTTTCCGCTGAGAAATTTGGAAATCCATATCTATGCGGGAATTTTATCCGATCCTTCTTTGGCTCCCGAAATTCCGGAACTGTTCTCGGAGGCGTGGAAACACGGCGGAGTTCCTTCCGCTCCCGGAAATGCGTTTTTGGAAACCTTGGAGGGTTACGGTGCGAAGTTGGAAACCGACGCGAATTCGAATAAGATAATACTTTCCGTTTCGTATCTTTCGCGTTTTGAAAAGGAGATCCTTCCGCTTCTCGCGGAATTTCTGACCGTTCCGTTGTTAAACGAAGAGGGGTTCTCCGTCGCAAAGCTCAAGTTGGAGGAGGCGATCAAACGAAGAAACGACAAAATTCCGGATATCGCCTATCGTAAAACGGCGGAACTCGTATACAAGGGAACGGTTTTGGGAAAAACCGTTCAACTGGATTCCCTTTCCAAGATCAAAGCGGAGGACGTCCGGAACTATTTCCGCGATTCGGTTTCCGCTTCGAGAAGAACGGTTCTTCTCACCGGCGATCTGCAGAAAAAGGAAGCCGTTGCCTTGGTCGCTTCCCTGCTTCCCGATCGGGAAAACGTGCGCGTCGAAATACGTCCCGCGATCGATACGCAGACTCTGAAACGGAATCTGGATTCTCTTTCCTATCGGATTTTGGGAGTGGATAAGGATGCGACGCAGAGTATCGTGATGATGGCGGGAATTCTTCCTCCTCACAAAGACCCGGATTTTTACGCGATTCAGGTTTTGAACTATATCGTAGGCGGCGGAGGATTCAATTCGTATTTCATGCAGAAGATCCGATCGGACCGCGGACTTGCGTATTCCTCCAGCAGCGCCGCGTATTTCGAGCGAGATTACGGCGTGATTTATTTCACCACGCAGACGAAAACCTCCACTACCAAAGAGGTCTTCGATTTAATGAAAGAAATATTAAGCGAAGAGACGATTTATAAGATCCGGGAGGACGAATTGGAATCCGCGAAACAATCCATCGTCAACCGCTTCATCTTCCAGTTCGCGGATAAGATGGGAATTCTGCACAACACGCTCCGTTTTAAGGAACACGATATGCCGGCGGATTATCTGAAGCGATACCGGGACCGCATCCAAGCGGTGACGCTTTCCGATCTGCGCCGCGTGGGAAAAAAATACTTCGTACATTCCTCCGCAAAAACGATCCTGACGGGACCGAAGTCGATCTATAAGGATTGGGGCGAAGGAGTGAGAACGGTCGCTCCCGAGGACGGGATCCCGTAAGTGTATTGTAAGTTTCAGCACAAACAATATCAGTTCGAGGGAATTTCGGAAGGCGGGATCCGCACTTCGATTTATCTTCCTTCCTTGAGTCTGATGTTCGATATCGGAGCGCAGAATCCGAATCGGATCCACTTGGACAATCTCCTTCTTACGCATTCGCATCTGGATCATTCGTCCGGAATTCCGTATTATATATCGCAGCGTTCCCTGCGGAAGTTGAAACCTCCCAAGATCTATCTCCCTTCCGCCGTCGAGGAACCGATGCGGAAGATTCTCGAACTCTATTCACAAATCGAGGATTTCCCGTATCACTACGAGATGTTCGGGGTCGATCCCGGCGACAGGATCGATTTGGATCCTCATCATTTTTTTTCCCCTCATAAAACGTTTCATCGCGTCCCTTCCCAGGGTTATACGATCTACGAAAGACGAAAGAAGCTGAAGGAACAATTCCGATCCCTCGGTCGCGAGGAATTGAATAGGGTCTTGAAGGAAAACGCGGAGGTCTCCGAACTCAGCGAATTCCCCGTGATCAGTTTTTCCGGAGATACTAAGATAGAATACGTTCTGGAAAACGAGGACGCTGCCAATTCTAATATTATATTTATTGAATGTACTTACATAGACAAGGAGAGGGACGTGGCCAAGGCGAGGGAATGGGGACATACGCACCTCGACGAAATCCTCGGAAATCTTTCCGCGTTTAAGAACGAGAAGATCGTTCTCATCCATTTTTCGAAACGTTATTCCGTATCCTACATCCGGGAGACGTTGGCGAAACGAATTCCGGAAAACGAAAAACACAGGTTTCATCTTTTTCTCCCATGAGCAAAGGAAGTCCCCTCGGAAAATACGGGACCTCCGTGTTTCGGGAAGGTCTGGAGGAGAAAATAGACGCCGACCTGATCATTCGTCCGATCGCGATCCTTCACGAAATGGAGAACGACGCCGCACAGGAAGGAGTTCCCGTGTTGACTCCCGCGTCGGGATCGGTTTTGAAATTTCTCGTGGAGTCCGAACAACCCGACGAGATTCTCGAGTTGGGAACCGGATACGGGATCTCGCTTTTTTGGATGGCCTGCGGTCTGAAAAAAACGGCGAAGATGGTTTCCTTGGAACGGGAAATTTTTTATATCGCGAAGGTTCGATCATATCTCGAAAAACATCCCTTTGGCGATCTGGACGTTCATCTGATCAAAACGCATTGTCTTCAATTTCTCAAAGATTCGGAGGAAACCGAAAAAGGGGATTGGTCCGGAAAATTCGTTTTTATAGATTGTGATAAGGTTTTGTATCCGGAAATTTTCCGGATACTTTCCCGTTTGAAACCGTCGGTCGCGGTGTTCGATAACGTGTTGTGGCACGGAAGAATTTTCGAGCCCGATCGACAAGCTCCCTCCGATCTCGCCGTACGCGAATTTTGGGAGGAGATAAAACGGTCGGGTTTATCTTACACGCTTTTTCCGGTAGGGGACGGACTTCTTCATATCCGTTTCGACGACTCCGCCGATTCCCGTCGCAGCCGAGGTTAAAATACTAGTTGCGTTTTAAAACCCTGTGTTATACTTCCGCGTAGGAGATTCCAATGTCATTAAAAAGTTTCCAGAGTGTTTTCGCGGTCCTGTTCCTTTTGTCGGTTTCCGTTTCGGCTCAATCGGGAACTTCCAAGGACGAAGGTAAGGGAAGCGAACTCGCGAGCGCCGCTTCCGACCCGAAATACCAAGGCGATTATCTGGAGGAATTTCACTACGCGAGGACCTTGGATTCGCTGAAAGAGAAAGTGAAAAACGACATCTATGCGCTTTCCACAGTGACGAAAAATTTCGGTTCGAGCGTTCAGGGATCCAACGAGGAATTGACTTCGATCTGGAAACAATACAACGACGCGCTTCATTATTACTACAGAAGACAATACGTGGTCGCGGGCAGAAAGATGCGCGAAACGGCCGAGACGATGGACAAACTCTACAATAAATTCTCGGATCAGTATAATAAACGTACCGATCAGCTTTTGGGGGAATGCGCCGATACGATCGTAGGCATCGAACAGAGTCAAGGCGGTCCGGCCAATAATTCCGCCGCGAGAAGCCGCGAGATATCGGCGAATCATCATAAACTTCAGATCGCCTATTATCAGATGATCCAAGCGGACCGTATGCGCAAGGATTCCAGATACAAGGATTCTCTGATTCATTTCCGATTGGCGAAGGAATACGGAATTTCCATTCTCAGCAAATTGAAATCGGAAGAGGAAAGCAAGAATGTCCGGGAAAAATACAAGATCGACCTGAGCGACAACCGTAACATGGTTTTCGCGGAAGGCGGAGACAATAAGGACCCGCAGAAAAAATAGTGAGGCTTTTTCGGAATTCTTTTTATCATTCAGCTTTTATAATATTCTTCGTTTTAGTTCCGGCGACCGTCGCGATCGCCGGACCGGAACGAACCCCCGAAGTCGAGAATCCTCCCCCCGAAACTCCGATCAAAACCTTCAAAGTCGTTTTGGATCCGGGACATGGAGGAGCGGATCTAAAACCCAAGGAAGATCACGGGGACAAATACGATCCGATCTCGGATAAATATCTGGAACTTTATAAGTCGGGCGCTTCCGCAAAGGGCAGAAAGGAACGCGTAATCGTATTAGAACTCGCTAAAGAACTCAAGGAGATTCTGGATCTCACCAAAACGCCGGAAGGATTCGCCACATTCCGTTCGTATATGAAATCCTTTACGAACGACGAAATTCCCTGGGTACGTATCGACTCCGTGATGACGCGAACCGAAAACGCGGAGGAGCGGGAATATGCCGCGAGCGAGGATCCCAACGCGCCGTATCGCCTTTTCGATTATCCCGATAAGAAAACGAAAAAGATCAAACCGGGAAGGATTTCGTTTATCAATCGGGAAAAACCGCATCTCGTAGTGTCTCTTCATCTCAATCCGAGTTATAAGGAACATCCGGGAGGAATGGCCGCGGTCCTTTCCCCTTCGTATCGCACCTTTTACGTGTTAAAGGGAATTTCCGAAGGAAGGTATGCCGAGGAGAAATTCACCGAATCCCCCTGGAGCGAATGGATGGTTTTTAAGGAAGGTTGGTCCAAATTGCAGAACGCGGTCGCGGATGCCTGGATTTATTTTCACGGTTATTGGCCCAATCGTTCCGGAAAAAAAACGGATCTATCCGCGTTCGAAGGTTATCGCCAGAATATGATCACTTGGAAATACAAAGACCTTCCCGGTTGGGAGGAATTGGCTAGGTTGGGGGGAAAAGGACCGTATTCCAAAACGCATAAGAACTTCGTGGCGGAAGGAAAATTCTGGGAAAGGGAAAAAGGCGAACCGGAGCTCTGGAGAAGAGAGGATGGCAGAGAAGGTTTCGGCGGAGACAATCATTACGCTTCCGCGGAATTGATGCGTTTCGTACAATACGGCTTGAGAAAAAGAAAAACCGAAGAGGAATTTCCGGAGCCGGGGCCGATCAACAAACCCTATCTTTCGACGTACGCTTTGCCTACGTTCATCAACGCCATTTCGGCTTATTTAGAAATCGGTTATATCGACAAGGAAAAGGATATGATTCTGATGACGAAACGCAGGAAGGATGTGGCGATATCTTTGGCGGCGGGCGTTTATTCTTTGGCGCACGGGATCAAGATAAAACAGCAGGACTATCCGTACGTTCCGACGGGTAAAAAAATCAACTGGAAACGTTACGAAAATCTTAAGGACGGCGTGAATTACTTTCAGATCGCTGGCGAGTGATTCCGACACGTTCGGCCAATTCCTTAAATTGCCTTTCCATCATCTTGAGACGCGCGTTGCTTCCGGTGAGTTTCCAAAGGGTTTTTATTAGCGGAATTTAATCCTCCTCGTAAGCGCGTCCCCTTTCTCCGTCCGGCGCGAAAAAAGGGGACGCAATTTTTAGAGACTACAAACCGACGTTCCCGTCAGATATTTATTTCCGTTCGATTGTGTCACGGTCGTGATCGAATTCAAACCGCAGTCGATCTTTTTGTAGAGCGCGGGTCTCATCATAAACACTTCCGATTTCAGATTTAAGAAGGACATGTTCAACTGTTGATACATCTCTTCATAACTCGTGTTACCCGGAAAACTACCGGTCGAAAGCGGAGAGTTACAGAAATATCCGAGGGTCGGAAACGGAATCGAATAACAATTCGTACCGGCTCCCGATACGGTATCCCGAAAATCGGATTGATCCTGGCCTGGACGGGAGTATTCTACCGGCGTCCGCGCGGGGAGAGGACCTTCGCACGAATAGATGGCCGAAGGATAGAACTGATTGGTGGAGTATTTGTTGAATCGGATCGAACCGATTCTGCAATTCATGTTTCTGAAGTTGTTCACTCCTCCGTTTTCCAGGGTCGAAATCAATCCGTTGATTTGGTTGTTGAGATCGTTCCAAGAAGAGATCCAATCCGGACTAGAACGAAGACTGCCCGTTGTGGTTCCCCTACACGAGAAACGTCCGTTGAGTCCGAAATACGCGGTTGTACATTTCGCGGCGTATCCTGCGGAAGTGGTTCTTACGAGCGATTGAACCGCGACCGGATCCGTCGAATTCAGATTCGTCAAATCCGGAGCCGGAGTGGACGGATTCGTGAGGTTGTTCACGTCCGCAACGAGACCGTTCAGATAGGATTGAAACGAGGCGTTGAGGGCGGAATCCTGCGACATCTGCGATACGATGGCATCGAACGCAACAATATTATTATCTCTTAATGCGCTGATCAGATTGTTCAGTGTGTCCTTTTTATACGTGAACAGATAATGGAAAAAATTTCCGGAATACCGATAGAATTGGAAGTTACCGTAACGGGCGGATAAAATTTCCGATACGCTCATCCTGGACGATCCGTCGTTTTGGATCTGTGAAACCAGGGACTTGCGCGGCAGAACCGTTTTGGAGGTTGCTCCGGTGAGGAATTCCGCGAAACCTTCGTCGAACCAAGTCATTCTTTCGTTGTCGTAAACGGCGGTTTCCGACCACATTCCCGGAACGACGAATCGTCCCACGAGGTAGTGGATGTACTCGTGGCGGAACAATTCCTCCAAAGTATAAATACTTTCTGAAGGGGTTCGCTGATACGTGTAAAACGCCCTGTCCTGTTCTACGTAAATTCCGCCGTTATCGGTCGGCAAATCGTATAAGAAAGTGTGATACTTCCTGTAATCCTTCAGCGATCCGTAGATATACATCGAAACCGAAGTCGTAGGATCCGCGGAAACGGGAGAGAACAAGCCGGAGATCCTGAAGAATTGGTATTCCACCTGTTTGAGCGCGTGGTAAATTCCTTGAATCGCGGTAAGAGAAAGGGGGGTTCGGACGATTTGAATTCCGTCGTCGAGCGCGTATTCATTGGGGAACGCCAACGTTCTTACCGCGTTCCGCGTCTGACTTAAACAGACTCGTCCCGTCGATAGATCGACGCAATCAGAGCTTTGGGTCAACGTCTTGACGGTCCAAAGATAAGGCTCCGAGAGATAGGGGTAAGAAGCAAGTATAACCGTCAGAGACTGAGTCGTTTGGCCGCTCAGATCGGAACGGAATTCAGAAATGACGCCTAACGTATAAATTGCTCCGTCGAGAATCCAAACCTGAGAATCGTTGCTGAATTGAGTGCACAACGCAAGCAGTCTCAATTTGTCGATCAAAACCGCGTCCACTCTCGCAAGAAACTGCGGAAACGACGGATGAGTGTTTCTTCGGATCAGATTCATCAAGGAATTTAAGGCCATCGTTTGCCAATACTGATTCATCCTCTGCGGTTCGTTTACGACCGCGTTCAAAAACGAGACGACCGTCGGATAAACGAAATACGCGATCGACGCGTTGTTCGCGCTTGCGAAGAAGGAAGAAAGGATTTCCCCTGCGGAGTCGCTTCCGTCCAGAAGATGCGGATTCCCCGCCAAGAGGTTCATCGGGGAAATCAGCGCCTGCGAAGTCTGCCCTTCGTCGAAGGGTAACGGGTGGGATCCAACCAGATAATAACCAGCCCAGAATATCCGCAGTAGTTGCAGGATTTTTAAACCGTTCGTTCCGTCGTATAACGGAGCTAAGACGCCCAATCTCGCGATAACCGCGTTCATATTAGCCTGCGAATAGATCCCGTCGGAATATTCGCCGTAATCCCAGAGAAAATTATCGAGACAATCGGTCCCGTGAATTTCCAGATAGGTTACGAACGCGCCCGGTTGCAGGGTCGAAACGTAGCTCCCGGTACATTCCGGAGGCAGACTATTTCGAACCATCGCAACCCTATTCGATTCGAACGTTTCCATCGAGGGTATTACGATTCCCCTTTTTGCGTTCCAGTTTCCGTCGAAATCGAAACGGTTTTCTCCACCGCGTCCGAGGTTTCTATCGAGAACGCTCCGTTCGTTCAAAGAGCGCACTCTTTTGCCCACGGATTGCGCGGAAGGCCGATTCGAATCCGAGAACAAGGACGCGAATAAACCCCGATCGTTCACTCGACGATCGTCCGGTCCTCCACATCCTAAAAAAAGAATCAGAACGATTCCGATACACGGTAACGTTCCGTAAGAAGTTTTGTTTAACATTTGATTTCTCCTTGCGGTCTTTAAACAGTCGGAGTCGGATTCTTTCCGGATGATTTTAATTTTTACATTCCAAAGTTATCACATGGGACCTTAAATAATTTTTTGACAATTAAAACATATTATATTTATTTAAAGTTTTTTATTTATGAATATTTTACGATTCCGACCGGGTTCGAAAACATTCGTTCGTTCGGATTATTAAACCGTAAAATTTGCGCATATTTTACGGTTTGTCGAAATCGATGTTTTCGCGGGTCCGTTTTTATTTTTCGGGGTTACGTGTTTGCGTCCCGGAAAACGCCGAACGAAAAACGTTCGAGAAGGGGATTGTGGTCCCGTCGAATTTCGCTCGCAAGAAACGGAGCCAATTCGTATATGTCGTATTAAAAAATATGACTCGATCCAAGTCCGTATTCGCCTTTATTCTCGTTCTTTTTTCCTGCCGCGGAAGCCTGCTTTACTGGAAAACGTTCACGCACGGAATCGAAACTTCGCAAAAGAATTATATACGGTTCAACCTGCCTCGCAACATCGTGGACGGCAGAGAAGGGATCATAGTCGATAAATATTCGGTGAAAATCTTCTGGGAGGAAACCGACACTCCGTTTCACCGGTTTCTGCTGATCAATCCGAGTCGGGGTTTGGGAATTTGGGACCAATTGTACGGAGCGGATCAATTCGTCTTTTATCCCGAATGCGAGTATAAGATCGAAATACCCGCCGGTGAGAACGGATATAGGATCGAAATCTCAAAATTAAGATCGTATAACGGCTTTTATGCGGAAAAGGAAATTCGGATCCATCCTCCTTCCGATCATTCGATTCGCGTTTCGTTGTATTTCGAATCAGTTTCGCATTCCCCTTTTCGCCCTTCCGATCGAACGGAGGAGCTACGTTTGAATTCTCGAATCCGTATCGCCGCCGAGGTGGAACCGAATCCGAATCCCGAATCGGCAACCGCGTGCGAGATCTCGGAGTGAAACCGCTTCAAGAAGGAATGAAATCCGTAATTTTCGTAGAACTTTCGTTTCCAACATCCGTTTTCATTTTCGGGTTGTGGCGAACGTTCGTAGTCCGTTTTATAGGAACGAAAACGGAATCTGAGTTTCGTCCGAAACGCATTTCCGAAAGTCGGCGGAGAATGATATGAGTCGATTCCTTAAAAACGGCTTTCTGGTCGTTACGATACAAATCCTTTCCACGTTTTGTCTTACGGCCTTGCCCAAGGAAATGCCCGATGATTTTTACCTGGAATTTCATAGGGACGGGGGTATGCGACCCGATCATACGGAAATATATTTCAATAAGGGTGTTTCGCATATCAAGGAAAGAAAAAACGGAAAGGAGGAAGTCCTGTATTTCAGGATCGACCCCGCATTGTTGAGGAATTTATACGATTCCGTTTCGGAAAATCGTTTTGATCGGATCGGCACCAGAACCGAAACGATCTACGATCGAGGCGGTGAAAGCGTTCAAGTGGGAGCGATGGGCAAAACGTACAGCAAATCGGATTCGGGTATGACTTTGATTCAGCCTTTTTGGAGGAGCAATTGGAGGAACGTGCTGGAGGCGGTGCGGAATGCGAAACGTTCCGCGGTGGAAGGAGTTTCCAAAATTCCCTTCGTTCTCGTTTGGAAGGATTTTAAGGAACCGCTTTCGCTTCAGATCGATTCCGAAAAAAGAAGCGTATTTTACCGTTATCACGTTCAATCTTCTCTGTTTCAGAACGTGCAATTTTTCTTTCTGCCCGGAAAATACAAACTCGAGTTCGAATTTCACGAGGACAAGACAAAATTCCACAAACATTCCGTCGAATTCGACGTGACGCCGGACTCGGATCCGTTGTCTCTGATTTGCAGTCCGGAAGGTTGCGTCAGAAACTGAGGCGGAACCGAACCGCGGGGGTTCGATTCCTTCCGAAACGAAATAGTTTTAGAATATTTGAATATTCGGATTTACTGAATCTCTTCAGTTTCTCAATTCCTTTAGCAGATCCGCGGAGCCGGTTACCGCGAGTGCGGTGGCGAGTCCTCCCATCATCGCTCCCGCCACTCCGGGGGACGCAGCGTCCGCTCCGGTCAGATACAGACCTTCGATCGGGGTTTTGACGTTGAACCATGGGCATTGTTCTTTTTGGTATCGTTCCGGAACGCAGGCCAATCCGTAGATCGCTCCGTCCGGATGGGACGTGAAATGTTCGTTGGTGATCGGGGTCGATAATTCCGCGTATTCGACCGTTTGGCGTATGCCGGGAAATCTGGATTCCAAAGTGGAAAGGATCCGCTCCGTGATCTTCTCTTTCAGTAATTTATAATCTTCTCCCCTTTTTTTCCAGGGTTCGGATTTCCATTTGGAGAAATTTTCGTAATCCGTGAACGTGATCACGTCCATCGTATGACTTTTCGCTTCCGGATTTTTCAGACTCGGAAAGGAAAGATACAGGTTGGGGATTTCGCCGTCGTTTCCTATCCAATCGTTTCTTTCCGAAAAATTCCGATCGTGGTCGCTGGAGGAGAAGATCCAATAATTCTCCCCGTTAAAACCGAAACGCGCGGGACTTTCCGAAAGTCCGAGATACAGACATACGCTCGTGGTCATCTTTTCCTTATTATAAAATTCTTTTATACGATTTCGGAATGGAATGGGGTAACTTTCCGGGATCAGCTTCGTATACGTCGGATAGGCGCCGGCGCAGGAAACGATTACGGGAGCGTAAAAATCCCTTTCCGATCCCGTTCCCCGCAGGGCCTTAGCCCTGACCCCGATCGCTTTTCCTTCGTTTATCAAAATCTCTTGCGCCTCCACGGAAGAAAGAACGACTCCCCCTTTTTCCTCCAGGATGGGTTCCACAGCTTCGAAAATTTTTCCTGCGCCGCCGATCGGATAATATCCTCCGTTCAGATAATGCTGAACCAAGGTGGCGTGCATCGCGAACGCGACCTTGCCCGGAGGTAAGCCGTAATCTCCCCACTGCGCGGCGAGAATTCCCTTTAACTCCTGATCCCGAAAGTTTGCGTCCAGATAATCCTTGAGGGTGATTCCGTTCTCTTTTCCTAAAAGACCGGATACGGAATCCAAAGGCGGCGGGGACAATCTCATCATGATCGATTTTCCGAAAAGGTTAGAAGTTTTTTTGATATCCCGGAAATAACGTTCGATCGCTTCCTGTTCCTCAGGAAATTTTTTCTTGAGATCTTGCTGAAACT
>NZ_NPEF01000500.1:0-318 GCF_002811955.1 Leptospira ellisii
GTATATTTGATATAGCAATCTGAAAACGGCATTTTCAGGAGAATTTTCTGGAAATTCACCGACAAATTTCGAAAACATTGGAAAGAATCAAAACCCGCTTTTAAAACAGCTTTTGATGGAAATCGTCCGGATTTTAAGAGGTTTTTTTAGAAAGAAATCCGGAATTTACGTTTTATTATTCGGGTTCTACGGAAGCGTTTTTCTGTTTCTCTTTTTAAACGAAGAATTCGGATTTCCGCTTTTTATTCCCGTGAACGTTCTGCATAAGAAAGGTTTTCCCTCCATCGGCTGTGCTCCTTGTACGAGGGCCGTTCGACC
>NZ_NPEF01000500.1:328-1123 GCF_002811955.1 Leptospira ellisii
GAATCCTAATTTCGGGATTTTATCTCGGTCTTTCTGAACGCAGAAAAGAAAAATTCAGGAAAACCGGAACTTTCGGTTTCCTTTTTTCGTTTTGGTTTTGTCTGGTTATTTTGGAATTGTTTCAGCCTCCTTATGAGAAAATTCTAATATTCTTACCTAAACCTTATATCTTTTGGGCTTGGAAGGTTTTAAAACAATTCACCCAGTTTTTTCCGTTGTTATTGTTTCCGTTTTTATACGAGTTTTACAGAAGTAAAATCGCGAACGTTCCGGATGTTCCTTTCGAAAAAAAAGGAAACCCATCCTATTATCCGATTTTGATAGCCGGATTCGTTTTCGCAGGGATCGGATCTTTGATTCCCGGATTTAAGGAATTTTATCCGAGAGCCCCTTTGAGTTCGCAACAACTTTTGTATCAGGCCAACTGGCTTACGACCCTATCGTTCGAATTCGTATATCTTTCCACGTTTTATTTTACGGAATTCTTTTTTCGGAAATTCGCGATCCGTTATCTCAGCGCTGCGGGGAAATATCATTCGGTAGGGATGGCTGCGCTCGTTTACGGAATCGCCCATTTTGAAAAACCGCACGGGGAAGTTTTAAGTTCCTTTTTCGGGGGTTTGGTGATGGGGGCCTTGAGTTTACGGACTCGTTCGATCCGCGGAGGGTTGTATGCACATGTAGCTCTTGCCGCGGGAATGGAGTTGTTTGCCGGTTTGTATGTTTGGGATCGTCTTTTTTAGGAATCATATCGATTCGGGTAATTGTATACGTAAAAGGAATGTTCCGGTTCGC
>NZ_NPEF01000501.1 GCF_002811955.1 Leptospira ellisii
GTACATAGTTTTAAAGGAATTCAAATGTCAGTAAACACTGCTGAAATTATACAATTCGAAACTCTTAAAAGGAAAAGTGGAAAAAATAACAAGATCTCGTTAAACGAACCTTTAGGATTCGCTAAAGGACTCACAAATGAAACTATGAAAGTCCTTCTATCTCGTTTCTCGAATCCGGCTTCCGAAGAAAGTTATCGCAATCGCGCACTTTTCCTATTCATGTCAATATCTGGTCTTCGCGCGAAGGAAGTCGTCGGAAGTAAATTCTCAGATCTACTTAAGGGTCCGTCCGGTGAATCTTTGCTCCAGTATCGAAAGAAAGGTGGTAAAATCGGATTCGCTGTATTGCCAAAAGACTTAATCGCGAAAATAAAACACTACCACTCGCAGTTTTCAATCCATTCCGACTTCTTCTTTCACTCTCTACCAAAGAGACATCAGATTCATCGTTCTCCTCTCTCAAAACGCGGACTTCAGTACATTGTTTCTTCTTGGAACGTGAAGACTTGTCAAGGAAGGAATATTCACTGTCATGCACTTCGACACACCGTTGGAATTAGATTACTTTCAGAAGCGGGTTCGATCGCGGCTCAGAAGGTATTAGGACACTCCTCACCGATTACTACCAGTAAATTCTATACTCAACCTTTCTACGATGGAACTAAGTATCTAATGTGTAGTGATAGTATTCGCCTGACAGTCGGGTAAAAATCAGTGGTCCCGATTTCTTCTGAAAGTAAAAATGATTTTACCACAAATTATTTAAACTCAGGAGAAACCGATGACCACCAACACCAATGCAGTAGAAAAAGCAAAAAGAAGAAAGCTAAATTTGTTAGAGCTTGCGAATGAATTAGAAAATGTAAGCAAAGCCTGCAAAATCATGGGATATTCCCGTCAGCAGTTCTATGAGATACGAAGAAACTTCCAAACCTACGGAGCGGAAGGGCTCTTAGATCGAATTCCAGGTGCAAACGGACCGCATCCCAACAGAGTCAGCGAAGAAATCGAGAAAGAAGTATTAGAATATTCTCTTCAGCGTCCCACGCATGGATGTTTAAAAGTTGCACAACAACTGAGTCTCAAGGGAATCAAAGTAAGCTCAGGAGGAGTCCGAGGA
>NZ_NPEF01000502.1 GCF_002811955.1 Leptospira ellisii
TTATTTATTCGCATCAAACAATCCGTTGTTATTTTAATTTTAGTATCATTTTCCTAAAAGAGATTTTAAAGAGGATAAATCTACAGGAAGGGTTGGGCCGCTATCGCCTTGTAATAAACCTGATTCAGCTCTACCGAATAAAGATTGTAACACCAAGTTACGATCCTCTTTTTCTAAAACACCCTCTTTAGCCATAGAGAGAAAAAAATGACTTAGTTGAAATCTTTCTTTTGCATCAACGGAAAGGTGATAATTACTCAGAGTGATCTTAATGGAGATTCTAAGAAGATAGATGAAAGTAGATATTGCAATTCCTAACAAAAGTGTTCCTTTTACGCTCTGGATAGTATATTCTTCAGGATTCCATTGGGTCGGATAGAAGAAGAAAGCAAAACTAATGAACGCAATTGTTAAGCCCCCGATTAAAAAAGAAAGATTCCTCCAATTTCTACCCTTTTTACGGTAATAAATTTCCATTTCTTCCCAATATTTGGCCGGACCAGAAATTCTTAATTTTTCTTCATAATTTTTTAGAATATCATCGAATTTCTCTTTATATTCTCTTTCGAATTCTGTTATTCGATTTTTATGAGTCGTAAATATATTTTCACCCGATTTGTTTAATTCTTCTACTTTAATCTTCAATTCACTCAATAAAGTATAACTATTGCGCATACTATCATTGCTAACTCTTTGCAATTCGTTATTAAGATCGACTCCTTTTGAAATTATCTCTTCGAAGTTATTAGAGAAATACTTTGGATTATCAATTAGTACGGCTTTAATAAAGCCGGACAAGTAATCCTTGTTTAAATAATTAGGATCAAAATATTTGTGAAAATAATCAAATATAGCATCATTCTCTTGTTCATTCTCAGAATAACCAGACCTTATTTTTACACCCTCATCAGAATTGCTAAAAATCAAAAAGCGTGTATCGTTCCTTAGTGTATGGTTTAACTCATTTAATTCATTTTCAAATGATGCTTCATCCTTTCTTTCGTTGAAATAAGTAATTGCTTGGTTGAGATTGAAATGGAGAGTTCTAAATTGATAATGTATTTTTCCAATTTTCCCTAAAGAAAAATTTTGCCAAGTCGCAGCTTCATTATTAAAGA
>NZ_NPEF01000503.1 GCF_002811955.1 Leptospira ellisii
GGCTGAAAGATCGTTCGGAGTCGGAGAATTCCGATCTTCCGTTTCCCGATTTTTGCGAACGATACCGTCAGGAGTTTTCGGCGCAATACGGAAGTTCCCGGTTTTACGCCTACGTTCGGAAACCCAGAGAGGAAAAGGTTTATCTTAGAAGAAGTATAAGCGCATACGAAACGTTGAAGGGAATCCATCAAACGGAGGAATCGAAAAATTCCGCGTTAAAAAAGGAAACTCTGGAGATCAAAAAAAATCTTCTGGAAAAAACGGACGATTCGACCATGGCCCAGTATCGTCTGAAGGATCTGGATTTGCAGGAATCGACGAACCGTTTGGGCGTGGCGCGCATCAAATTGAGTTCCACGCCGGTGACGCTGGCGATGAAACGTCTTTCCGTTCTGCTCGAAGAGGAAAAGGACTTTTTAGGAGCGAAAAAAATCTACGAGGACATCGTTCGGATCGGAAACGCGATCGAGGTGAATCTTTCGCTCCGAAACATAGATCGTATCAACAAAATTCTGGAGGACGGGATCAAACGCGAACCGCTTTGATCCTTTTTACTTCATCGCCTTTTCGATGTCGTCTTCGGTTTGTACCGGAGTTTCTCCGGCGTCCGCTCTGGATGCCGATCTCACCAAAAATTCGACCTCGTCGATGACGTCCCCTTCATACGCGACCTTAAGCAGATATTTTCCCGGAGTCAAATCCCGAAACGATCCGGAAATCGTATGCGAAGTCGGATTGGGTCGTTTGCGAAGTACGTCCAATTCGTTATAACCCAGTTGAAACCGACTCAAACTCACGTAGGTCTCCGCGGTTTCGGGAACCGATCGGGAGAATCGATAGATATAATGGATGGTTTTATCTTCGGGAAATACGAGATCATTACGGGTGATCGTATATTCGCCGACGGTCATGTTCTTCTTTTCCAGTAGATCGAAACTGTCCTCGTCCAAAACGGCCCAGCCGA
>NZ_NPEF01000504.1 GCF_002811955.1 Leptospira ellisii
ATTCAGTCCCGTTCATAAGAGGAAGTGACACGTTGTTTTGGACAAGAACGCTAACTCTTCCAATGGTGATCGCTCCGCTACTATTACTCAGATTTATTTTTTCTTACGTTCTTGTCCAAAACAACGTGTCACTTCCTCTTATGAACGGGACTGAATAAAGCGCAGTCCAAATTCCAAATGCAATGCAGAGTATCCCAAAATCAAAAAATTCTTTTTTCGATTTCAATTTTTGAGATAAAACGTAGGAGCCGAGTCCGACGTGGGATAAAGATGTAATTAGGAAAAGTGTCTTGTCCAAGGCAGTACTCCTTGAACAAGACGCCATGAATGTTACTTTTTTGCAATAATTTTCGCCTTATCTGACACTTGTATCTCCCAATTTGTAGGAATGATTTTGCCGTGAAACAGTTTTCCGTAGTCAGGAAAGTAAATTGAGTAGTTATGTGCCGTAGACTTTATCGCCCCGATGCGATTATAAAGCTTTCCCATAGCAGGTTTTTCGGTATCAAAAAGTCCATAAGTCGCATCAAAATCTTTCTCCAGCAAAAAATCAGTACTAAGGGAAAGAACTCTAAAGCCTGCACTCATTGAAACGGCGGCGAAACTGTTCATTTCTGCAATGTTTCCTTTTTCAAATTCGATTTTCTCATTTGTATCGCTCCGGAAGGCGTATTCAATTGGAAGCTGGTGCGGACCCCGCCACACGACTCTCGAAGTAGCTAAAATTTCTCGGTTTTTATTGATCGCTATGAAATATCTACTGTATCCATCGAAATCAAATAACCGATCGAAGTCCGTATTATATCCGATATATCCTAATTTAGAATATTGGTCTTTTACGAAGTTTCTCGAAAGCTCGATTAGTTCTTTTTCATCCTGATACGAACAGCACAGGTATTCGATTTGGTTTCGGGTTTCGGAAGGAAAGGGGGTGGTTTCGTTTAGAAATGTTGTTTGTGTCATAATAATGAAATTATGTCTCTTAATATTTCAAACATATCAAGGAGAAATTGCTAGTAATAGTCCTTAGAATTAAGAGCAAGAGGTGGGTTTAGCGAGATTTTAAAAGTTTTAAAAGAAAACCAATTATTTAAG
>NZ_NPEF01000505.1 GCF_002811955.1 Leptospira ellisii
TTTTTGAGCCAATTCCCCGTCGTTGGTGAGAAGTAAAAGTCCCCGGGAATTCAGATCCAGGCGTCCCGCGATTTTGTAGTGCCGATACGATTCCGGCAGAAGCGAAAACACGGTTTTTTCGTGAAAACGGTCCCGATGGGAACAGAGATATCCTGCGGGTTTATTGAGAATCAGAAGTTTGGAGGATTCTGAAAGAGGAAAGATCGTTTCTCCCTTGTAGGTCACTCGATCCACACCCGGACGAACCCGCGTCGAAAGCGAAGTTACGATTTTTCCGTTGATCGTAATTCCTCCGCCGAGAACCAATTCCTCCGTTTTTCTGCGGGACCCCAATCCGCAATCCGCCAAGTAACGATTGATCCGAATCCCTTCTTCCTTTTTGAATTCCCGGGGACTTTTACTTCTCACCAACGACGGGGAATTGGCTCAAAAAATTTCGCATCCTTCCCAAGGCTCCGAAAAGGAATATCTGGTCTGGCTTCGGGATGATCCGGGAGAAAAGAGCATCCGGGCTTCGTTTCAAAAAGGGATTTTGGATGCCGGGGAAGTTCTACGTGCAAAGATGGTTAAACTTCTGCCCGGAGCTTCCTGCGTGTATCGCGTGGTTCTTGGAGAAGGTAAAAAAAGACAAATTCGAAGAATGTTTCAAGCGTCCGGAACGAGGGTTTTGGATTTGCAGAGGATTCGAGTCGGTTCGATCGAGTTGGAAAAACTGAATCTAAAAGAGGGGGAATTCCTTCTCAGAGATGCAGACGAGGTTTGGGAATGAATTTTATCAGCATTGAGTTTCTTTTATTTTTTCTGGTCTTTTATCTGATCTATTGGAACGTTCCGGAAAAAAGCAGAAAGTATCTTTTGATCGGCGGTTCCGCCGTTTTTTATTCCTTCTTCAGCTTCAATTTTCTGCTGCATTTGGCCGCGGTGGTGATCGCCAATTGGGCGTTATACGCTTACTTCCGCGAAAAAACCTGGTACGTCAAGTCCGCCGTCGTTTTGAATCTACTCAATCTGGGTTTATTCAAATATTTTTATTTACTAATGGAGTTCATAGGATTCGCGTTCTCCATACCGGCGCTTGAGGAAAGAACGGC
>NZ_NPEF01000506.1 GCF_002811955.1 Leptospira ellisii
CCCGGCGGCTCAGTTCCAATTTGCCGTTTCGAATCCGCTTCAAAATGTTTTCCTCGGAATCGGTTCCCCTTCCTCTTGCTTGAGTTTACCTATTTTCTCGGCGATGTTTCCGTTTAAAAATACGGAGGGTTTCCATTCGTGAGAAGTCATGGTGTTCGACGCTACGTATTTAGTAGCCGTCATTACACCGGGCCAGAAATCCGAATGTTGCGGCCAGTAAGGCGCCCAGATTTCAAATGTCTTGCGCCCTAACAATAGATCAAACGGCATGCTCATCTGCTTTTTCATAATAGCTCCGATCACATCATCCGAATGCGGAACTTGCCACCCGCCATAAATAAAGTTCCCGCTGGTGTCCTCTTCCGGACCGCCTCCGGCTTGTATGACGCCGTCAAGAGTTAGAAATTCGAGTACAATAATTTTTCTCATGATCAAGTTCCTTATAAAAATAAATTACGACTTAATTTCGAAACGAGAACTCACGCGCGTCAATGGCATTTAGTCGGAGTTTTTCAGTAGGATAATAATTTATTTCATTCGATCGTCCTTTTGCAGAACGTGATTATCAATTGAGTTTACAACGATAACGTCAAAAGAACGGTTTCGCGCATTTTACTCAAGATCAAATTTATCGTATGGATCGGGATGAGCGAAGGGATTTAAAAGATATTCGGAAGTGCGGATTGGCGTTTACATATCGAGAGAAAGTATCCGGAGAAAATTATTATTTCCCCGGATACTTTCTCAACTTTACCGCGACTCCTTACTTGCAGAACGGGGGAGGGTTATTGGCGGGATTTCTTACTCTTGCGTAACAATTGGTGCTTCCTTGGGTGGTTACGCCAAATAAATTCCATTGTGTTACGGGATATTGAGCGGTGGAAGGCGGTCCCTGCTGCCAATCGATCCGATAATTTCCTTCGGGTTGTCCTTTTATCAGCAATCCTTTGGTGACCGTGCTCGACGCTTGTAGACAGGAAATTATATCTCGATTGTTGCTGATGATCAACCAGGCTACTGGATTGGGAGTTGGATCCTGCTGGCATCCGTATGTTAAAACCCAAATCCCTTCTAAAATGGTTT
>NZ_NPEF01000507.1 GCF_002811955.1 Leptospira ellisii
CACGACTTCCTTTTTTAAGTTTTGATAAGCGGTATAGGAATTGATTCCCGCCAAAACGCTGAACCCGATAAAAAGAACGATCGAAAGATAGAGGGAAATTCGAAATCGAATGCTCATGGTCAAGCTCCGGACCTATTACTTTATGAACAGGAAAAGAAGACTAAAGGACAATGGGACGAAATGCACGAACAAAATATTGCCAACTTATAAAAAATTAACCACTTTTGTGTGAATTCGAAACGATCGCAATCCTTAGGTTCCTATGTCGCATGGAAACGTTTTCAGGAAAACGTTCGAGGTTTTTCCAAAAAAAGAAACCGCGTTCTTCGATCGATTTCATCGAAGCGAAGCTCGCGGTTTCGGTTTGTCCGTTCGGTCGATTAAGCGGAAAGACCGAAAACGTCGTGAATTTTATTGACTGCTGTTTTGGCCTGATCTTCCGGAATGACGCAGGAAATTTTGATTTCGGAAGTGGAGATCATTTCTATGTTGATTCCGTTATCGGCGAGGGCTTTGAACATTCCCGCCGCGACTCCCACGTGCGATTTCATTCCCACGCCGACCGCAGAAACGATCGCGATGTTTTCGTTGATCTCCGGATCTTTCGCGTTTTGGTTTTTGGAAAAGGATTGGAGGATCGGTTTCGCTTCGGCCACGTCCTTTTTGGGAATGGTGAACGAGATCGTATTGATTCCGTTATGCGGGGAAGACTGGACGATCATGTCCACGAGAATATGTTTGGAACTCAATTCTCCGAAAAGTCCCGCGGCTAACCCCGGTTTGTCGGGAACTCCCGCGATGGTGATTCTCGCTTGATCGCTCTTCGCGGTAACTCCGCTGACTTTCAATTTTTCCATAATTTTGTCCTCGCTCACTACGAGAGTCCCTTGGTTTTCGTTGAAACTGGATCGAACGTGAATGACCACGTCGTAGTTCATTCCGAGTTCGACGCTGCGGGAATGAAGCACCCCCGCGCCTAAACTCGCAAGCTCGAGCATCTCTTCATACGTGATTTGTGAATGTTTTTTCGCGTTCGGAACGACTCTCGGATCCGCGGTGGGATGATCCG
>NZ_NPEF01000508.1 GCF_002811955.1 Leptospira ellisii
GCGTTCTCGGGAGAAGGATTTTGTTTCGCTTCCTCTTTCGGCGCCGTTTTGGTTTCGGCGAATTTATCCTCTTTGTCCTCCTTCTTTTTGCCGGGAGGACAATACACTTCCACTGTTTTCGTCGTGTAAAACGGTCCGATCACGAAGTGGATGAGGGAATCACGGATCGCACGGACCATCTTCACTTCTCCGGGAACGTCCTGACACGACGCCATCTCGCTGTCGGATAAGGAATAAATTCCGAACAAAGTATTGGCCTGCACCGCACGTTTATCCGGAACCGGAGGAACGTGCGAACCGGATAGTGGTTTGGCGTTTTCCTTATGTATGATCACGGTCGAATGACAACCGCATACGAACGCATAAAGTAAGGATAAGATCAAGATTCGATTTAGGGATAACATTCCAACTCCAAAGTCTGGGGAGAATAAACGGTGAAGGTGAGCTGCTCCCACAACGCGTCCCAAAACGAGGTGAATTGATGCGCGGATTTGGGACCTTCCGGGCAGAATTTGGATGCGTCGACGACCTGCTCCTTCGGATACAATCCGAAGAAATAATATTTCTGACGGATCGTGTGGATTTTACCCGGCTCCCCCTGTTTGGATTTCTGTTCCTCCAAAGCGCGTTTGCATTCGTTGGATTGCTGATAGATCTGACAAGGTTGGGGCGGATTCTGCGGAAACCGAACCCATGCGTGTCTACATTCCTCGAAGAAGAAGATGCAGAACGCCGACAGCAGAAAAATCCGGATCAGGCATTGATACAACTTCAAGCCGGCAACCTCGTAGGGGAATCTGAAAGTCAGTTTCGAATTTTTTGTTTTTATTATATTCTTCATTTTGAATCTTCTTAGTTCTGTTGTCTGTAAGTCCGCACGGGAACTCCGTTTTTGCCCACGCTCACGTAGAGATAATTGATTCCTCCCGAAGGGACGGAAACCGCGGAGAATATCTGCTGAACGTTCGTCGTATCCGTAAGTCCGTTTCCGGCGACCTGCGTCCAGGACGCGGAGGACGAAGCCGGATTGGCCGCGTTGGTTCTGTAGATCCGGATTCC
>NZ_NPEF01000509.1 GCF_002811955.1 Leptospira ellisii
AACAACTCAGGCGCCAAAAAGAATCTAGCCTCGCTGTACACGGGAACCGGAAATTACGCCAAGGCCCTAGAACTGTATCTTTCCGTACCGGAGCAGGAGCGCTCCGACGTAGTCTCCTTATACGCGATCTCCTATTGCCAGTTGAAACTGGATCGTCTTTCGGAAGCCAGGCAGACGTTCCGCGAATTGGAACGTCTCTCCGCGCCGGAACCGATGAAAAAAGATATTTCCGAACTGAAAAACCTAATCGAAGAAAAAAACATCGAGTCGGAGGGAATTTGGACCCTGCTCAAAAAACCGGACTAGCCCGCGACTTAAAAAGAAGGATCGGTTTTTGGTCTTTTATCGGTATAGCTGTGTAGTGAGGACGCCGATGTATTTGATTGCAAAAACGAATACTTACTTGATTCGATTCTGATAGATTCCGGCCACTATTTCGGCGCGCTCAAATTTTTCTAAGTCCGTTTGCATTGCGAGTTCGTGATTTTTAGAAGCAACATTTAAAACGACATTTGCCTTGCTGATGAGAAGTCTCATATAATATTCGCTTGGATCTAAAATCCTGAACAAAGCTAAGAAAAAAGAGGAGGATAATCGAGTTAAGATAGGAATCGAGTTCCCTTCCAAAATACTCTCACGTATGCTAAAGGCGTCGTAATGTAAAATTGCAATCGTCCATAAAGTTGAGGCAATGATGATACCAAAGGCAGATTTAGATGCTAAAAAGTATCCAAGCAACGGCAATATATAAACGAAAATCATTGAAACGGATAGAGAAATAATAATGCCGGAAAATAGTAAAAAAGCCTTAACCCGTTCATCTGCACGGCTTTTAAAAATTGAAATAAGAGCTTTAATGCAAGAGATAAGAATGTAAAAACAACAATAACCGATAATTAAATGATAGTTCCAGGTGGGTGTATACGAAAAATTTCCCGGTTCCCGAATTTCTACTGCTTTACAACCTAAAATGACGATTGAGAAATAAGATAAAAATGTTAAGTTAATATAATATTCAAATTTCCTATACTTGCTATTTCGTTTTATTCTTAATAAA
>NZ_NPEF01000051.1:0-7319 GCF_002811955.1 Leptospira ellisii
CGATCTCCACTTCCGTCAACGGAGTGGGTAGATCCGGCGCCTGATCCAAACAGGTTTTTGCCGCTTCCCGTTCCGCCTTCGCTCGAAACGCAGGTGCGGAATTCCGACTATATCGCCTTATCCAGAATCACCAACGTGCGCGAGAAAAAAATTTCCGAAACCTCCGTTTCCGTGACCGCCACCGTGGAAATTCTGAAACCTTGGAAGGGCGCGGAAAAACTTCCCGCAAAGTTCGAAATCGGATTTATGATTTTTCCGGAGTTTCTCGGTAAATGGCTGCGTGCTGCTCCTCCCGAAGGGGACTACGTTCTTTTTTTGATTCGGAAAACGGTCAAGGACAGCAAAGGAAACGAATCCCAGCTGATAGCGCTTTACGAACCGCATCCGTTCGCGTTTAAGGAATACGCCCGGGAAACGGAAGATAAAATCCGGGAGATCATCCAGGATCAAAAGTAAATCCGAGGAAAGTATATGAGAATTTTAAGATATTCTGTTTTAGCCGTCGTCTTATCTTTGGTCGCCGGCGTCTCCGTTCATGCGCAACCCTCCTTCCGTTCCTTGGGAATGAAGCAGGAATCCTCCGACCTTCTTTCCTCGCTGAAGGATACGAATCCGTACGGACTTTCCCATAGAAGTCTTTCCTCCAGCGTGGATCTTTCCTCGTCCATGCCTCCCGTCGGAAATCAGGGGGAACAGGGAAGTTGTGTCGCTTGGTCCACGGCGTACGCGGTAAAAAGTTTTCAGGAATACGTCGAAAGAAAGGATTCCAAAACCTGGTCCCTCCGCTCCTCCGACGGAAGCCCGGATTACGCGAAAATTTTTTCTCCGGCATTCATATACAATCAGATCAACGGAGGAAGGGACAACGGGTCTTTGATCTCCGACGCGATGCGCGTCATGGTGGAAATGGGAGCCGCGCCTTGGGAAACGATGCCGTATAACGCGGCCGACTACCGGGCTCGTCCTTCTCAGGCGGCGATCGCGGCCGCTTCCAAATACAAAGCGAAGGAATTCTTGCGGGTGAAAACGGCGGACCTGAACGAAGTAAAGGCCCAGTTATCCTCGGGAAGACCCGTCGTCGCGGGAGTTCTCGTATATGAGAATTTCTTTAATCTTAAAGGTTCTCAGATTTATAAGGAAGGCACGGGTAAAACCTACGGCGGTCATGCGATCGCCATCGTCGGTTACGACGATTCCAAAAACGCGGTTAAGTTCATCAACTCTTGGGGAACCGAATGGGGGGACCGCGGATACGGCTACATCGATTATCGATGGTTTACGAAAATCTGCCAGGGTGCGTTCGTGATGGTGGATCAGGTGGAAGCGACGGTCGATCAGGGCAAACCGGATTCTTCCGTACCGGATCCGACGACGGCGGCTTCCGATTCCAATCCGATTCCTCCGTCTTCGATCACCGCTTCTCAGGGAAGTTTTTCCGATAAGGTTCTGATCAATTGGGAGATCGTTCCCGGCGCGGTCGGATATGAAATTCATCGTAAGGCTCCGGGCGATTCCGGTTTTTCAAGAATCGGACTTTCCGCTACGAACAGTTTTAACGACGACGGAGTGCAGCCTAATCTTGCCTACAAATACAAGATTCTCACTCTTACGGATACTTCCTCTTCCGATTTATCCCCCGGAGAAACGGTCGGTTTCGCCAAAACCGAGGAACTGAAACCTCCTCCGAAAATTCTGGGACTCAAAGCCTCGCAGGGACAATTCGATAACAAGGTGGAACTCGGTTGGGAACCGGGGGAAACTTCCTCCGAATATCAGATTTTTAAATGGAATAAAACCCAGAAACGATACGTTGCGATCGGGAATTCCAAGATCAATTCGTACGTGGACGCTTCCGCCGCCAAAAAAGGGATCCTGGAAATCTACGTCGTCTCAGCGAAGTTAAACGGAAAAACCGGAGAACCTTCGGACGCTGCCAGCGGTTTTACCGCACAACCCAAAACCCCTCCCGCAAAACCGATCGGTTTGACGGCTTCGAGAGGCGCGTATCAGGGTAAAATCGAACTTCATTGGAGAAAGGTTTCCGGCGCTTCCAAATATCTCGTTTTCCGTTACGTCAAATCGGGTTGGATCGGCGGAGGCGCATGGGAGAAGATTTCCGAAACCGCAAACGAGGAGTACGTGGATGAAAATCTTCCTTCCCGTTACGCGTATTATTCCGTGACCGCGGTCAATCCCGAAGGCAAAAACGGTCCGTTCTCCACTCTCGCCTACGGTTATACGGATCCGAATAAACAACGCGGGGTCAAACTCTCCTCTCCCGAAAACGTAAAAGGGATTTTGGATTCCAAAAATTCCAAAATTTCGCTGACCTGGGATAAGGTGAAAGAAGCGTCCGAATATTACATTTTTCGTAAGAAGCGCGGGGAATCCAAGTGGAACTTTCTCGCGTCTTCCGGAACGAAGACCGCGTACGTCGCGGACGTTCCCGAAACGGAGACGATTTTTCTTTATTCGATCACCTCCAAATCGGATCTGGGAGGAGAAAGCGATTATTCGCTTCCCGCATCCGCCGTTATTTCCAAGGCGCTGACCGCTCCCAAAAAGAGGACCTTCGGCGGCGATTCCAGTTTGGAAAAGTTCAAAGGACCCTGGACCGCGATGGCTTGGGACGGAAACAACGGAGTCAGCCAGGTGCTTTTGGAGATCGAAAGCGCGGATAACGTGAACTACGTCGTCAAGTTCAACAAAAAGAAGATATTCGAAGGCAAATACGTGGAAGAATCCCCGATCATCGATAAGGACGGGAAATTCCGGATCGAAATCGAAAAATCAGGGGACGCGTTATCCGTAACCATGAAGGATCCTTCGATCGTGAATCAGAAATCCAATCTCTCCTTCTTAAAGGAATGATCGGACACGGACGCGAAAGGCGGTTTTATGACTAAAAGAAATAAGATCATCTCGGAGAATTCCTAAGTAAGTGAAAAACAAAAAGAAAGGACTTTCCTCCGAAGAAACCGAAACGTTACTCCGGATCTTAAAGGTTCGTTTTGAAAAAAACGAAAACCGGCACAAGGGAATCCAATGGGTTCAAGTGCGGAAAAAGCTGGAGGCGAAACCCGAAGCGTTGTGGTCGCTCGGGGAGATGGAAAGAACGGGCGGAGAACCGGACGTAGTCCGATACGATAAAAAGACGGGAGAATACGTCTTTTACGATTGTTCGGCGGAAAGTCCGAAAGGAAGACGAAGCCTTTGTTACGATCGTAAGGCGTTGGAATCCCGAAAGGATCATCCTCCGCAATACAACGTGATCGATATGGCTGCCGACATCGGAGTGAAACTATTGATCGAAGAGGAGTATCGAGAGTTGCAAAAACTCGGGGAATTCGACACGAAAACGTCGAGCTGGATATTGACTCCGCCGGAGATCAGAAAATTAGGCGGCGCCCTTTTCGCCGATCGACGTTATGACAGTGTTTTCGTATATCACAACGGCGCCGAATCTTATTATGCGGCGAGAGGATTCCGCGGTTCGCTTCGCGTATAAAGGATAACCGGAAAAAACCCGGATCACGCCGGGAAGACGTCAAGAACGTTAGACGCGCTTGCAGCCGATCTAAGCGGGAATCAATCCCAAGTCCTTGGACAACTTGAAAATATTCCCCTTCTCCTTCAACTTCTGCAACAGCTCCTCCGAATTAAGGATCTTATGGACCACGGACTCCGGAAGATTCTGCATATCGTGAAAGATTTCCTTGTATTCCTGGATCGAAATTTTGGTGCAGAATAGGTTCGCCTGAAAGTAATACACTTGGTGTGTGATCAGAAAATTAAGGGAATCGATGTCTTCCAGAGCCTCGGCGGTGATGATCGCTTCCCGGTTGTCCGAAAGTCTTCTGCAATAATCGATGAACGCAAGATTATCCAGAAATTTCGTCAGATCCTGATCCGCCTTGAACTTAAAGCTGATGGGATCCAGTTTGAATTCCTTGATCATCTCTCCGAGATCGAGCACGATCTGATGGCTTTGACTTTTGACGCCGAAGTCGTCCGCCGCGAAACTGATTCCGAAATTCCAAAAACGTTTGCAGACGCTCTTTAGGGTGATGTCCACCTCTTCGTAGGGTTTTTCTATCAGTTCCATTCTCACGAGAGCCGGGTTCAGATTTTGGTTGAGAAGAAGATTGTGGAACCGAGTCACTTTTTCGTCCGTATCGAACGTGTCGATGAGCGTTTGCGGCGAAATGTTGAATTTCAAAAGACCCGGGGCTCCGTTGCAGCACATCGTGAGTTTTTCGAGGATCAGAAGTTCTATCCGGTTCAGATCCTGGTCGTGCGGAATATCCCGGATCAGATCCGCATAACCGGCGTAAGCCTCTCCTCCCACAAAAACCTCTCCGCCCTTCATGGAATACGTATGGGTTTTATGATTGTAGTGGATGATCGGCTGGATGACCGCGTCCGCTTTTTCTCCGGCGAAGTAATCGTTGACCCGGTTCAAATACGTCCAACTCCAGCGGATCAGATTGTCCTTAAGATTTTTGAGGGAGGAAACCTCGAGCTCGTGGAAAATTTCGTCCACGTAGGAGATGTAATTGCATTGTGTTCTCGCGATGCCGAAGTCGAAGTTCATCGTTCCGCTTTTGATCGAAACCTCTCGGAACCTTCCCAAAACGGAATCGAAATTCAAAAAGCCGTTCAAGCCTACGCTTTGAACCGGGGCCACTCCGATGAGCAGACTTTTTTTATCCCCGTAACAATAATACGAATAACGATTTTCCGCGTCGGGATTCAGTTCCGAAATTTTGAGCGGTACCAATTGGAGGAAATCGAGAAAGGAAAGGGATTTGATATCCTGAAACCGAAGCAGGACGATCGGTTTGCCTCGGTTTTCGTTGATGAATACGTTCTTGAACTGTTCGATTTCCCCTTCGTCAAAGGAACGAATCTTAGGACTTTTAGAAGTTGTCATTTCAGCCTTTGTTTTCAAAAGAACGGTCCGTAACGGACCGCGGTCCAAGAACGTTTGTTATAATTCGCAGCTCGTCTTTACCAACCTTCGTTTTTTTCGGGAAATTTTTTCGACCGCTTCGATCGTCCCTGCGGAAACGTTGTACGGGAGGAAGACGTTCTCCTGAGAAAAAGATCCGACGGAGGATTTCCCTTGTAAAGCCTAAAAGGAATATTTTCTCCCTTCCAGGGAATCAACCCCCAATTCCGAAATCGAACGTATCTCCGGTCCGGGGTTCTCGATCGTCACGTCGCCCACAAGCGTTACCTTACGGTCGAAGAGCACTTCTCCTTTTACGGTGAGCGAGGTGCATCGCACCAAAGAGGGAATTTCGGGGAACAGTTTTTGAAAGTCCCCGATCTTCTTGTAGAAGTGATCGTCGAGTTGAATCAGGATCTCTCCGAGTCCGAGTTTTTTCCGTTCTTCGGACATAGTGATCGAAAAATTCTCGAGCAAAGTGTATGCATCCGATCTTCGCGCGAGATAGTCCTCGCATTTTTTGACGGGCGCAAAACGGTCCCGGGGAATGATGATTCCCTTGACGCGTTTGAAGTTGCGGATCGCGGAACCCATCGCCGTTTCCAATTGGAACACTTCGTTTCCGTCCACGGTTTTGGGATTTACGATGAGAGACAGTTCGAATTCTCCCTGAAGCAACCGGGAACGAAGCGCTTCCAGATCGATCCAAAGGTTGTTCGTGGAAAAGGTCCTGAATTTTCCCAAACCTTCGAACTCGTGCATGTGATCCGAAGGGACCTGCGCCGTTTCCAGAAGTTGATAATTCTCCGGTTTTCCGGATACGATTCTGCGGTAGATGGCCCCGCCCTTTTTGTCCGCGAGGGTTTTCGGAGTCATCTCCATGCAGAATTCCAATTTTTCCCGAAGCATATACGCGAGAATCCCCGGATGAACCGTGGCTCCGAGATTGTCTCCGTTGGAAACGAAAGCCACCTTATAACCGTGTGAGATCAGCTGATCCAGAAGTCCCGTTTCCAAAAGCGAAATCCAGATGTCTCCGTGACCGGGAGGGCACCATTCGTCGTCCGGATTTTTGCATGTAATCGGTGTTAGGTTCTCTTTTAAAAGACGGGGGACCTTGTGTTGTAGGAAAGAGGTCGGGAATTTCTGACGAAAACCGATCCGCTCCAATTCCGCCCGGCTTTCCTTTTGCGTGTTGAAGCTGTCCATCAGGATCAAGGGCACGGAGACGTCGTATTTTTTCTCCAAAATCTGGGATTGTTTGGCGAAGATCTCCAGAAAGGACATTCCGTTTTTGAGTGGGATCAAGGATTTAGGTCCCGACAATCCCATCGAGGTTCCCAAACCTCCGTTCAGTTTGATGACGACGAGATGTTTCAAGACGGACGGATCGGGGGAGAATTCCCGTTCGATTTCTTCCAGAGGGATTTCGTCCGTTTGCGGATCGAGATCACCCACTTCCTCCCAACGCACCATACCGGTTTCTCCGTTGTGTACCTGTTCCGTTTTTTTGAGAAAATCAAGAATGAAGGTTTCGGACATCCCTTCGGCGTGCATCTTGCTCCGAATCGATTCTTCCGATTTTAATTTTATCGAATCCATCTTACCACCGATCTACCGTTGTACTGCTCGTCGAACTCCGTGAACTCGATCGAATATTTTTCGCTGGGATGGGTCGGTTCGTAGATCAACTTCGTCCGAACCTCCCTTCCTTTGCCCGGAACTTCCTTGGGTGTTTCCTCGTTTTCCGAATACAAAGGTAAAAACACGAGATACGTATAGATATAAACGGTTCTTTCCGGAGTTTTTTTATACACCAAAACTCCCTTGCCGGTTAAATCCTTTTTGAGAAGTTTCGTATAAGTCACCGGAAATAATTTTCCCCAGGCTTCCTTGAAATTTTTCTCCATCACGGCGTGACTCGGGATATTTGAATGGACAGCGGAGGGAAGGATAAAAAAAATCCATAAGGAAAGTATCAGCTTCTTTGTTTTCATGAAAGACTCTGACAGTCTCGTCTTTTCACCCCATAACTTCAAGCCATTCTCATGAAAAAAATCGTTTCGACCTTACGCACACTTTTCTATTTTCTTTCCGAAATTTTGGAATTTATCGTTTCCGTAATACTCTCGTTGATTCCTTCCGCAAAGGACCCCAATCTGTCTCGGGGGGACATTTACGTCGTCACCGGATTTTTTTCGGGTCCTCTGTTTTATTCCAAGTTATGCTCCGAACTGCAGCGTGAGGGATATCAACCTAGGATCCTAAAACTTCCTCCCGTTTTTCTAAACACACGTAAGGCGGTGGAAACTTTGGCCAAACAGATGGATGAGATTCCCCCAAAATCCGTTTTACTCGCACACAATAC
>NZ_NPEF01000051.1:7333-20655 GCF_002811955.1 Leptospira ellisii
TTTTGACTCTTCTGCTGCCGGATCGAAGCCGTCAGAAGATTCGAGGTCTGGTGACGTTGGGAACCCCGTTTCGTGGAAGTCATCTTTTTTGGATCTGGCCCGCCGCCGGACTTCGTTACGGTTCCGCGTATCTTAAGGAATTGTTTAAGACCTTTCTGTTTATGGATCGTTTTCATCCTCTTGCGCCGTTTCGGGAATTTATTTTTTTACCGGCGTCCTCTTCCGTCTACGGAGAGGAACGGGATCTTTGGTTCGACATTCCCGGCAATTTCAATCAAGTCCGTAAAAGCGAGAATATAAGAACCATTCTGGAATTTTTGACGCACTATTACCCGAGCGCCGCTTCTCAAGAATTAAAACGGGTCGCCGCTCTTACTTCCTCGTCCGCGAAAAACGAAACCGGTTCCAAGTCTTTAAAAGGAGATCGGAACCGCGCAGTTTCCGGTTCGAAGGCGAAATCGAAATCGTCAAAGACCAAAGTCAAAACGAAGACGAAATCCGTTTCCGCGAGAAAATCGTCCGGACCTGCCGGCAAAACCAAGAAGACCGCCGTCGCCGCACGTTCCGCAAAACAGATACGTCAGTCGAAACCGCTTCCTAAAAAAAAGAAAAAACGTTAAGGGAACCGCGCCCCTCCTCGCCGAGTTTCGGAAAATCCGGGCGACGGACGCAAGGGCGACCGTTCCTCGAAGTCGTCTAACGTTTTAGAATTTCCCTCGATTGGTTGTAAAGCGCATCGTCCGAATCGAATACCGATTCGGATACGGCGAGAATTTCCCCCGATTGTAAGGAGACCACTCGAATCTGCAGACGGAAGAGTTGGTCGTCGAATTGAACCGTTCCGAGCAAAAGCAGATCCGCGCCGGAAAGTTTTCCTATTTCCAGGGATTCCCCGGAAAGTACGAGTCCCGTTTTTTGAAAACTCTGTTCGTCGATCAACCGGTCGAGTTGGGACTTTTCCACGAGAACGATCCGATCCGGCTCGTTCAAAATCGGAAGAAGTTGACGGGCGATTCCGGCGCCCAAGGAAGTGACGTTGCCGCTTTCGTTTAACAATGGTAATACGGCGAGTTTGAGCGGGGATTTTCTCCCCGGAAAATACGTGTTCTTACCGGTTTGAATCTGTTTTTTGACGGATTCCGCGGTTTCCGAAAGGATGGCGGCGAGCGGTTTGGGAAGTTCCCGTTTTGCGGAACGGCCTTGCCGCGCGCAGGCGGAAAAAACCAAGACGGCTATCGTAAAGAAAATTATAAAATTCTTATGTTTCATGTCAAAAATGTTTCACCAAGGTAACCCGGTTCCCGGTGGAATTGAATCGGACCACGTCGAACGTGGAAAGCGCAAACGCGATTCCTCTCGTCTGCAGGGAGGTCGAGTCGCCGGTTTTGGAAAGTGCGTTACGCACCGTTCTCGCGTGGTTGAATCCCTTGCCTTCGTCCGTGATCCTGTACCCCACTTTCTGTCCGGAAAGAAAATATTCCACGATAATTTTTTTATCCCTGTAATACGGATCGTTTTGTCTGGCCAAAATGAATTGAAAGTAGGTTCCGTTTTTTAAGGCCCTCGCCTTGTCCTCGTTGGAGATGTTTAAATTTCCGTGTTCGATCGCGTTGATCAACATCTCGCGCAGACTGGTTCGGATAGAAAGGGCGATCGCCGGATCCGTAAACCGTACGAGATTGAACGTCAGTCTTTGACTCAGAAGCTCCGCGTTCTGCAGATAGTTGTTCACGGAGAACACGATCCGTTCCTCGTCCAAAAACCTTCCCATCAGATCTTGATCCGGTTCGTACGCCCTTCCGAGTATCTCCCTTCCCGTTTCGTGTTCGAGAATCTGAAGACGGACTTGGAGTTCTTTCGGTTCCTTCAGATATTTTTGCAGAAAATCGGCCCGGAAGTAGGCGGGTTTCCCGGTCGCGGAAAGCTCCTCCATCCGTTCCATCACATACAATTTTTTGAATGCGTCTTCGAGGCCGCCGGTGTTGTACATCAATTCCAGAAAATTCTTTCCGACGACGTCCTGCGGTTTGAATCCCAAAAAAGTGGAGATCGATCGGTTCGCCCCGGTGATGTTTCCGTTGGAATCGAGGTTGAAAAGAAAATCCTCCTCTCCTTCGTACAGATTTTTGTATTGGATCGCGGTTTGTTCCTGTCTCGATTTCAGCACGCTCAACGTTTCGGCTTGGATTTCCAACTCGAGGGAAAGTTGTTTGATTCTATCCGCGAGTCCGAAGGATAAAAGCGCCACTTCGATCGCGGAGCCGATCTGCAGACCCCATTGTGTGAAGAAGTTATCCGGGAAAATTCCGAACGCCTTCATCGCGTATAAAAAACTTCCCAGGATGAGGACGGACCAAGCGGTCAAAAAGAATTTCGCCGGTCTGTGCCCCTTCCAAACGCACTGCAGACTGTTTACGAGAAGTAAAAAAAGGACGAGTAAAAGCACCACGATACTCGAAACGACGCTGAACGTATAACTGAAAAAAGTCAGGGAACCGACGCAGCCGATCAGCGACAGACCCATGACCGGATAATAGAATTTATCCGTGATCGGCGTAGTGGTCTCCGATTCCAAAAACGATTTTCCGAACAGACAGGCCGCCAGGTAGGCGCAGAACATGAAAAAAGGAAGCGAAACGTTCCCCCACGCAGGATAGTCCGGCCAGAAAAACTGGAACGAAAGTCCGTTCAGTGTGGTTTCGAAAAGTATATCAAAAAATATGAATATACTGTAATAAAGATAACTTTTATCCCGAGTCGTGATCAGCAGGAAGAGATTGTATACGAACATCACCGCCATCGTTCCGTAATAAAAACCCAATGCGGTGTATTCTTTGGCGCTGTATTCGAGGAACTCGGTCCTGGAAAACGCGGAAAGCGGAATTACGACGGAACTTTTGGATTGGATCCTCAGGTAATAATCGTTTTTGGAGAGGGGCGGTTCGTTGAGTTGAAACGGGAAGTTGCGGTTCTCCGTCAAACGGGAGGAGAACGGAAGTTCGTCTCCGGAGATCACCAAAGGCAGGGGGCCGTTCCGCACCGAATACAATTGCAGCGAATCGATCAGGCTGTAGCCGTATTGAAGTACCCAGTTTCTCGTGGCCTTTTCGGGATTGGCGACGGGAAGCCGGATCCAAAACGCGGAATCGGAATAACCCAGACTGTTGTTGAACAACGGAATCGATTTTCCGGAACGGAACGTTTTCTGGATTTCGGGAAAGGACGCCCGTCCGCTTTTGTCCTCGTAATACGTTAGATACGGTTGAAGGTCGATTCCTTCCATGATCACTTCCGGAAGGAATTCGGAAACTTGCGTAGAGGTTTGTGCGGAAAGGGAAAACGCTCCGAAAAAAAACAGAACCGTACAAAATACGATCTTACCGTTTCGGAGCGGAAACCTCACAAAAATCCTTTGAGAATTCGGAACAAATCCGCGGTGACGATGAACGTTCCTATGCTGCTTCCGATTTGGGGAAGCATGAACACCATAAAGATGCGGATCACGTTGTTCTTCCAATAACCTTTCCAGTGTTCGGAGTCCTGACCGATCCGTTCGAAATCCTCCACGAGAGGTTTTCGCAACCACGATTCGGTCAAAGCCGCCACCCAACCGGGTTTGATCACCGGATTAAAATTCCCCACCGGCGCAGCCAAAAACGCGAGGATCACCGAAAGAGGATGCGCCAGCGCGATGATGGCGCCTAACGCGGCCAAGGCGCCTTTGACCAAAATCCAGCGCAGGACGAACTCCTGACCTTGTTGCCTTCCTCCGAAGTAAAACACGGTGAGAATGAGCGCCAGAAAGATTCCGGGAACCAAAAGTCCTTTCCAGCGATCCAGAGCCGTTTTTTGCGGAAGATGATCCAGTTCGGAAATGTCCTTTTCCTCGTGGATATGGCCCATGATACCCTGAAGATGTCCCGCACCCACGACCGCAAAAACTTTTTTACCTTCCCGTGCGGCCTCGCGTATCCTCTGCGCCAGATAGGAATCTCGTTCGTCGATGATCACGTTTTTGATGGATTCGTAACGTTTCGGAAGCTGGGAGAATAGATCCTTCAACACGTCCTCCGATTTCATCTCTTCGATCTTCTCTTCGGAGATGTCCTCGCGTACGAATAAGGAAGTGATCAGAGCGGAAAGAAGGAACATCCGGTTGAAGAGCCCTATGTTCCACCAGGCGCGTTTGAGAGTGGTGGAAACCTCCCTGTCGATGGGAACCACCCTCGCCCCTGTCCTTTCCGCCTCCGAAATGGCCATTCTCATTTCGTCGCCGGGGCGGATGGAACCTTTGCCCAGTTTTTTTTGGAATGCGGAAAGAATGAGGCTTGAAAGAAGGAGATACATCTTTCTTTCTTTAAAAACTTTGAATATATCCAGTTTTTTCCAGTGTTCCGAGTCCTTTACGGATCGCATTCTGGAGTTGCAGAGTTCCACGCAGATCGTGTCCGGTTTTTCCGCACGGATGATTCTTTGCACTTCGTCGATGCTTTTTTGGCTGATGTGAGCCGTTCCTAAGATCGTAACGGGAACCTTGCCGAGTTTGAAGGATTCAATCGGTTCCGAATTCGTTTCCTTCTTTTTACGTTCCGGCTTCGTTTTTTCTTTGAGAGTTTTTTTTGCCATTCCAAAAGCAGTGTAGGAAATCGGGATCTTCGAGTAAAATGAAATTCTCCCGTTTTTAGGCGTTATACCCCCGCTTTCCTCCTTGTGGTATTTGGTTCTTTGCGCCGTCCTAAAAAAGTATTGAAGAATTAGAGACGCCCTTATACTGTCTCGCATATTCTTTTAGAACTAGATATAACGCCGGGATATTTGGATACAAATGCTGGGAAAAGGAACGAAGATAATCAACGTAGGAATTGCGGATTTGCAGGCGGGTCAGTCTCCGGAAGTTCTCAGAACGACTCTCGGTTCCTGCATCGGAGTCGTATTCTACGCCCCTGAAAAAAAGGTCGGAGCGATGGCGCATTTTATGTTGTCCAAAGATCCGGGCGGGAAGGATTCCCAAAAAAATCCGCTTAAATACGCGGAAACCGCGATTCCCCTCCTTATAAAAAAAATGAACGAATTGGGATGTCATCCTGGAGAATTTTCCGTGCGGCTCTTCGGAGGGGCCTCCATGTTCAAAGGGGTCCAATCCAGTTTTCTTCAGAATATCGGAGAACAGAATATTCTGACTGCGAGAGCTATTTTAGAACAAAGTAAAATTCCACTCATCGTGGAGGACGTAGGCGGCAACGAAGGGCGAACGATCAGTTTATACCTCGACGACGGCCGGGTGTTGCTGAAAAAAGCGGGGTTTGAAAAGTACCTCTACAAGGTCAGGTAAGAAAAGATGAAAGAAAAGATAGACCAACTCTTCTTAAACGACGCCCAGCTTCCCCGCATTTCTTCCGTGGTAACGAAAGTGATGCAGATGGTTCAAAATCAGGACGTAGCGATCCCCGACTTGGCCAAGGAGATTTCGAACGATCCCGGTTTGACCACGGAGGTGATCAAACTTTCCAACTCCGCGTATTACCGCGCCGCAAAACCGATCAAAACGGTGCAGGAATCCCTGATGACCTTAGGCACCAAAACCGTAAAGGACATCATCCTTCTTACCGCGGCGAAGGGAATTTTAAAAAAGGACCTTAAGGGATATCAACTCGACGGAGACGACAATTGGATTCATTCTCTCACCGTCGCCGAACTGTCCAAACGCATCTGCGAACAGAAAAAACTGAAGATCGGATCGGATTTAGCGTTCACCGGCGGACTTTTGCATAACATCGGTAAGGTGGTTCTCGCCGATTTTTTTCCCGCGGTGCTCGTGACTCTGCGCGAGGAGATGAAAAATCAAACCGCGACTTTTTCCGAATTGGAAAAGAAACATTTCGGATATACACACGAAGAAGCAGGCGCGAAACTTTTGGAAAAATGGAATTTTCCCAAGGAACTCATCCATGTCGCGGCGAAGTACAGCCGTCCCGAAGAGGAGACCGAATTCCCCGAATTGGTGGCGACGGTCCATATTGCGCATGCGATTTCCATCACCGCAGGGGTCGGGATCGACATCGCCGGATTGACTTCTCCCGTTTCCAATAAGGCTTTGCAGATTTTGGGAATATCGGATTCTGACTTGCAGATGTATTATACGGTGCTACCGGAAATACAGAAACACATCCGCGAGTTGATCCAGGCTTGAAAAAAAACGTCTCCTTGATCGGTCCCAGAGGGGTCGGCAAATCCAAGGTTTCCCGCAAACTTTCCAAACTGACGGGTATGCCCGTAGTGTCCACGGATATGATCGCCGTGTATGAACTCGGTGGAATCTCAATTCCCGAATTCATACGCAGAACGGACGGGGATTGGAAGACCTTTCGAGAATTGGAATACCGAATTATAGAAAGGTTGAAGTCTTCGGAGGGAATTATCTTAGATTGTGGAGGTGGGATTCTATTTGATTTGGATGACAAAGGAATTGAGATCCCCAGCTCAAGAAAGATCGAATTGTTGCGGTCGATTTCCATCGTTTTCGGTTTATCCCGATCTGTGGACGCGCTCGTCGAAAAGATTCAAAACGACCCTACCCGACCTCCGTTAAGCGCCGTAACCTCCTATCGTTCCATATTGGAAACCAGACTGCCGCACTACCAAAACGCTTCCGATTATTATCTTCCGATCGATGATTTGAAAGTGGAAGAGATTTGTTCCAGAATTCTCCAGAAAATCGAATATTGAATTGACACAATTTGGAAATATTTGATTTCTTTTTTTCAAATACGTAAAAAAGAAGAATGAAATCGTGGAATGACAACTAACTTTGTCCATTCTTTCGTTTTCGGGAAGAGAGAGATGACAGAATTGGAAGCTCCTAAGAAGAATCAACATTCGATCGAGAGACTGGTGAAAATCATCCGCCAGAGGAATTATAAGAAGGCTACCGCTTATACGTATCTCAAATACAACGTGGACTTTCTGAACTTTGCGGATAAACCCGCCGAAAAGATCACGATCAAGGATTTGAATCGGTATATGGATCATCTGAAAAAGAAGAAGGTCTCTTCTTCCACCATTCAAATCAACGTAAGTTCCTTGAAGATGTTCTTCGAAGACGTGATGAAAATGGATCTTTTCCGGGATTTCCAGAGACCGGTCCGCGAATACAACAATCCGAACGCGATCACGTATAAGGAAATGCAGAATATCCTCAAAACCGCTTCCTCGAACGCTAAACACGAATTGATGTGCGGTCTTGTCTATTTCGGCGGACTTCGTGTGGGGGAATTGATTTCCTTAAAGTGGACTCACTTGGATCTAAAACGGAAGATGATTCAGATCCGTTCCACCGTGCCTTCCCAAACCAGGTCGTTGGAGATCCAATCCGAACTGGTTTCTTTGATCAAAAAATACGAAAAGGAAGTTTTGGTTTCCGCAAACTCGTATTTGTTTCCCGGTAAACAGAACGGATCGCACACCACTTCCCGCAATGTGGAACGAATCATTTCCGAGATCGGAAGAAATTCCGGAATCGCAAGTCCCGTTACCGTTTTTACGTTACGACACAGTCGGGCTTTGCATCTGATTGCGGACGGAGCTCCTTTGGATGAAGTGAAGGAATTTTTGGGTCACAAAACTCTTGCAAGTACGGAATCCTATATTCCCGTTAAAAAGAATCTTAGGGCGGCGATTCGGGAAAAATCGAGGGAAGACGCACTCAGAAACATCCGTAAAAAATACAAAACCGGTTAGGATCTTACGACGTTCGAATTCTATTTCTGATTTTCCGTTTTCGCAAAAGAAGAGATTGGATTCGAGCGTGACGTTCTCCCGTCAAAGGCATCGCGAGGAAAACGAAAGCCCCTAAAAGAAAAAGACCTCCTACCACGGGACCGAACAGAATCGACAATCGAAATCCGAGTTCCGGAATTTGTTCTAGAGATCCTTCCTGATATCCGATTTCGCCCAACAAAAATCCTCCGAGCCCTAAACCGAGTGCACGAGCCGTTTTTGTGGCCATTTTCCAGAGTCCAAAGAACCAGCCTTCCCGTTTTTGCCCGGTTTTGAGTTCGTCGTAATCGACGATATCGGCGACCAAGGAATCGAACAACAAAACCGCCCCTGCGAAAAAACCTCCGAACACCGCCGTAAAAAAAATCGGAACTACGGCGCGTTCCGGAAAAAGCGGATAAACGACCATGGTCATGATTCCGAGTAGGGAAATTCCCCAGAACGCGGGTTTCTTTTTGCCGAACTTCCCGGATAGATACACCCAAAGAAAGATGGAAAGAATCAGACAAATCACGAAAGGAAGTAGGATCCAAAGTCCGATTTCGGTTTCCGTCAAACGTATTCTATATTTGTAATATAAATTGACGATCGAAGAATTGAACGTGCGGCCTAACGTAGCGATGATAAACGCGATGATCAACGGAAGAAAATAAAGGTTTTTGAATACGGTTTTTAAATTTTTCGCCCAGGTCCGAATGGCGGATGATCTTGTTGCAGTCTCCGTTTTCGGATACGATCGAAAGGGCACTTCCCCAGAGTTCGAATCGTTGTGGCGCTCCGTCTCGGAAGGATCCCATCCTCTCGTGCAAAAGAATGTCAAAATCGAAGTGAAAATCAAAATTCCCGCGACGGTGATTGCGGTATAACCGCGGGTGATCAAAAGTCGGGAGGCTTCGTTGATCGACGGAAAAATTTGGGAGAATATGGAGGGAAGAATCAGAACCAGAATAAATCCAACGTTGCTGAAAAAAAATCGCCAACCGAAAATCCGAGTTCGTTCCGAAGGAACAAAGGTCATTTCTCCGCCAAGTGCGATATGCGGAACCGCGAGTATGGTCATCGCTGTATTGACCAACAAATAAATTCCCAAAAGGAAGAGGAACTTTTCGGTTTGTGTTTCGAGTTGCGGCGGGGAAAACATCCAATAAATCGAAGCCGCCAACAAAAAGCCGCCAACAAGAATATAAGGTCTTCGTTTGCCGAATTCGGTTTTGGTCCGATCCGAAATCGTTCCCATCAACGGATCCGAGATCGCGTCCCACAGAACCGCCAAGGACAAGGCCAAACCCGCCAAGGACGCTTTCAGTCCTACGGCGCTCACAAAAAATTCCAAAAGATAAATCTGCGCCAATACTTCTACGGCTGTGATGCCGATTTCCGCCGTGGCGTATCCGGCCATCACACCGACGGTCATCGGTGAACGGGTTTGCATACGAGTGTTCCTAAGAAATCGAACTTCGACCGGATTCGGAAAATTCTAACACCGAAAACGGACTTCGATTCCCGTTATCCTTTCACGTAAGTGGATTGTTTTTTTAAACCTTTCTTACGCAACATCGGACCCAAGATGGCGGCGGACGCCGGAAAAAGATTTCCTATTTTGGCGAGGATTCCCCTGCTCTGCGGAATCAAAACCTCCAGAGGTTTGCGGGAAAGCACTTTGCCCAAAACGATCTTCGAAACCTCTTCCGCCGTCAAAACCTTGTCTCCGGAAAACGTCATTGACGCTTGTTCGTAGTCTTTTTGCAGATCCAACATCGGGGTTTTGATCGCGTCCGGACAAACGACGGTGACGAAGACGTTTTTCGCTCTGAGTTCCTGGGCGATCGCCAGCGAAAAACCGCGAACCGCAAATTTGGAAGTCGAATACAACGCGATCCCTGTGATCGGCGCCACTCCCGCAAGAGAAGCGATGTTTACGATATGACCGGCTTTCGCTTCCGTCATACGGATCGCGGCTTCCCTGGTTCCGTACATCACTCCCTTGGCGTTGATGTCCATATGACGATCGATCTGCGTCGCGGGAACTTCGTAGATGTATCCGGGGAGAAGATATCCCGCTACGTTCAGAAGAACGTCCAACCTTCCCCATTTTTTGTACGCGAGATCGATCACTTTTTTCCAATCGGCGGGCGAAGTGACGTCTAGTTTGGAAACGAGCACTCGGTCCGTTTCCTTTTTCCACGGCGCCGCGAATTTTTTGAGTTCCTTTTCGTTGATATCCGTTATTAAAATCGAATGACCCGCCGCGAACGCATCCTCCGCCAGTTTTTTTCCGAGCCCACCCGCACATCCGGTAATCAATAGAATCATGATATTCTCCCGTAAAGCCCTTGTTATACGACCGGGGTTCCGAACGACAATCTTCCGAAGCTGAACGTAGGAGCCGTTCCCGGGAACAGCCAATAACTCGTCATTTCGGAGGAAGGCATCACGTTGTAAAAATCTCCGTTACGCGAGGAGATTCCCGCCATTTCCTTTTCCTGCACCATGGAAATGTATTGATCGAGTCCTATTTCCAAAGTATTTCCGTTGAGGATCACTTCCATACCGGTCGCCTTGGCGTATTTTTTTACGCCCGGGATTCTGGATTTCAGAGGGGAATAACTGTCCGCGCTGACCCCGTTTTCGCTCGAAACGAAAATTCCTTCCGGAGTATGCGCCACAAGAGAATGATTTCCGTAGGTATGACCCGGTGTTCGAATCAGCGCGATCCCTTGTCCTAATTCCACGTCGCCGTCTAAGATTACGATACGATCGCCGGAAACTCCGCCCGTGCCGTTCGGACAATACCAATCCGCCTGCGGAGGAAGCAGACCCTGCACCGCATCCCATTCTTCCCGCATTACGAGAAGTTTCGCGTTCGGGAAATACCCTTTTTCTCCGTTGGCACCGAGCCATTTACGGATGTCCTGCGTGTGAAGATGATCGTAGGAGATGTAATCCACCTTTTCCGGAGCGATACCCGCGTCCTGAAGACATTCTTCGACCGTATTCAGAATCGGGGCTATGATCTTTTTACCTATGGATTGGAAGGGGCCGAAACTTTCCGCAAGACGTTTGAAAAACGGAGTTTCCGCGTTTCCGTCCAGATCCGAAGGGGAAAAAAGAAGCGTTTTGATTCCCGCGCCGGTTTTATATTGAACGATGAACAGACGGTTCAGGATATGCATATACGGAGTAGGAAGGCCGTATGCGTTCAAAAGCGCATAACGCGTAGGATAAGGAACCCGGACCAAATCGTACGATCTGTAAAAAACGACCTGCGAACCGGAAAGCATCTTTTCGCGGAATTTGCGCGCTCGTTTACGAACGTCCTCCAAACGATCGACCGGATGCGGAAGATCTCTGGATCCTACGAAATCCGCGATCGATTTGATATACGGATCTTTTTTTGTTTTAGAAACTGATTTGGATATGGACGCTTTTGCCATCTCTTCTTTCCCTCGATTGGAATATCTTTTTTGACGATTCGTAAACGCCTTAAGCGGCGTTCCCTCAGAAAGGTTTATAGAGTACGATATAAGAAACGAGCAATCCCAAAAGGGGGAAGCCGAGCCAAAATACCTTTGCAAACGAAGGCTTTTTATAAACCGCTGAAAGAAGTCCGCCGTATGCGAGCCAGATTGCGAACTTCGCGATCACCCAACCCGGCCAAGGCCAGATGATTCCCAGTCGGGCCAACATTCCGAAACCTCCGAGTAAAATCAGAAAGAGTCCGATTCCGTGTGTGATGGCGATGACCTTCCGATTGGAGAATTCCCGGTTTCCTCCGTTCCAAACGTGAAAGGTAACCCCGCCTAACGCGGTAAACAGAAGAAGAATTCCGAAGATATGTAGCATTTTATAGATCGTATAAGAAATCATATAGAGCCAGTCCTTTTTTCTATTAGTAAACGATTCGGAGTCAATCTTTCCGATCGAATTGGCTTTGGCAACGATTGTTTGATCGTCGAGAATACGCCCTCTCGGAATTTAACTCGTTCGAAAGGAACGTTCCGCAGCGGCCGGTTCGTATTTTTAATGGGAATTGACCGAATTCCGCGGTGGAAAAAACGTATTCGGAAAACAATGAGTCGGGTCGGATCATGAGGGTTTTTCAAAGAATTTGGCGTTTTGCGGTTTGTTTTGCATTTGCGTTCGGTTCCGTTTCGGCGGAGGATTCTTCCGTAGCGGACGATTGGAAACGTCACAGGAGGGAAGGTTTTTTTAGAATCACACAAACGCAGGTCAATTCCGGAACGATACAGAACGCCCTATTGATGTCTCAGGCTTTTTTGATCAATCAGGCCGCATCCAATTCCTCGAAACTTTCCGATCCGAAAATCGGCGACATGAAAGGGATCGGATTCGAACTCGGAAGAAACGGGATTCCCGGAGGAAAGTATTATAAAAGTAACCTTCTTTTTTCCTATGCCGGATTCAAATCCAATCATATTCAAAATCTGCAATATGAAAGCGCTGCATACGAATTCGTCAGCGGTTCTCCCACCAACGCAAACTACACTTCTATTTCCGCGAACGATTATTATTACCAAAGCAACCGTTTGGATACGATGAGGATCGGTTATTCGGGGGACATTCTTCCCTTCGCCACCGGAGCGAATAAGTTTCTTTCTTCGCTGGGAATCCGGGTCGGAGCCGATATTTACGGCAACATCGCGAAGTTGAATTCCAATTCCCGTCTGACCGTTTCCGGCATCAACTCCTTGAACGCGAACACGATCTTCGAATTCCCGCGAGTGGATCCGTTCTCCCATAAGACGATTCAATATACGGAAGTGTATCTGAACGCCGTTCTCGGACTGAGTTACAGCCTGGAAGTCGCGGACGGGGTACGGATTTATTTCAGCGCGGAATACTTTCAAAGCGTATTAGACCACGGATTTTACAAGGACGAGGAGCAGAATTTCATCACACGCGAGACCGTTTACGGAGTCGCCACGGATCCCGCCAATCCTACGTCTCAGCCGGATATCAGAATTCCGATCACTTCCTACGCAAAGGGAACCTTCGATACGATGATGAAAGGATACAGAGTGCAGATGGGATACGATATCCAGCTGACGGAAATATTCGGAATCAACCTGTCCGCTGGAATTTCGGAAGCGACGCATACGGTCGTAGATTCGAACGTTCATTCTAGAGCCAATCTTTCGGGACTCGGAAGGGCGACCATCCTGAGGATCGCGCCAGATCCGGAGGAAGTGGCGGCGATGTATCTCACGAGTTTGTCCGCTCTCGGACCGTATCCTTCCTCGAGGGACTATAGAACCCAGCTCGGAATCGCGTTCGTGTTTAAATATTAGTAAATTTTACTTTTCTAATAAATGCTGCACCCCGATCCAGTTTCCGGTCGGCGGCGAGGCGATGTATTCCTGGCAGCGTTTGCGGTAGAGAATGGACACGATATCCTCCGGATAAACCTTTAGCGCCTGTTCGAAATTGATCAGCGCCTCCTGAAAATCCGCGACCTTATAAAGAATGATTCCCCTCGTAAGCAGAGGAAGCGTAGTATCCTTGAGTTTGCGGATATGCGGCGTATC
>NZ_NPEF01000510.1 GCF_002811955.1 Leptospira ellisii
CAAGCTCGGAGAACTTCTCAACAAATACAGAAATCTGAGCGAACAGGCCAAATCGCCTCCGAGTGTGGATCTCGCATTACGCCAATTAGTCGATTATGACAAGCGCGGGAAGAACAAATCGGCGTATATCTATCCGTTTCTGGTCCGTAACGGCGCCAAGGTTCTGGCGAAAATCGCGATCGCCGGTCCTCAAAAGGAGGCGAAAACGGACGTAACACCGTATCGGGTCGCTTGTTTCGAATTCTCCGAGGAGATGGTCGATCTCATTCTGCAGAACCGCGCGAAAAAACCGAAACTTCCGGACGAGGATAGTCCGGGCGCGTTTTTACTTCATAAAAATAAAGCCGGTAAAACCTGGTTGTTTCCCAAACTCGCCTCCATCGAGGCGGAATTTTCCACGCTTTTAAAACGAGGGTTTCAGCCATACGGTTATATTCCGATGGCCGACTTTTTGCGCGATTTTATCACTTATTCGCTCAAGAAGAATTACGTAATGAAAATCCTTCCCGACTATCATATCATCCTGGACGATCTCCAGCTTAATCCGGACGGCTCCTACGTGAATCAACCGGAGGTCATAGCGCATTATCGTTGTCAGGCGGACGCTTTGGAAAAATTCGCGATCCCTTATCTTAAGGAATTGAGCGAACGCGCAGGGTATTCGCTTTTTAGAAATCGGATCGAGGAATTCGAACAGACTCATATCCGAATGGTCGAACCCGGCAGAAAACAGAACGGAGAAAAGGTAAAGACCCTCATCTCCCTGATCAACGATTATCCGTTCGATCGGGAACAGGACGATCTCGGAAAAAAGGTCTCCGAAACCTGCAGAAGTTCGATCCAAATTCTTTCCAAGTTGATGGAGGAGATGGATAGACTCTCCCAAAGAAAAGAGGAAAGCGTATTCAAATCCTTAAAGACCAGGATCCTTCAGCAGATAGCCGAAAACACTCTGCAGGAGCAGACCTTATATAAGTTTTCTCCGGAACAAAAATTAAAATCCTCCGGACTTTTGGACGAGACGCGTTATCCGGCATTGATCGATGAATTA
>NZ_NPEF01000511.1 GCF_002811955.1 Leptospira ellisii
ATTCCGGGGGTGCTCGGCGTTCCGATCGAGGCTCCGACTGTGGAAAAAAGCAGGAAAACCAACTGCCCGATTCCGAGTTCGATTCCATAATACTGCGCCAAAAAGACCGCCGCCACCGCCTGATACAACGCGGTGCCGTCCATGTTGACCGTGGCGCCTATCGGTATGATGAATTCGGCGATGTTCTTTTTCACTCCCAGATTCTGCGTAGCGGTTTGAATGGAAACCGGCATAACGGCCGCGGAACTCGACGTTGAAAAAGCGAGCAACTGAAGACTTGCGATCTTTTGAAAAAATCGGATCGGATTTCTACCCGCGAAAAAAACGAGAATCAGAGAATACATACCGAGTACACAAACCAGACCGAGCAACACCGTACCCATGTAAATTCCGAGAGTCAAAAGCAGTTCCGCTCCGATCGACGCGACGGCTTTGGTCATTAAACCGAAGACGGCAAAGGGGGTAAGAGCCATGGCCCAGTTTACGATCTTCATGCTGATTTGAAAAACCGAGTTTAAAATCTCGAGGATCGGTTTGGAAATTTCTTTCGAAGCGGAAAGGATCGCGATTCCGATCAAAAAGGAAAAAACGATCACGTTCAACATTTCGCCTTGAGTGATGGAAAGGGCGGGATTTTTGGGAAAGAAGGACATGAATAATTCCGGGTATTTGTCCAAGCTGGGAATTCCCGCAGCGAGCGGAATTTTGGAATTTTCTGCGGGAGTCACGATCGCGGTCATGGATTTTCCCGGAGCGATCCAGAGGGCCAAGGCGATTCCGATCGAGACCGCGGCAAAAGTTGTTAAAACGAAATAAAGAATCGTACGAATTCCCAGTTTTTTGACGTTCTCTATGTTTTCGGCCGAACAAATTCCGAGAATAATAGAAGAGAAGATCAG
>NZ_NPEF01000512.1 GCF_002811955.1 Leptospira ellisii
CGGTATAGTCTCCGGCCACTCCGGTGAAATCGGATCCGGTAATCGTAGTCGTACTTCCCGGAATCCCTTTCCAATCCCGGAATTCTGACGGGAATGATCACCCCCGCCGTTATGATCACCGCCTGCGCCAGTTTGATATTTTCCACGGCCAATCGTCTCGGAAGGATTTTCGACCGTGTCAATCTTTTGAAAACGGAGATGGAGGGAATCCTCGGCGGCAAACTTCCGTTTCCCGAAGAAAGAATGGAGAATCTGACGCAGCAGCTCCGAGTTCAGAGAATTCGTGCGGTTCTGATCCAAAGATCGATGGCCTTTCTATATACCGCAACTTCCCTTTTCGTCCTTTCCAGTTTGGGATTCGCGTTTTCCACCGCGCTTTACAAGGAATATTCCTGGATCGCGACGTTGACCGCCTTGGCGGGAGGATTGTTTCTGTTTTTAGCCAGCATTTTTCTTCTTTATGAAAGCCGTTACAATCTCAAATTCATCAAGGGTCTGATCGACCTTACCGAATTCTTGGGAACGAAAATTCCCAAATAAACAATTCCCGAAAAGGCGTCCATAGTAGTTGCGGCGCCCTTTTCCCTCTTCTCCCCTCGTTTCATCGCGTTCGTATTAAAAAAATTCTTCTTTTGTAAAAAACCGAGGGTCAAAAGTATGTAATCAATTACTTACTAAAATATGAAATTTAGAATCCGCAGCGTCGTATTGATTCCGTTTTTGTTTTTCGGAATGGATTTTTTACCGGTAATCTCCCTCGAAGCCTTCGGCCCTTCGGGCTCCTTCAACCACATTCGGATTCTAAAGGAATCCTTTCGCGAATTCACGGAAGAGACCGGATACGAAATCCGTTCCGATTGCCAGGAGATGATCGTCCAGGGGAATTTAAAATCGGACGACGAGTTTATGAACGCGGAATCCTTTCATTGCGACAACAACAACGTCTTCGGGTGCGGACTGGAACTTCGGGATCTGAAATCGAAATCGGAAAAGGCGTTCTTCTTCTCCGACTCGATGAAGAGTATCGGGCACGCGAACCATATCATCC
>NZ_NPEF01000513.1 GCF_002811955.1 Leptospira ellisii
GAGTTTTACCGTAGTCGGATTTGCTTTCCAAAATTCTTCAACGATCCTCTTTTGATCGGATAAGTCTTCTTTGAGCTTACCCTTCCCTCCCCCGCCGGGTGCACGGGTCGGGGCTTTCGGACCTGATTCTTCTTTATTGATTTCCGAAAATGCTTTTCGCCAACGGTTTACTTCCTCACTGGAAATAAACTGTTTTCCGGTAAGCCAGTTTCGTTTGAAAATTTTCTCTGTTTCTTCAGCGGTAAATCCGAGATTGGTAAGATTTTTACGAAGTTTATCAATTTTTTCTGCACCGACCGAGTAGCCAAGGCTTGAGGCTCCGGCAAGTTGATTGATCGCTTGATCAGCAGAAGCTAAGTCCTCTTTGAATCTTTCTTTGAGTCTTCTTCCCTTTTCTTCGGTGTCTTTTTGTTCGCCTTCTCTTCGATATCTTTCAACAATATCTATCGTGAAAACAAGAGCGGTCGCACCCAATGCGAATGGACCGAGAATTTTAGTCCAATTGGCCGCTCCCGCGACTCCTGCCAATTCAAGACCTTTTATTATCGTTAAAAGAGAGGTATAGAAAGTAAGACCGGCGGTCGCCGCGACAAGAACTGATTTACCGAAATGTGAAATTGAAGCTCCGGTATTTTGGATTTCAATATAGGTCTTACGGATCTGAGAATTGATTTTTGTCCATTCTTCCGATCCTTCGGGAACTCTGGCTAAACTCTCTCTCAGGAGTATGAGATCATTTTCTAACTTTTTGACTTTATCTCCGTTTGAAAATAGTCCGGGAAGAAAGGAAACTCCTTCACTTCCTAAAGCCAAAATCGGAACTAAAGATTCTTGATAGAGTTTTCCGAGTGCGACTTGTGTTTCGTTTGCCGATTTGTCGAGTCGTCCTAGCGCACCGGCATATCCGCCTGCTTGCTCGGCCGCTCTTCCTTGAAAGGCTTCCGTTTCTCTGAGAGTTTCGTTTAAAAGAACTTGTCTTGCGGCCGCACTCTTTGTCGCGTCGCTTAAGTCATCGAGTTTCATTCCATGCGTTTCGAGCATTTTCGAA
>NZ_NPEF01000514.1 GCF_002811955.1 Leptospira ellisii
GTCGAGTGACAAAGCAAATGTGCCGAAGGCCAAGCGAGGGTTGCCTTAGCAATCCCGAACGGAGCGAGGAGACGAAGTTAGCCGACGTGCCCCGATTAGAGGGATTCGATATTATAACTTATCCCAAGCAGGAACTTTACCGTCACTATTAATCTCAGAAAGAACATTTCTAAAATCTTCAAAAATTTGTCTCTTAGTTTTACCTTTGTAATATTTTTCAAAATATTGAGAAGTTTCAAGATCTTGAATTTCTTTAGTAAATGCATATAACGCCAACTGATTTATTGAAACACCCTGCTCTTCAGCCACTTTTTCAATTTTATGCTTCAATTCAGAAGGAATTCTAATAGTTAATACACTAGCTTTTGTTTTCATAATTCTCCCTCCAATGGTTCATAAAATTCGACGGCGTGATAACTTTTAAATCCCGAAATTTTAAATCGTTATCTATTAGATAATCTTTTAAGTTACTAGTAATTAAATAATCCGCGTTACAGGCTATCGTAAGTTCGACAAAATGGTTATCATCTTCATCACGTAAATTTGGACGAAAGGCAAAATAAATCGTATGCGGATAACTTACATAAGCAATAAATCCCAATATCTTTTTTATTTGTTTATCAGTAATGCCTAAATCTGCTTTCGAAGTTCGCCTATTTAACACTTCTTCATATTCTTTAAATACCGGTATCGATAATCCTAACTTAATTTTTTGAGCAAAAATTAATTCCAAAATTGCTCGCGAAGCACCTTTTTCTGCTCTTAACGCTTGATAAAGAACGTTAGTATCTAAGACTACTTTCAATATTTAAATGGTAGCATATATACTATCATTTGTCAATCACTAATTTAGCCTCTTCGAGCAGGGTTTGGGGCATGTTCGGCTAACGAAATAGGCTTCTCGACGTCGCTGGGCCTGAAGGGACGCGAAACGCTTTTACCGAAATACTTTCCTCTTACGATTGAATTTCGTGAGCGAAGCGATGTGGCTTGCCCCGGAGTGAGGGTTTGCATTAGCAAATCCCGAACGAAGCGGAAAACCG
>NZ_NPEF01000515.1 GCF_002811955.1 Leptospira ellisii
CTATAAAGTAAAAGATCTCTCCCAAGCAGAGTGGGGAAGACAAGAGATCATCCTGGCGGAAAAAGAAATGCCGGGGACCAAACGGGAGCGATCGGTGATTACACCCACGCTTTGGAAAAAAATCCGGAGTATGCGATCGCATTCAACAATCGCGGATTCGCCAAAATAGAAATGGCCGATTTTCAGGGAGCGATCGACGACTTCAGCGCCGCCATCGAACACAAACCGAATTACGCAAACGCCTTCAACAATCGGGCCGTGGCCAGTTGGGCGGTGAAGGAAAAAAGAAACGCCTGTCAGGATTGGAAACAAGCCGAACAACTCGGACACTTTCAAGCGCGCCGCGCCTTTACTAAATTCTGCCGCTGAAAACTTCCGGGAATCGCTTGCCTGGGAAAGAGTCTCAAAAAGACTAACCCAAGACTCTGACCCGGATCCCGGAATGCAAACTACACAAACACGATTTTCCCTTTACGACGGCCTTGCCGTATCCTTCCGCCGCCAAGTGATGATAACACAGAACGGGAACTCCTCCTCCGGAAGAGGTTTCGATTCCTTGCGTCGAATACGTCGGACTTGCCGGGGTATCGTCTTTTACCGTAGGAAGCGCGTCCTCGTATTTTTTCTTTTTGGAATCGTTTCCGCTTTTTTCGCTCGTTTTGGAATCTTTTTTAACCTTGGAACGTTTCGATTTTTTACGCGCCTGCGTTTCCGTATCGGAAGAAGCGTCCGCGGCTTCGTTTGCGGGATCCGGTTTTATCTTAGGATTTTTTTTGGAAACGATTTTCGAAGTCGAAACGTCTTCGGTTTCGGAATTCCGTTCGGACGTCACCGTTCCCGATTGCGGTTCCTTCGTAGAAATTGAATTCGTTTTCGTTTTTCGTTTTTTTTCGGGATTGAGAAAATCATCCACGGGGGAAGCGCCGATCGAAACGGAAAGAAATAAAAAAATTCCCGCGATTCCGACCCGAAGAAACGTTCGAATGCGGTTTTGAGCGCCGATCGATGAAACGATCGGGAAC
>NZ_NPEF01000516.1 GCF_002811955.1 Leptospira ellisii
GAAATTATTTCCGGAAGTTACGATCCATCTTCCCTCGTGTTTGTGGGAACTCCTCTCGTGAGGACGGCGTCCGTTCTGTTTAAAGTGTGTCTCCTTTTCCCGGTCATAAGAATCCCCACCCACAAACACGAGCGCGATTCCAGAGAGAAACGCCACGCACACGGCGGTTCTCAGGGAGGAGGCGGAAAACACGGACAATCGGGATCGGGTCATCCTCGGGACAAACAAAAAAAGAAACCCGCGGCGGCGATTCAAGAAGCGGAGTTTTTTCTTCAGAAGGCCGATTCCGTTTTGTCGGTGGAACGACCGAACAAAAAAGGCGGCAATCAGGATCGGAATCGTTTTCCTGCAAACAAGGACAAACAAAAACAACAACCTCAATCCGGCGGACAAAACCGCAATCAACAGAATCGCAACCAGAACAGAAACCAGCAATCCAACAAACAATACGATAAGAGCAAACGGAATCTGTTCGATATCAACGATACGAAACAACAAGAGAGTAAAAAGAAAAAGGGTTCGATTTGGCAAAAAATCAAGTCCATCTTTGGTGGTTGATCCTACTTCTGATCGGCCCGTGGGAGTTGGCGGCTACGGTCTCGATTCCCACTCATTCCTCCGAACGTTATGTGCGCTTTGAGGATCTTCAGCGCGAATTCCCTTCCTTGAAATCCTCGTTCAATCCCGCGACCTTCGTCGGAGCGGTCCGGCATCCTTCCGGAGAAATCCGGTTCCGCGTCGGTTCTTCCTTCTACACCTTTCATCAGAACATCGAAAAGATATCCGTTCCGGTTTTGTATAAGGAGAAGGACTTCCTACTTCCTCCCGAAGTCGTGGAGGCCCTGTTCGTGCAGCTTATGTCCGAAGACGTCCGTTACGAATATAAGGAAAATCTGTTGGAGTTGGAGATTCTTCCCGGAGCCGAAAAGCTGGGAATCAAAACGATTCTCATCGACGCGGAACCGGATTTCTCCGGAAGGATGCCGGACCGCTCCGACGAAGGTCGCGGGATTGAACGAGG
>NZ_NPEF01000517.1 GCF_002811955.1 Leptospira ellisii
GAGTTTTGACGTAGTCGTAGACGTTCGCGTACACTTCCGGCGAGACTATAAAATCCCGCTCCGGAACGATCAATTGGACCGGGGTTTAGATGCCGGTCGGTTCCGCGATTACCGTTTTGCCGAAAAGCAATTCCCGATAAAGATTGATGGGGGCCATCGTCAAAGAGTAGACGTCGTTTCTGCCTGCGGCGCGCAACGGATCGTTTTCGGGAACGCCTCCCAGGTCCAGAATCAGTTTGTAGAGGGTTTCTCCGAAATTTCTCCATACGAATTCGGGAATCATCGGCAGCTGATAAAACCATAGGAACCAGGAACGGAATCCCTGATCCAAGACGTGCTTTAGATTCTCCGTTTTTAGACTGAGAATATCGTCTAAGATACGTTTGCCGGCAAGCCAAGGATGCGGTCCCGCGACGGCGGTAAACGAGCGCACATATCCGGAATATGCAGGATCGCTAATGAATAGCCAACCCAAGGCCGCTCCCCAGTCGTGTCCGATCCAATGGACCTTTTTGTCCTTCGATAAAAAACGGACGGCTTCCGCGAGATCGGGAAGGATTGCGGAATAGTTGTATTCGGATTGTTCGGAGGGTTTGGAGGATCTTCCGAAACCGCGCAGGTCCACCGCGCCGACCTTATAATTCCCTTTGAGTGCCTCGATCTGAGGATCCCAGGTTTTATGAGAATCGGGATAACCGTGAACGAACAGTAACACGTCTTTGGATTCCGTTTCCGAATAGGTCAGAAATAATTTTACGTTTCGGTTTTCTAGATATGTGTGTTTCAAAAGTCGCCGCCCCGGTCGGAATCGTCAAAAAACGTCCGACTACCTTCTCCGATTCCCGCAAATTTTCCAGTCTTTTACGGATT
>NZ_NPEF01000518.1 GCF_002811955.1 Leptospira ellisii
GAGGTCATTAAATCGAATAGGTTTGTTTATATTTATGATAAAAAGCAAGTATCTAAAAATAATACTATTTTAATATGCTTCTTGGACGGCTCCAGGATTAGAATTTATTTTTAATTTATTTTAAAAAGAAGAATGTCTTATCGAGAATAACTGAAAGATATTCGGTTATGAAAATTAATAAATAGAGGGGAACGATTAACCTTATTTACTGAAGGATTTGAAGCTTCGATATTCATTTAATGCTGAGATAATTTCATATTTCTCTAATAGTCTCGTTCTTTATTTAGATCAGTGTGTTTCCAAAAAAAAATCCTTTAATCCTTAAAATTAGTGATAAAGAGAATAATCATAATTCTTATTTATATAAGTTTTAACGATTTGTAACTTTTCTATGATTCTTTTAAAAAAATAATTTTGTTCGCAAAATTCAAAATTTGCTTCATCATTTTGATTAGTTTAATCGTTAATTGTGGTGGAAATAAAGACCAAATGCCAGAAAGGGATAAAGCTGTCTTCTGTTCTTTGCTTACCTTATTAGAGTTGCATTTACCGGAAAACATTAATCAAGCGAGTTCACACTATATTTCCTGCATTCTTCCTCGGGATTGATGGAAAAGAAATATCGTCGATGAATGCGCTTATTCTACAGTGAAACTATCTTTTAGACATTCCTCGCTCCTCCATTAATCCAGCGTCGTAAACAATGGTGCTTTCTACCAACCTCTATATGTATTATATAGGCGACGGTAGAAACTGAGTAAATGTGATTGAGGGGGAAGATTAAGTGGACAACTTCTTTTGCGACGCGAGCTATTTAAAATTCTAAAAGATTCTAACTCCCGAAAATCCATTTCAACCTTAATAGTCAGGTTCTCTTTTCGAGTATTGTAGTTGACGTTTTGCCTTAGATTTGTATAGTATTTCGGTCATGTCAGGTGCATATTCCTTTCTTACATTTCGCACACCGCCAAATCCCAGCTCCAATCCGTTTCTTCGCAACGTCCTCGGAGCGGAG
>NZ_NPEF01000519.1 GCF_002811955.1 Leptospira ellisii
TTCAAATGATCGACGCATACAGCTTAAGGATGGTATCGATTCTTTGGCTGCGGAAGATTCTTTTTGTGCTGGACATAGTCGCTCTAACGGTAAGCGGAACCCTGGTTTTCCTCGTTTCTACGATGGTTTTCCGACGTTATGCCGCTTTACCGCCGATCTATTATTGGCACCTACTCGGACCTTTGATTTTGACGATTCCGATCGTAACGTTTTACGAGGCTTCGGATCGTAACAAAGAATTCGAATTCTTTTTATTCGTATCCGATCTTTACGTTTTCGTTTATTTCGTGATCGTAGTCTGCGACGCGTTCATCGCCAAACCGGACGAATTTTTCAAGTTTCGAGTGCAAATTCTCGTCGTTTTGATCGCTTTAATTTCGATTTGCGCCCCGCTGGAAATTCTGGGAATCGTTCTACAAAAGCCGATTTTGATTCTGTTGTCGGGAGTTCATACCACCTTCGTCGTAATTTACTATTATTTTATGGCTCTTGTATATCCTGATATGCTGAATTTTCTCGCACTCGATTCCTCCAAAAGTCCCGTAAAACGTTCTATTTTGCACGATATCGACACGGACAACCTCGCGAAAAAGCTGGAACAGGTCGTAAAAGAGGAGCGAATTTATCTGGATGAGGAAATCCGTCTCAAGGATGTTTCGGACGAATTGGGAATTTCGGTTCATCAGCTTTCTTATTTTCTCAACAATCATCTGGGAATGAACTTCAACAATTATATCAATCGGTTTCGAGTCAAAGAAGCGAAAACGATGTTGGTCCACGATACGCGTCGTTCCATCATTTCCGTGGGAGTTGCAGTCGGTTTTAATTCGAACTCTTCTTTTTATAAAGCGTTCTTAAAAGAAACGGGCATGTCCCCCAAACACTTTCGAGAATCCCATCCTAAAATGTTACGTTATCCGACCGACCCGGGGCATTCCCCTCAAGAAAACGCAAGCTAACACAAGAAGCACAAAAAGAATCTTCCGCAGCCAAAGAATCGATACCATCCTTAAGC
>NZ_NPEF01000052.1:0-11876 GCF_002811955.1 Leptospira ellisii
GTATTCACAATCGGAAGGCCAAAGAATGGACGTTCGGTGAAATCCGGATTTTCGGACGTCGATTCCAAACCTCCCTCCGAAATCTGCGCGGACGCACTCGATTCCCTGCGAAAAAAATTTCCGGGCGGTTGTGAATACGATTCCGTCGGTTTGGACGAAAACGGTTTCGTCGATCTGCGTAGATACGCGGATTTTTTAGGCGAGCCGTTGCTCCGTTTTTTTTTCTGGAGAAAGGGGGTTTTCTAGGGGAACTTCCGTGTCAAAAGGGAGCTTATAATCAAAATCGAATATACTTTCTCTACGACGAACGTTTTATTCCCGCAAAAACGAAACTCTTAACGTTTACCGCCTACGAGTTCCGATCTGCGGAGGACGGTTCGATTCGAATGAAACGTTTCGAAAGCGGAACGTGGATCCGATTTTACGATCCGGATTGGAGGGAATTCACCGCTTTTTTAAAGGAAAGGGGAATGGGGGACTGCGGCCGTTACTTCCGCTACGGCCTTACGGATCAAAACGATCCGGTTCTCGCCGAGATCAGAGCCAAAACGGAATGCGACGGAAAACATCCCTATTCGGCGAACGAGCGTCCTTCATCGTGGCCTAAATACGAGGAGCCGCTGGATCCTTTGTTTGCGGGAGAAACGGGGATTCGGACGTGGATGGAAAAATTCCTCCCGTAAGTTTCGCCGTAACCCGTATAAGTAGTCGTGTAACGTTTTTTTGAAAACCCTCATTTATCCTTGAGGATAATCACTTTACAATTCTTTAAAGCGAGTTTCGTCTTGGGTGAAGCCAAAAGTTTCCTCGCGTCCTCCGCCGCTATGACCGGATTGACCGGATAGTGACCTGTGACACCTAACGCGGTGACGAAATACGGTTTGATTCCGGCGATCGGAGAACGGAAGGCTTCCTCGGGGGTTTTCATATAAGTCACGTAACCGTTTTTAACCGCGTTCTCCTTGGGGATGAAATAGGGGGAATAAAGGCTGTTTCCTTCCTCCGAAAGGATTTCCGGAAACAAAGCCGCCTCCAGCTTCAAATGTCTCGCGTCCACGATCAGAGAACTGAATTCCGCGGCGAGCGTGGGGGCGGGATATTCCGGAAACGGCTCGGTATCGTAGGGAAGAAAAACGTAATTTAAAATTCCCCGCTTCCCTTTGAATTGGATAGCACCCTTGGCGACGGAACGATTTTCCACGAAACTGACCGAGGTCAAAATCGGTTCGATCTCGTAGATCTGATTGAATATCTCCCGAAACATCGAATCCTCTTTGATCTTTTCGCGGAGCGTAAAATCGGAATCGAGTTTGAGCGTGTCGATTTTACGGAAGAGAAATTTTTTCAATTCCTCCTCCGCATACAGACCGGCTTTTTTTCTGGCCTCGGTCAAATTCCTCGCGGTATTTTCCGCGCCCCAATCCGGGTCCTGGACCGAATAGGTAAGTTTGGGAAGTTTGAATTCCAGTGTTTTTTGGATTTCCCCTTTTTTCCAATGGATGACCGTATCCGTAAAATCCCTCGTTTCGAAGGAAAAGTAGGAGCGGATCGGAAGTAAAAAGAAGAGGATCGAAACGAGTCGCAGTTTAGAATTCATAAGCCCGCACGGAAATAAATAATCTCTACTTATCTATTTCGGCAGATCGGCGAATTCCCTTCGTAAATCTTCCCGGTTCTGGACGAGTTTTGCGGGAGGAAGGGATTTTAAAAGATCCTTTCCGTAGTTTTTCGTGAACATTCTGGGATCCAAAATCGAAACGATCCCGGTATCCGTCCCCGACCGGATCAATCTTCCGAACCCCTGCTTTAAGACGGTGCAAGCATACGGAAGTTGCAGTTCGGCGAAAGGATTCCCCCCCGATTCCTTGAGTTTTTCGCTTTTGGTCTCCAACACCGGATCGTTCGGTACTTGAAACGGAAGTTTGGCGATGATCACGGAACGGAGTTTGTCCCCCCGAATATCGATTCCCTGCCAAAAGGTGGAAACTCCGAAAAGTACGCTGTTCGGAGTTTCCAAATACATCTGTTTTGCGACGTCCGCGCCCAAATCGGACTGGGAGAATAGGGGCAGTTCCGTATGCGGACGAATCGCCTCATACACCATCTTTAAGGATTTGAAGGAAGTGAACAGAACGAACGTATTGCCTTCCGTCAATTCGATCAGCCAAAGGATCTGTTTTGCGAGGTCGGCGTGATATCCGTCCGGATCTCCGACCGGATCCCTGATTTCACGGGGAACATACAAAAGCGCGTTTTTCTGATACGGAAAGGGAGAAGATACGGTGAGATTTCCCGAAGGGATATCTCCGATCTTTTTTCTGAAATACTTAAAGTCGTTTCCGGATGTAGACAACGTCGCGGAAGTGAACACGATCGACTGCATCTTGGGAGCGAACAAGTCGCGTATGATCGCGTCGGGACTCATCGGTTCCATGCATATTTTATAATATATTTCCTTGGAATTCTGGTCGGGAGGTTCGATCCAGTATACGAGGTTGGGATCCTCCAAACTGCGGAAGGATTCCAGGCCTACGGCGATCTCCTCCAGTCGACCGACTAACATCTCTAAGGTGAGGGAGGTTTCCCGTTCGCTCACGTCCTCGCTGTCCTTGGTCAGTTTGGAGAGGTGTTTCTGGAGAATGTCCACGATCCGGACCAAAACTTCGGCAAAAGCGCCTCGGTCCAAACGAAGCGGTTTTTTGATCCTCTGCGGGCTGTAAAAATTCAGGGGAACCTCGCCGGAAAGCGCGTTAAAAAAGGCCGTCAGACTTTCACCCGCTTTCGCGACGAGTTCCTTGAGTTCGTTCGACGAAATCGTTCCCGCGACGCCCGTGTTCTTATTGGGAAGCCAGATCTGCTGTAGGATTTTTTGTATTTCCTGGGAACGGATTTCCTGACGAAACGAAGATCCGATGATATCGGGAAAGTTATGCGCCTCGTCCAGGATGATTCGGCTGAATTCGGGGAGTATGTTGAAGTCGCTCGCTATATGAGCCGCAAGCAGATGATGATTGACGATGAGAATATGGCTTCGTTTCCATTTCTCCCGTTCCAGAAAATAATACGAATGGGAAAAGTTGGGGCAATTCCTTCCGAGACAATTGTCCGCTTCGCGTGTGATTTTGCTCCAAAAATCGTAGGACGCCGTTCCCGGAAATTCCTGTTTCCTTCCAGACTCTGTGGTTTTGATCCAGCGGTTGAAGGAATAGATGTGGGGAATCATCTCCGGTCCGAAGGTTCCTTCCCGCAATACGTGATTCATCTTGCGTTTGCAGACGTAGTTGGAGGCGCCCATCGCGACTTCCGCGCGCAGATCCGTTCCCAAAAGTTTGGAAACCATGGGAATGTCCTTCAACAATAACTGTTGTTGTAGGGATTTCGTTTCCGTGGAAATCACGACGGGTTCCTCGCGTTCGATGGAAGCCAACGCGGCCGGAATAAGATAGGCGAGTGATTTTCCCACTCCGGTTCCCGCTTCCGCGAGGAGGTGTTTTCCTTGGAACAAAGATTCCTCTATCTTTTGGGAAAGTTGAATCTGTCCCGTTCTGGGTTCGAAGGCGTCCCAGACGGAGGAAAGTTTTTCGAAATACGGCTGCGAGCGGCTCAATGGTTTCTGGTTTGGAAAAGTTTTACGATGCAGAATACGGAAAGCGCCGTCACCAGCAAAAGCGAGGAATACATGATCAGATTTCCCTGCCAAGTGAGTCCGGTCAAGGTTTCGGCCAATACGACGATCATCCCGATTTCACCTTCCTTTCCTTATATACCAAAGCGTAATGTACGAGAAGGACGATCAAACTGAATACCATCAAAATTCCGAAAAAGACGGATCTGGAAACGAGGGCGCCCATTCTTGCGATTTCCGCGGAGGTTCCTTCGGAAAGGGCCTTTGCGACCATCGCGTCGACGCTCATTCTTTCGAAATAACCCGGAAGGTTTTGGATCAGAAACGCGACGAAGACCACCAGAAGGAACGCGGGTGTGACGTATTGGATCACGAACCAAAAGGACTTGGGAAGTACGAGGTGCGAGCCCACGTTCCCTTCTTCCAAACCTTTTTTGGCGCCTATCTTCCAGCCGAAGATGAAAATTTGAATGCTCGCCAGAATAAAGATCAAAACCGTTCCCACCCAGAAATCGGCGAATTCCAAAGCGCGGAAGTTCTGATTGAAATACAGGATCGGGAAACAAAGACCGCCCGTAAAAAGAAAAAGAAGAAGAACGGAGGTCCTGCGTTTCATCCCGAAGGATTCCTCCAAGAAGATGATTCCCGGTTGTAACATGGTCACCGAGGAAGTGATCGCCGCGAGGAACAATACGAAAAACCAGATGGCTCCGAACAATTCCCCGCCCGGCATCAGGGAGAACACAGAAGGAAGCGCGATAAAACCCATTCCGAAGGTTCCGAATTGATTGATCGAACCGCCTAAGAAAAGATAGGCGACCGGAATCGTGATCATTCCGCCGATGGCGACCTCGACGAATTCGTTCAAAGAAGCCGCAGAAAGAGAGGAAAGTACTACGTCGTTCTCGCGTTTGAGATAACTCGAAAACACGAGGGCGATTCCGAAACCGGTGGAAAGAGTGAAAAAAATCTGTCCCGCCGCCGCGATCCAAACCTCGGAACGCAAAAGAGCGGACCAATCCGGATTCCACATCTTTCCGAGTCCCAATTCTATATTATCTAAAGTTAATACTCTCGCGAGAATGATCGCGGAGGAAACGAGCATCAGAGGAACCGCGATTTTGGCGAAGGTCTCGATTCCCCTGGAAATTCCCCGATACACCAACGCGAAGTTGAGCACGAAACAGGTAAGTGTCGCGTAGAAGATTTTTCCGGAAACGGCGTCTCCGTTTTCCCGCGCGCCCGTGAGATCCAGATAATAATTCCCGGCGGCTTGGATGATTTCCGGTTGAGGGGTTTGACCGCTCGCGTTGAATCGGATTTGTCCTGTCAAAAAATCGAACGAGTAGGCGAGACACCAAGCCTCGATAAAAACGTAATAGGAATAAATCAGGATGGGAACCGTGACTCCGATCGCGCCCACGATCCGCAGCGGAAATCCGGAAAGAAAACTTTTAAAGAGAAACGGGGAACTGTGGCCGGTACGTCCGCCCATTCTTCCCATGATCCATTCGGTGATACAAACCGGAATTCCCACCAAAACGAAGCTGATGATATACGGAACCATAAAGGCTCCTCCTCCGTTCGCCACGGCTTGTCCCGGAAATCGAATGAAATTTCCGAGACCGATCGCTCCGCTGGCTACGGTGAGGATCAATCCGGTTCTGGATTTCCAATTTTCTTTGGGGGCGGATTCCTGACTCATACTTCTGGTTCTTGCAAAACGTACGCCAATCTTTCCGCTGTCAAAAGAAAAGTAAAGAGGACCCCAAAAAATGGGACATAAAACCGTAATGGGAGGAAAGGAATGCTTCTGGAACCCTTAGTCCTCTTTTGACAAATGTCAATATGGCAGAAAAAATGATCTTTTTGAGAAAGGTATAGGTCTAAAAGGAAACGTAAAAAGCAGGTGGAACGGGAGAAAGATCGATGAAATTGGAAAAATTGACCACAAAGTTAAACGAAGCGCTTCGAGACGCGCAGACCTTGGCGGAGAATTTAAAAAATCCCGAAATCGCGGAAGAACATATCCTCCGGGAAGTTTTGGCGCAAAACGACGGATTGGCGCCGTTGTTACTTTCCAAACTCGGTTTGTCCCCGGCGGCGTTTTTGAGGGCAACGGAGGAATCGATCCAAAAGCTGCCTAAAATCGAAGGATCTACGGCGGATCCGGGCTTTTCTCGATCCGCGGTCGCGCTTTTGAAATCCTCGGAGGAGATCCGCAAGGAACTCAAGGACGAGTATCTTTCCACGGACCATATCCTACTGGGATCGACGAAAAACGGGACCGGAACGTTAAAGGATCGTTTCGCCCGTCTTGGATTAGAATATTCTAAATTACTAAAAACTGTTTTGGAAAATCGAAAAGGAAAAACCATCATGGACGACTCGCCGGAAAGCAAAACGGATGCACTGGGCAAATACGCGAAAAATCTGAACGAACTCGCCAAACAAGGCAAACTCGATCCCGTCATCGGAAGGGACGAGGAGATCCGCAGAACCATTCAGGTTCTTTCGAGAAGGACCAAAAACAATCCGGTCCTGATCGGAGAGCCGGGCGTGGGTAAAACCGCGATCGTGGAAGGGCTCGCGAATAAGATCGTTCAAGGAGAGGTTCCGGAAGGGATCAAAAACAAAACCCTATATACCCTCGACCTGGGATCCATGATCGCCGGCGCGAAATACAGAGGGGAATTCGAGGATAGGCTGAAGGCGCTTTTGGACGAGGTAAAGGCCTCCGACGGGGAAGTGATCCTCTTCATAGACGAAATTCATACGCTCGTGGGAGCGGGGGCGACGGAAGGTGCGTTAGACGCATCGAACATGCTCAAACCGATGCTGGCACGGGGAGAACTGCGTTGTATCGGAGCCACCACTCTCAAGGAATATCAGAAATACATCGAAAAGGACGCGGCTTTGGAGAGAAGATTCCAGCCGGTGTTCGTTAAGGAACCTTCGGTGGAGGAGACCGTGACGATCCTCCGCGGATTGAAGGGAAGATACGAATTGCATCACGGAATTCGGATCCAGGATTCCGCATTGATTGCGGCGGCCACGCTTTCCAACCGTTATATCACGGACCGGTTTTTGCCGGATAAGGCGGTGGATCTGATCGACGAAGCCTCCTCCAAGATGAGGATCGAGATCGATTCCATGCCGGAGGAATTGGACCGCGCGAGCAAACGGATCCAATCCTTGAGGATCGAACGGGAAGCGTTAAAAAAGGAACAGGACGCGGCTTCCAAAGAACGGCTCAAAAACCTGGAAAAGGAATTGGCGGAACAGGAAGGCAACTTCCAAACCCTAAAGGCCAAGTGGGATTTGGAGAAAGAAAAAATTTCCAAATTAAAACAGATCCAGGAAGAAATCGAAAAATACAAAAATCTGGAGGCGGAAGCGGAACGTAAAGGGGAGATCAATCGCGTTGCGGAAATCCGATACGGAAAACTCGTGGATCTTCAGAAGTCCCTCGCCTCCGCCAACGAGGAACTCAAACAACAATCGGCGACGTCCCGTTTGTTGAAGGAGGAGGTATCGGAGGAGGATATAGCCAACATCGTATCACGTTGGACCGGAATTCCCGTATCCAAAATGTTGCAGGGGGAAAAGGCGAAACTTCTTCTGATGGAGGACGCGCTCGAGAAAAAAGTCATAGGCCAGGATCACGCTCTCAAACTCGTTTCGGAAGCGGTACAAAGATCCAGGGCGGGAATCTCCGATCACAACCGTCCCATAGGAACCTTTCTTTTTCTAGGACCGACCGGGGTGGGAAAAACCGAAACGGCAAAGGCACTCGCCGAATTTCTGTTCGACGATCCGAACGCGATGCACCGGATCGATATGAGCGAATATATGGAGGCCCATTCCGTCGCACGGTTGATCGGAGCCCCTCCCGGTTACGTCGGATACGACGAAGGGGGACAACTCACTGAGGCGGTTCGTAGAAGACCGTATTCCCTGATCCTTTTCGACGAAGTGGAAAAGGCTAACCCGGACGTATTCAACATCTTTCTGCAGATTCTGGACGAAGGAAGATTGACCGACGGCAAAGGGCGCAACGTGGATTTTAAGAACACCGTGATCATTCTCACTTCGAACATCGGATCGGACGTACTTGGATCCTCCGAATATTCCGCGGAGGAAAAGGAACGGTTGGTGGAACAGCGTTTGAAGAAACAATTCAAACCCGAATTTCTAAACCGAATCGACGAGACGATTCTGTTTCATCCGATCACGAGCGAGGTCATACATCGGATCGCGGAAATACAGTTGGATCTGCTGGTGGAAAAGGCGAAAGAGAGCGGTTTAAACGTGACCTGCACGCAGGCGCTGAAGGACTACGTGTCGAGGGCAGGATTCGATCCCGAGTACGGAGCCAGACCTCTCAAACGTCTGATCCAAAGGGAGGTCGGAAACGCCCTCAGCAAGTTCATTCTGCGGGGAGAATTCTCCGAAGGTCGAAAGGTGACGGTCGACTACAAGGACGGAAGAATTCAAATTCTCTAATAGACTTTCCGGGGCGGTCGGAGACGCCCCGGGATCATTTTTGTAAAACCATATTCCTCAGTTCTTTCGGGGAAAATCCGGTAAAACGGATACAGGCTCGATGAAACGGAGAATAGGAATTAAAACCGCATTCCAAACCTATGTCGATCAGATTTCGGTTCGTTTCCTCCAGGATCAAACGTTTGGCTTCCTCGATCCGGTTTTGATTGATGAAATCGGTAAAGCTCATATTCTTATATTGATTCAGATATAAGGAGGCCTGATGAACGGAAACCCCCAAATAAGCCGCAAGATCGGGAAGTCTTAGCTCCTCGTCCAAATACCGTTTTTCCTCCAAAAAGAATTTCAGACGTTCCTCGATCCGACTGAGGTCGCTTTCCTTGAGCAGGTTTTTGTTTTCGGAAACCTCTAATTTCTTGCGCGGGCTTTTGGCTTGGGTTTCGGCCGCGGCCGCTTCCTGACGGCGATTGATTTTGTATGTTAGGGAAAGGGAATGGATCGTCTTTTTATCGGTGATCATCGGATAGTAAATTTCCAAAAGATGGAAATAGACGAGAAGTAATCCCGGAATGAAATTGGAAATCTGTCTGAATCGGATGTCGCCGCGCAGAATTCCGATCAGATCCAAAAGCACCGCGAGACACATGAAAAAGGAGATCAAGGAGAGGTTGAAATAGACGCGGGGGAGTTTCCGGGTACGGATCGAAGTGGTGATTTCCACCAGGGTATAACTCGTGATCAAGGCGCAAATCGCGTTTCCGGCCGCGTTCATAGCGGTGGCGTTTCTGAAAAATAGGCTCAGAAAAAATAAGGCGCCGAACGTTCCGGTCAGACACAATCCGATCTCCTTACTTTTCACTTCGTTTAAGCCGATCGACCGACGCATCAAATAACGCACGATGGCGCAGGAGAAAATGACCAACCCGAAATAGAGTAGGGAAAGGTTGTATTCGGAACCCATTCCCACATCCGGCTCGGGTAAGGAGCCGCTGGCTTCGAATCCTAAGGCCAAAAAAAGGCCGATTGAGAGAAACGTAACTCCGTAGATTACGTTGACTCGGTTCTTTTTGTAGCGAACCAGCCGCAAAACCGCAATGGAAAATCCCAAATAGGCCCCGACCAATTGGAGATGTTGAACGATGCTTTCGAACGTAAATGTCATATTTTCACCTAAAATCCCGAACCGCCGACTTCCATTGATTCATTTCGCCGAAAGCCAAATACGAACCGGGTCCGAACAAAGTTATTACCAAAAATCTTCGGGAAAATGCTTCGTTTCTCCGTAGGAAATCCAGGATGTTTTCGTTCTAAAAACGATCCGTTTCCGTTGTTTTTCGGAGAATGATTTTGAAACAGGAACTGTTCTTCTTCAAAATTCCGATGTATCTTTTCCCAGGGATCTTTGATTCTAACCAACTTCTAAAAAGCAGAGTTTCTTTGGCAATGAACTTGATATAAGCTAGCAACGCTTATTTATAAACAAGACAATGAATTATAGATTCAATTTGATAACTTTTTGACGTTATGCTAGGTTATAAATCAATATATGCAGATTTTAATGAAAAATTTATTTGCGTCAATGGTTAGTTTGAAATGATTTTAAGGCCAAATTATAAAAGCGCAGGTGCGGGGAGTTATCTGTTTGTGTAATATGAGGTAAATGTTTTTTAAAATTATTGCAAAAGTATACTATATGCTTTTGAGGTTTTGTGGTCCTTTTAAAAGCGGCACAACGTAACAAGTGGCCTTTTTGAATTTGCTGAATTTTTTCCTCTTATTATAAGGCAACAAGAAGCATTTTAAAATCAGGTGTATCCTTTTTTCAAAACGGAGGTTTTCCATGAAAGAAAAAGAGATAGAACATTGGCTTCTCGCAAAAAATACAATCCTGGGAAATGGATTCCTCTGGTGCACAATATTCTTTTTCTCTTGTCTTGGTGCAGAGAAACAACCGGGTTTTAAGTTTTTCTTTTTGCCGACATCGTTGCAAAACTTCACCGGATCCCCGGTTTCTCCTCCGATCGTCGCACCCAATCAGGCGAATTTATCCGTAGCCGGCGGGAAAAGTTTATACAATGGAGTTTATTACGCGTCCCGGGTGTCGAACGGCGATTACGCATTGAACGTGGCACTTTCGTTCGCAAATGTCACGGACGGTTCCGTTCTTAAGGTTTGTATGAACAATACGGGTTGTGTCGATCAGGATCTTCTCTACAACGGAAGTATCGGTTCAGGGCTTTCTAATTTGAATTTGAATCTGATGATTCCCGACGAATATCCCGTGGTCGTCGGCGGAAACACCTTAAATTTTGCGATAATCAAGGATTCTCAGACTGTGGTTCAGAGGTCCGTTTCCACGATTTACGACGTAAACGGCCCGACTTTGACCTTTTCCACACCGGGAGGATCCTATTCTTCCGCACAAAATTTGTCGATAACCTGTGTGGATTCCGTTTCGGGTTGCCAGGACGTGATTTATACCGCTGACGGACAAACCCCTTCCTTATCCCTCATCAACGACTTTGATCCGCTTCAGATCGCTTTAGGAAGCGTGTTTCCCTCTTCTTTGAACATTCCCGACGGAACTACGACGATTATCGTTTCCGGTTCCGATCGTGCCGGTAATATTACGGGACCTCTCACCGTGACGTATACAGTAACCATACCTCCGCCTCCGGGAGGGGGAGGGCCTAGTTCGCCTCCGCCGACGATTACCTTGGATTCCGTGGAAAATTCGATCACGAACGGAACGAACGAGAGCGTACTTCATTGGAATTCCGACACGATCGGAACCTATTCGGTCGTTCCGAGCGGAACGGATTGCGCGAACATTTCCCCCGGTGACGTCATCGTAACCGGTACCTTGGCGACGCCCGGAAATACGGACACCACGGTTCCTTATGCGAGCTTATCCGTAGGAAGCAATTCCTTGAAGTTGTGTTTTTCCGATTCTTCCGGTCAAACCGATTCGGCGGATTTCACTCTGGTCAAGGACACGACGGCCCCCACCTTGGTTTCCTCTTCTCCGGCGAACGCGGCAGTGGACGTGGACGTATTCAATCGGAATCTAATTCTTACCTTCAACGAAAACATGCAACCGGATACGAGTGTGGAAGTGCACGCGTTCTTATCCTATGGAGTGGGGGGAAGTGCGACTACTACGGAATTGATTCTTCCTACGAGTTTAAACGCGACCTGGATTTCGGAAACGGTTCTGAAACTGGATTTGGATTCGATTCTTCCCGAGTTTACCTCGATCAAAATTCGGATTCTCGCTTCCGATCTCAAGGATGTGGCGGGAAATTCCATCGTGGGCGACGCGGGCGGGTTCGTAAACGTCGTTTATACCACAGGCGGAATGGTGGCCTTGCGCAACATCATCGATTCCAATCAGCCGGGTTGTTTTGACGGAAACGGAAGCGGTATCGTGTGTGCCGGTTCGGGACAAGACGCCGCTTTTACGGCCACTCCGAACGCGCAGGTGATCAGCACTCCGACGTTTCTGAGCGGATTTACCTCGGATCCGGTGACGATCGATTCTACCAGCGGATTGACCTGGAGAACCTGCGTGCAGGGAATGGAATGGACCGGCGCTACTTGCGGCGGAACTCCGACGGAAGTGAACTGGGTGCAGGCGCTTTCCAGCTGTAACTCGCTCAACGAAAGAAATTCCAAACAGGGATATGCGGGAATCAAAAACTGGAGATTGACCACGATGGACGACCTTCATTCTTTGATCACCTTT
>NZ_NPEF01000052.1:11886-20559 GCF_002811955.1 Leptospira ellisii
CGCGAATTCCGCTTACATCTTTTATCCCACGGCGAGTTTTCCGGGATTTCCGAGCAACGGCGTCAATCAAAGATTTTGTAGCGCGACAACCTACCGGGCGACCAACTCGGTCGCGTTCGTGATCCGAAATTTCGGCGCCCGGGTTTTTACGTATAACAAAAACAATTCGAACGACGGTTACGGCTACTTTGCGCTTTGTGTAAGCGGAAACCCTTAACGAGGATAAGGAGAATTTTTATGAAGACGAATGTTTTATCGGTAATTGCGTTTTTCATCTGCGGGGTTTTCGATCTCCAGGCTTATACCGGACCCTTCTCGGATCCTGGAGACGGAACGATTTTGGATCAAAAAAGCGGTTTGGTGTGGCAGAAATGCGCCTCGGGTCAGGGGAGTGCGGGGGATTCCTATACTGCCTGCGCGACCGGGACCGCGACTACGTATACCTGGGTCAATGCGTTAGCATATTGTAATACTCTAAATTTGAACGGGATTACCGGTTGGAGGCTACCTTCCGTTAAGGAACTCGTTTCTCTCGTGGATTATTCCAGATCGGCCGCGCCCGCGACCGATACGGCTTTTTTTCCGTCGACAACGGGCAACTATTGGACTTCGACGAATCATCCGTCCGGTTCCTACCGGGATCAGGCTTATTTGATCGCGTTTAACGCGGGGACATACGACGCCGCCGTAAAAACGACCGTCGCGAGGGTTCGTTGTGTTCGGTGATGTAGAAACGTGGGGAGCCGTGGAGCCGCGGAGAGACAAAAAAGGGAAGCCTCGGCTTCCCTTTCTTTTTAGGAATTCAACCTTTTTCTAATATTCAACTTTTTGAAGGAATAATTCTTCTTTTTTCATTTTGAGGGCTTTGGAAGCCATATTTTTAAAATCCTCGGGCGGCTCCAAAAGTCCGAGTTCCACCTTAGAAAGGAACGGCGTGGACACTTTCAGCTTTTTCGCCATGTCGTATTGTTTAATTCCCAATTCTCTGCGTTTCGCCCAGAGCCGATTGGTGAGACCTTCCGTAAATTCAGGATATACGTCCTCTACGGGCATCTCGTTAAACAATTTATCAAGAGTGGTTTTCAAATATTTTGCGCAGGACTGTTTGAATTTTTCCGTAGGATCCTGGCTTCCTGTTTCGATCTTGGAAAGATAACTTGGAGATACTCCGAGCGCCCTCGCCATATCGTATTGTTTAATACCCCGTTTTTTACGGAGCATATATATGTGGTTTTTCATTCAATTCCCCTCTCAATCCACCAAGCTATTTTTATTAGACAAAAATTCAAGAAAAAATTTCCAACACTCTTGCCACAGGAATTCAACGATTTTCTTAAATAAGCCAAAAGGATTATGAGAACTACATAAAATGCAGGTATTCTAAATTTGTGGAAAAGGGCGTTCTTCGACCGATACGAACCTTCAAAAAGTTCGAAATATATATTAGTTTTTCTGAATTTAGTAAAACCGTTTTTGGGGAAAACTTGCTCTTGCGCCGTTTTGTCAGAGGTTTGTCGGTTTATGTTTCGAAAAAAGTGAGACAAACGTCGATCCTCGGAAAAAACCGAGGATCGATTCGAGAAACGCCGCATTCGAGCGTCGTTTCGCGGTTTAGATTTGACCCGCTTTCAAACTTTCGGAGGCGATTTTAAATTCGTTTTCCGATTTGAGTTTGGAGAGATAGTCCTGGAATAGGGACTGTTTTTTGGATTCGGTCAATTCGTGTTTGATTCTGTCTTTGACCTTTCCGAAATCTTCGGGAACCCTTTCGTTCGGATTCGATGCGGAAGGTTTCGCATACGCGTAGAGTTTGCCCGCTTCGTATGTGTCCCGGATTTCCTTTTCCGTCACTTGAATGTTGGAATCCGTGGAACGGTTCCGGATCAACATGAACAGAACCGATCTTCCCAAAATAGGAAGAGTCTTTTGGAATTCCTTCGTTCCTTTCAGAGATTGGACGTTTTTGGAAGTTGCCGAGATCCGGATCGGAAGATAGATCTGGGTATAAAAAGAGATCTGATCGTTTTTTTCCTCTTCGGGAGTGGATTTTCGCTTCTGCAGAATCGGAGCGATCTTGTTAAACTCGGTAAGCAGGTCTTGAAAGAGAAATTTGGCTCCCGTTTTATCCTCCAGAAGAACCGTTTCCGGTTTTAAGGATTTTACGAATTCCGGAGTCAGATCCACGATTTTAAGACCGCTCTGTTCCTTTAAGGAATCCATTTCCCGTTTCCAAGCTTCCTTTAAAAAACGGTTTCCGTAGTGTTCCGCGGTTTGATTGGCTCTTTCCTTTACCGCAAGTTCGGAATAGAATTTCGCCGCGTTTTTTTCGTCTTCGCTTACCCCGTCTTTGGAAACGGATTTTAATGCCAGGTTTTTCATCTTTTCCAATTCGTTTTGGAAGAACTTGTCGATCTTTTTAGGATAGATTTTTTCCACCCTTTCCACGCGGAGAATATAATAATTTCCCTGCGCTTCCTTTTGGAGAAAGGTTCCTTTTTTTTCGGCGGCTTCCTTCAACAAAGAAGTGAACGGATCGTCGCCGCAGTTGATACAATGCGGTTCCAATCTTCCGCCGACCGATCGTCTTTGGATCTCGTCGGTGTTTTTGGAGATAAAGGAGGCGACGTCGGAATCGGATTTGAGGTTTTGGATTCCCTGCAAGAGGGAAGCGGTTTTCGCCGCCGCTTCCGGACCCGCTTTGATAAAAAGAATTCTGCCGAACGCGAATTCCAACATTCCCTCTTTCATGATGTTTTCGGAGAACTGTTTTCTATAATCGTTAAAGAGAATTTGGGGCTCCACAAAACTCATGATCCGCGCGTATTCGTCCTTTGTGACCACGTTCGAGGTGCCGTTTTGCGCCTCGGCGATTTTCTGAATTCCGAGTTCCTCCACGATTTTGGCCTGTGTAGCGACGGACGCGTTATTCGCATCGGGTTCCACTCCGCGGAGTTTGTAATACGCTCTTAATTCTTCCCTGGTTACGGTTCCCGATTTGAAGGAGGCGAGAACGTCCGAATCCCTGCTGCAGTTCATCGCAAACAATACGAGCAGGGAAGATAGTACGGTGAGAGATAGGTTCTTTTTTTTCATGAAATTGTTTCTTGAAGTTTAGTATTTGTGAATCGTTTTGCGGGTCGTCTGAGGTTTTGGATCCGGGATTTCCACGGAGATTTCCCGAGTCAGGTTTTTTTCGCGGGAACTGTAGAGATTTTTCATTTCGGCGGGGGAGGTTCCCGTTTTTTTGGAAAGACCCGGTTTTCCGGCTTCTTCCTTGATCCTCAAGGAAAGAATTTCTTTCTTAGCCGTTTCCAAATTCTCCATCTCTTTGGCGATGGAGTCCTTTAGAATTTCCGAATAATCCCGGTCGGCGGAGATTCTTTCCCGAATTTTTCCCAGTTCGAGTATGTCTCGGTCCACTTCTTCAATCTTTCGAAAAAGATGCGCTACCTTTACCTTCATACGTCGATTCCAACGTTGATCTTTTTCGATTCGGGGTCGGCTTGCAAGAATGAAAATAAGAGAAAATACGAAAAATTCAAAATTCCCTGGGACGGGTGAACGAGGAGCACGCACAAAAGCATCGACGAGAAGAAGAAAGTCGTCGTTTTCGATTTTCCGTTTCGAAACCACAAAAAACCCAGAAGTCCGGAAAGAATTCCCGACTTGCACAAATAAAAGAATCCGAACTCCTTCCAAAAACCGGGTTCGCTTTGATACCAGATCCGAAAGAGCAGAATCCAAAAGAGAAGAAAAAAGACCGAGTAGCGGAGTAGTTTTTCGTCGATCGATCCGGTGATTTCCGTTTTTTTTTCGTTTGATGCGGGGAGCGCGGCGCCTGCGGATCGGAGGTATAAAATTCCCGAACAATGGATGCAAAGCAGATCCAATAAATCTCCCGCGTTGGATGCGTCGAATCCGGATAAGGCGAGAAAGAAGAGGGTGAATACGGTCAGAAAGAGAAAACGTCCCGATCCGATTTCGGAGCGATTTTTTGCCGGAAAAAGAACCAAGGAAAACGCTAATACGACGGCGCCCGGAGAAAAGAAGGAATAGGATCTTAAAATTAAAAATACGCAGGAGAGGAGTAGAAAAACCATTTGTCGTAAAGTAGAAACGCCTATAGACTGACTTTCCGGGCGCTTATGATTCTGAACGAGATCATCATTTCATCCGAAAAAATCGACAACGTTCAGGTTATGAAACTTCAGGGTTCCATCAACTCCTTTACGGAGAAAAAGTTCAGGGACCAACTTTCCGTTTCGATCCGGTCCGGTCCGGTCATTTTGGATCTGGAGGAAGTAAGTCTGATCTCCTCTCGGGGAATTCAGTCCCTCAAAGAGATGAATCAGCTGAGTTTTACGTCCAGAAATAAATTGGTTCTGATCCATCCGACCGATTCCGTAAAAAACGCGATTAAGATGGCCGCGCTCAACGGCCTTTTTTTGATCGCTCCGGACGAGGAATCGGCTCTGAAGATGACTATGAAAAACAGGTAGGAATATCGTGGCAAATACGGTTCGATTCAACTATGCGCGCAAACTTTGGCATCTTCTCGGGCTGATCGTCCCCGTTTGTTATTATATGGACGTTTTTCACGGCGCGTTCGGATTGACGAACGCGACGCGCGCGGTCGTTTCCGCCGCTCTTTTGGTCTGTCTTGCGATCATTCTTTTGGTCGAATTTCTCCGATTCCGTTTTGCGGCGTTTCAGGGTTTCTTTTTGTCCGTCGCCGGAATTCTGCTGAAGGAGGAGGAAAAAGACCGTTTGAACGGAACGCTTCCTTATTTTTTGTCCTGTGCTTTCGTCGTGTTCCTATTCCCTCCGGAAATTTCGATCCTTTCGATGCTCTTTCTCGTGATCGGAGATCCAACCGCGGCCTGGGTGGGTACGTTTTACGGAAGACGAAGATTTTCGAACGGTAAGTCCGTGGAGGGGATTCTCGCTTTTATACTCGCCTGCGCGATCGTCGGTTTCGTGTTTATGTATCTTTCGGACACTTACGGAAAACAGAATTTTCTGAGGGCAGACGGTTTCGTATTTTATAATAATCTAATTTTTTTGGTACCCGCGATTCTGGTTTCCGCGTTGACCGAGTTGTATTGCGGGACGTATTGGAACGGTTTGATCGACGATAATCTTTTGATTCCTGCCGTCGCGTCGTTGACCTTGGGATTGACGGCGTGGCTCGTATTGGGTGTGGAACCTTCCACGATCTTTTTGAATCCCGCGGATTTGTTTTTGAAGGGATAGTGGATAGTAGTGTGCGGCAATACGCGGCGGAGTATTCGCTACTCGGCTACGGCGCGGAGGTTCTTTTTAAGAATCGAACCGATGAGGCGGATTGTAAACGTAAAATGTATCCTCGGGTTCGCATTGTAAGAGTCGGGTGATTCGGTTGCGGGTGAGGTCGAGACGGAGAATGCAGCTGTAGACCTTGTGAAAAGGTCGGACCTCCTAATCGATATTTATTTTTTTCGATTTTCACGAAGAAAAATTCCGAATTCAAAAAACGGCGCAAACGCGGAAGGACAGCTTAAAAAACGGGGATTTTTTCTTTCACAAACGATTCTATGAAGCCGCGTAAAACGGATCCGTGGAGGATCATTTCTCGGGAGGAAGAACGGTAAAACTCAAATTGATTTTCGTTTTTTCTCCGCCTTCGAATAAGGAGGAGTTAAACCGAAATTCGACTTCCGCTGGAAACAGGGTATTCGTGTATGGAAAGGAGGAGAGACGATTTTCCTTCTTCAATTTGTCCTTGATCATGGAACCCAAATACTGAAACGATCCCACCCAATCGTCCCCCATTTCGAAACCTTCCATTCTTTCCACGGAACCCGAGAGCGACACCGTAGCGTAATACGAATCCTTGATCGTTTTCGCCTCCGAGGGCGTCAGTTTCCGGTTGAATCGAACGATAAATCCGGGCGTTTCCCTTGCGTGAAAGTAAAGATAGTTGGCGAATTTCTCCCAGGTATCCGGTTTGCGATTGTTCGGAATTTCGACCTTGTAGTGCCGGTTCTTTTCGGCGGGTTCCAGACATTCGCCGGCTCGGTTGAAATGATCACAAAGCGTAAACGTCGCGACCTCGAGTCTGGACGGGGAACAATTCGCGGCGTAAAACCCCGTCATACATACGAAAAAAAGAATATTAATTTTTATTAATGTTTTGGACATAGGATTCCCTTAGGCTCGTGAAAAAATAGATCGCTTCCGCGGTTTTAAAGAACGCCGGAGCCGTTTCCTTGAAGTTCATTTTCTGTCTTTGATAATTATAGACCGTTTCCGCATAAACGCCGTTGAATAGGTAGATTCTGTGGAAGTCGTCCTTCACCGAGGAGATCACGACCGAATGGTTGCAGAGATATCCGGGAAAAATCCTCACTCCAGGATCTCCTTCCCATGCGGAATTCTGGATTCCGAGACATTCCTTTTGAATCGAAGGAAGTTCTTCCCTATGGATTCTCCGTTTGAAGGAGAGGATTTTCGTGTGTCTTCCCGGAAATTGATTCCAAAGATCGGCGTCCGGATCCTTCCAAGCCGGCATGGGATTACTTTCGTAGAGGGTCGCCGAAAATTTCTTTTCCGTTTTGGCCTTGATCCGATAAAACGTCTCCGCTTCCTCGTAGGCGACCACGATAAAAAAGCAGGCTCCGGGAGGCCGGACGAGTTTTTCCTTGGCGAGGGGTTGTTTTTTCGGGGAATTCATCGGATCAAAAATCAGCTTCCAAGGTTTAGCTTCGAATCGAAATAATCCAGAATAATTTTATTCAGCCAACGTCCGTCCGGAATTTCCGGACTCGGATCGGTAAGGAATCCCACGTGACCGCCTTTGGGACTCAGGATCGTTTTTATATGCGGCAGTTTTTCCCAGGGAATTTTTTCCCAATCGAAAGGAGGAACGACCGGATCGTCTTCGGAATGAATTACGATTCCGGGGTGACGGATCTCAGGAATAAAACGAATACTCGAACATTTCTCATAGAATTCCACAGCGTCCCTGTATCCGAAGAGGGGCGCCGTTACAAGATCGTCGAATTCGAAAAACGTCCTCGTGCGGAATGCGTTTCGCTCCAATTCCGGCGGAAGTTGGATCACCTTGTTTTTGATTTTCCTGCGGAATTCGGATACGAAACGATCCCGATAAAACCTTCCTTCGGGGGAATCTATGAATCTACAGCCTTTCAAAAGATCCAAGGGCGGATTTACGGAGGAAAAGGTCTCCACCTTGTGGTTTCTTCTTTCACCGAGATATTTGAGGATCAAACTTGCGGAGAGGGAGAAGCCGGAAAGCGCGATCCTGCGCGAAAGTTTTTCCCAAACGAAATCGATCGTATCCTGAACGTCCTTCGTCTGACCGATGTTATACGTTCCTTTGGAAAATCCCTGGCCTTTGCCGCAGTTTCTCAGGTTTACGCGAACACATCCGTAACCTTTCAGAAGCGCGGCTTGCGCGAAACTTATCAGATACGAACTATCCGAACTTCCCTCCATGCCGTGGATCATCACGATATAAACCCCGTTCCAAGACGGGGCTCCGCCGCGCGAGTAACGGTCGACGGGAGGGTTGTGTTCGAGCCACAAAAAATCTCCGGAACCATCCTTCAGGGGAAGAAGTATGTCCTCTACGTAAAAATCGCTTCTGAGACGATTGGGCGGCGGAAAGAAGGTGTTGTAAACGGTTTGAAGATGTCTGCCTTTGAAAAAACGTTTCGGACGGAACGGTTGGGAATTCATCAAAGACGCCTAACGTGGAAATTTAAAGTTCCTGGATGAATTCTTCCCAATCGCCGAGTTGTTCTTTGTTCGAATGAGGACTTTTTTTGAGGAATTTATACATCCTTTTGACGAAGTCCGCGCCTTTGGAGACGATTCCCGCGTCTTCGGGAAACATATCGGAAAGATAGAAGTTTACGAATTCGTCCAGTTCGAACGAACCTATGTCCTTGATCGAAACCGCATCGGTCGAATCCTCTTCCCCTTCGGAAAATAAAAGGGAAGAGAATTCCAAAAACAGGTTTTTCAGATTTTGATCCTCTTCTACGTTCCTTCCTTTTTGGGGGGAGGCGAGGAATTCGTTCAAAAAGGTCTCTAAGGAGAGCGGTTGAGACAAGACGGAATCCGATCAGCCGAAATCGATTTTGGTCGCGAGTTTGTCTACGATTCCGTATTTGATCGCTTCTTCCGCGTCCATATAATAGTCGCGGTCCGTGTCCTCTTCGAGTTTGGAAACGGGATGTCCGCAAGCGTCCGCGAGAATCTGATTCAACTTCGCTTTGGTTTTGAGGATTTCTTCCGCGTGGATTTTTAAGTCGGTCGCGGGCGCTACGATCTGACCGCCTATGCTCGGTTGGTGAATCATCACTTTTCCGTTCGGCCAAATGGAACGTTCTCCCTTTTTTCCCGCAGCGAGAAGCACCGAACCCATCGAGGCGGCCATTCCCATACAAACGGTATGAACCGGAGAGGAAATCATCTTGATCGTATCGAATACCGTCATTCCGGAAGTGACGACACCGCCGGGGCTATTGATAAAGAAGGTGATCGGTTTTCCCGGATCTTTCATTTCCAGGTAGAGGAGTTTTCCGACAAGGTCCTTAGACGACCCGCAAAACGATTCACAAATACTAAACTTCAAGAAACAATTTCATGAAAAAAAAGAACCTATCT
>NZ_NPEF01000520.1 GCF_002811955.1 Leptospira ellisii
GATTCTCTCAGCGTGGAGAAAATTTTCGGAAAACAATCCGGCGCGAGAGAAGCGTAACGCAATGACTACGGCGCGGGGTTTACTTTCGCGCCGCCCCTTCCTACAAACGTGAACCGGATTCTGATTACAGAAGGCGACCCTTGTGGAATCGGTCCGGAGCTCTTCCTACAAACCCTTCCCCTTTTAAAAAAAATCTCCCGATCGACTTCGGTTCTTTATTTTCATTCCGGAAGATTTCCGTTGCCGAAGGAAGTTTCGATTCTCGAAGACGAAAACGAAGGCGCTGAGTTGCGGAATGGGATTTTTTCGATTCCGATCGATTTGCTTTCCAAAAGGGAAATCTCCTCCTTAAAATCCGGAAAACCCTCCGCGGTTTCCGGCAAATCCGCGTTAGGCGCTCTTGCTCTTGCGGTCCGTTTCCAAAAACGGTTCGGAGGGGATCTGATCACGCTTCCGCTCAGCAAGGAATGGGTGATCGAATCGGGCGCGTCTTCCTTTCGGGGGCATACCGAGTTTTTGGCGGAAGCCTTCGATAAAAAAACGTATATGCTCATGTCCGGGAAGGACCTGCAGGTTCTTCCTCTGACGACGCACGTGCCTTTGGTACGGGTTCCCGAGTTCCTTAAAAAAATCGACCTTCCTAGTTTGGCGGAGGCGGTTCTCTCCTGTAAAAAAATCGATCTTAAAAAACCGATCGCGTTTTTGGGTCTCAATCCGCACGCGGGCGAAGGGGGAAAAGTGGGGAAGGAAGAAAAAGAAATTTTAGAACCGATGATCCGATTCTTAAAAAAAAAGGGACTGCGTGTGGAAGGTCCTTTGTCCGCCGATTCGATGTTCGGCGACGGGGAGAGAAAAAGATTCGGTCTTTATCTTGCCTGTTATCACGATCAAGGTTTGATTCCCTTTAAGATGTGGGAAGGTAAGAAGGGCGTGAATCTCACTCTGGGTTTGGATTTTACGAGGGTTTCTCCGGATCACGGGACCGCGTTCGATATCGCCGGGAAAGGGCTTG
>NZ_NPEF01000521.1 GCF_002811955.1 Leptospira ellisii
ATTCAGGATCAACGGAGTCCAAGATACGCTTGGATTCCTGATACACTTCGCTGTATTGCATTCCGCGAAAGAGATCCATCAAAAGACAAGCGTGCTGCAAAATCCTACATCGAATCTTAAAATCGAACAAATCCTTTCTGGAATTCAGGGTATCCTTCAAACGGATCAAATTCTGAAACAAGGCTTGGATTTCTTTTTCCGAATAATTGCGGGTTTCTTCGAAAATACCCCGCTCTGCCAAAACCACGGGCAAAACCTCCTTTAGATCCGATTCTTCCGGATAAGAGGGATACAAACGTTCCATCCAAACTAAAATCGGTTCGGCTTTGATCACCGAAAGGGGAGCGGAGGTCGGATCTTTGAGAAAGGCTTCTCGAAATAGAATCAAGGCCCTTCTTTCTTCTCCGGTTTGAAATAAGGATTCCGCGCGCAGATACAAAAACTCGGGAGAATTTCTTTCCACCGAAGAGGAGTAATTGAGGATCTCCAACGCGTTCCGATAATCCCGAAATCGGATGAGTTCCCGGATCAAACCCAAAAGAGCGGAAGGATCCTGAAAGTGAAGTCCTTCGCGTTGGACGGACAGTTTGAGTTGTTCCACCGCTTCGGAAAGGATCGCCTCGGAGATGCTGCGATACGAGGTCGTTCCGGAGAATTTTCTGAGTTCGAACGCGTTTTGGAATTCGGAAAAGGACTGAACCAAAAGATGGCTCCGTTCCCTTCCTTCCCGGGAATTGTGAATCCGATCCAAACGATTGTCCCAATAGGACGCGGTAAAAAAACCGGCAACGGCTTCCGGATCTTCGGGATGTTCGCTCAAAAGGGAATCAAACGACTTCTTCGC
>NZ_NPEF01000522.1 GCF_002811955.1 Leptospira ellisii
TAAAATCCTGAAATCGATCCTACGAAGCGAGTATGTCTGGGTCGTCGATTCCACGCCTTCCAAAAATTCGGATTATTATCTGTTACGGAGATTCCGAACGGGAGAATATTGTCCGGTTCTGAAAACGAAAGGTTATACGATCAAGGAACGAAAACGCGGAGATAAGGAATTCGTAACCGTAAAAACGCAGGGTTCGGGATCGGTTTCTACATTAGAACTTTATTATATTTTAAACCGAGGCGGCGTTTTGTTCCGGTTGCGTCGCTGCGAGGAATCGAGGACGGGCGCCGACGGAAAAACGCGTAGATTCAGGATCGAATGCCCGGACGCGGTTTCCGATCTTTAATTTTAATCCGAATTTTTGGAAGGCGTGGAATCGACGACCCAGACATACTCGCTTCGTAGGATCGATTTCAGGATTTTAAGATTTTCGTCGGTTTCACCCAAGGAGACGGAAACGCTTTTTGCGAATTCCGCAACGCCGGAAAAACATCCTTTGCGGACGGATTCGGATTCTCCGCCGTACGTCGCGCTGACGGAGAAAAAAAGAAAACAGACGAAGGAATTGTAAAGGAACGAATAAACCGGCGAAAAAAAACGGACCGGTCTCAGGAAGGGAAAACAAAGTCGCACGGCGACCGCCGTTTCAACGGATCCAGTGGATCGCGTAGGCCAGGAAATACAATACCGAACACAGAAGCGCCATGGAGCCGAGCAGAAAAAAACCGAATCCCAGCAGACGTGCGATCGGTTTCGGCATCGGGACCGCGACGAACAAAATCATCTGATCCAATTCGCCGGAACGCATCACGTTGAGTCCCAGGGAAGTCGTCAGCTCGAAAAAATAGGAAACGTCTCAGGCATCGTCGCAAGCATCGTCGCAAGCATCGCCGCGGGAATTCTCGTCCTAATAATCTCCGTAACAGATAATAATCCGAATTTTTGGAAGGCGTGGAATCGACGACCCAGACATACTCGCTTCGTAGG
>NZ_NPEF01000523.1 GCF_002811955.1 Leptospira ellisii
ATCCGCTTTCCGTTTCCCGAAAAAAGGAATTTCAGCCTAAGAAATCCGATTTCTTCTTTCCAGAATCCTTTTTTTTTGGAACATAGAACCTCGTTCGATTCCTTTTCAAAAGACCGGTCCATGAAACGCAACCTCGTTCTGCTTTTTTTTCTATCCTCCGTTTTATCTTCCGTAAACGCGGATTCGTTGTCGGAACGATCCGTTACGTTCCGCAGATTTTTAGGCGATCCGATTTCGGTGGAACGCTCCTGGCTTCTCGAAACGATTCCCGTTTGGAAAAAGGAGGAAACCCTCCGTTTGGAAACCGGACTCAAAACGATTCTAAAACCGAAATTGACCGAAACAAAATTCCCCGCCAAAGAGATTCTCCAAAAGGAATTAAAAACGATTTCCAATTTGGGAGGACTCAGGATTCGAAATTCGAAATCGGATCTGTTCGTGTTTCTTTCTTCGGGAAAGGAATTCCCCAATCTTTCGCAGATCTCCAGTTTCGCGGTCGGAACGTATTTCGTGGACTATTATCTCGGAAGACCGCAAAACACGGGTTCGGCGGAATTTCCGAAAACGGGACTTACCTCCGCCTTTTATTATTTTTCCGAAGACGAGGTCTTGTTGTATTCGCAGAATTCTCCGGAGCGCGAGGAAATAAAAAATTTCTCATTTTCGGAGTTTCAAGCCTACTATAAATCCGGCAAAAATTCGTGCCGCGACTGCGAGGTTTTGCGTTTAGCTTCGGGCACGTTATTCTTTCTTCCCTCCCGAAATTCGATTTCCTTTTGGCTCCGTTTCGGAATCGGTTCGGCGCTTTGTGTCGCCGCAGCCGCGGTATTAGGATTC
>NZ_NPEF01000524.1 GCF_002811955.1 Leptospira ellisii
CGATCACCAAAGTTTCCAATTCTCCGATTCCGTCCTCGATATTTACGCCGAGCAGGTCGAAATGTACCGCATACGGTCGAAAATTCCCGATTTCAATCTTCGGAAGTCCCCGATCCTCTCCCTTAAAATTTCGGATAAAATCTACGTCCCGGCACAATTTCGAAAAATCGAAATGATCCGACCAGACGGATTCGAACGCACCGCCGAAGGTCTGTTCGAAGGTTAAAGTCTTAACTTTATTTTTCAACAACAGCGATAGACTGTCACTGTATGGATTGAATCTTTTTTTCAGATACTTCGCGGATCGATGATGATTCCAGGAAAAAAAAGCCGCATAAGAATGCGGACGGAATTCGAATCTAGTATGAAATATCCGAAAATAATAGCGGATCGAGATCGCAATAAATCGAATATAATCCGCCACCTTTCGAAACGGACCAAGGCGAAACCTTCGGACCGGCGCCTTCGGACTATAATCTTTTTTTACGTCCGATTCTTCCGTAGAAAACATTTTCCAGGCAAGATAGATTCGAAATAAAGGCCAATAATTTATCCCTTCGAACTCGAGGGATGAAACGGGAAAATTCCCCTCGAAAGCGCGAATTCGTTTAATAATTTCCCTAGGTTCCAAAGAAGCGTCAAAACTCGAAGCCGGCTATCTTACTATAAACGGAGCCGACTCTACCGAAATGTTCGTCAATGCCGCAAAGCGATTCGGTTTTATCTTCGATCCAGTTTCGCACTTGGAGAAACAAACCGGGTTTATAATTCCGATCGTATGCATCTTCCAAAGAAACCGGCTCGACTTTGATCGATCCGTGTTCCTGCATCTGAAGCTGTTCCAAAGGTTTAAAAATCAGCTTTCTGAAATTGGTATTGAATTCGATCCACCAGCGGCCCGGACTTTCCCAGTTGTATCGTTTTTGGGAACGGGTGAGTTACGCCTTAAAACGGCTGAAGGAAAAGGCGAAACTGAACATCG
>NZ_NPEF01000525.1 GCF_002811955.1 Leptospira ellisii
GGGCCTTGGTGGTGCGGACCCGATGGAGATTGGAAAGACATCTGGCTAAAAAAAGAACCTCCCGTTGCCGCAAGAATCGGAATATTGAGAAAGGATTTTCAAGCGCCTCTCTTCGCGGTTGCGCGGTATGACGCGTATGTTCAAAAAAACTCCGATGGGAAAGTAAATGCGATCTGGGAGAAAATGAGCGACAATCAGCTTGCAAAATGCGCCGAATCCCTCGGTCTTCGAAAAGCATTTCCTAATGATCTGTCAGGGCTTTACACGTTTGAGGAACTTCCCGTTCAAGAGAATTCAAACCCGGGTTTGAACGAAAATAAAGAAAAGGAAAAGAGCCCACCTCAAAAAACAAAACAAATTCAAACCGGACCCGAGAAATATCGCGGCCTAATGAATACGATTCAAAATATTCAAAGGGCATCCAATCTAAATGAAGAACAAAAGAAAGACGAACTTATAAAATTAAAAGTTCGATGGGAAAGGGCCAAAGAAAAGTTTTCGGAAAACGAAATTCATTTTTTCAACGACGGATTGAGTGAGCTTATAGCAGTCCTAGGTGAATACGGTTGGGCGGAACATCCGGCACAACCGGAACCGGGGCCGATCGATAGTGTAGAGGTTAAAGGAAACGTGAAGCGGGGTGCAGAATGTATCCAATAATTCACAAATCCAATAAACTCCGAAAAAAACTAGACCACTATGGAATTGAACATCTTTCCGCATCTGCTCTTAACGAATACATTACGGACCCCGCGAAATGGGTTTTAAAGTATATTTTCAAGCATAAAGGAGTTGGCCCCTCTTTGTGGAGGGGTAGTGCAATCGAGAACGCGATGAAAAATATCGTGCTATCGAATATGGCAGGTAATGAGTATTCAATCGAGGACGCCTTTGAAATAATTCGAAGATTGTTTTCACTTCGATTGCAACGCGACCTTTATTGGTGCTTAAATTCATCGTTTAA
>NZ_NPEF01000526.1:0-330 GCF_002811955.1 Leptospira ellisii
CTGTCTTTTTATCATTCTCCAATGCGTATTTATGCAATGATATATTGAAGAGTGAGAACATTTAAATTAAGATTTGTTTTTCTGCATATCGCTCCGACTAATCTACAAGAGGAAAATCGTCAAAGATTCAATCGATCGCGTAGTTACGTTTATGGAAAATCTTTTTAAAGAAGCAAGACTCAAACGCAGAATCTTATTTCCGGCGTTGGGAATGATTCCGATTTTGATGATCGGAACGTTCGTATACGAGTCTTGGCAATTGCAAAACGAAATTCGCCAAGTGGTCCAAATGCGCGCACGCGTTCTCAAGGATTATTTCAGCCGGGTCAG
>NZ_NPEF01000526.1:347-934 GCF_002811955.1 Leptospira ellisii
CGAAGGCGCTCGGTTTTTCGATGTCGGATTATCTCGCCGGACACGAGCATTACGTGACGGACGTTCGAATCCGCGAAAGAATTCGCTCGTATCCGAGTCGGAATTTTTTCGAAGTCGCCGACCGGGATGCCGATTCTGATCGGCTTTTTCCGGTTCGCTTACCGGAGACGGATCCGGAAATTCCCTTCCTAAATCCCTGATTCAGGAAATGGAAGCGGCCTTGAGTTTGGAAGGGCAATTTCAAGCGCTTACGGATTCGGAAAGCGAAGTGCTCTGGGCCTATTATATGTCTACGCAGAAGTTCATTTATATCGCTCCGAAAACGGACGTTTTTAAGGTTCATTTTCAGGAGGAGTTTTTTCAAGCCCCGTTTTGGGTATCAGCTTCTCCCGGAAAAAATCCGGAGCGCAAACAGGTGATCACCGATCTTTACGATGATCTTGCGGGAAAAGGTCTTTTGATTTCGGTTTCTCAACCCGTTTATTTTCGGGACCGGTTCGTGGGAGTCGCGGCCATAGACATCGGACTCAACGCGATGCGCAGAATTTTGGAGACAGGGGATTGTCTCGGGGAAAGTATGCTGATCG
>NZ_NPEF01000527.1 GCF_002811955.1 Leptospira ellisii
ATCGATGGATAGATGATCAAGGTCTTGAAATTTGGAAATAGAATTATTGAATATTCATAACCTAATTTTAAAACCAATTAATCGCTTATGATTCTGCTCATATTTAATACGATCGAGGAATTTAATATGAAATTCACTTACAAACAGCTAGTGTCGACGAAGCCTATTGACCCGAGCGAGGTAAATTTTGATGAGTTAGAACGAATTCTTGATGTGAAACTAGACGACTCAAGTCGAGACGCTATCATTAAATCTGATTCACTTCGAAAATATCTCGCATGGAAGAAAGAAAGGTCTAAATTTTTTTAGTCTGTACTCTGCGTTTATTTAACTATGAATGATAATATAAATGATTCCGAACTGATTCAAGACACTGTTAACAAAAAGAAATTGTATAAAAAAGACCTGAGCGATGCCTGTAAAAACATTGCTAAACTTCGAAGACCTGTCTCGGAAATTGCAAAATTAGCCCACCCCTTAGGCATTCCATATTATACGGTTTTAAATGTATTTAAGGGTAATTCAAACCACCCGGAAGTTTTGAATATATTGACAAAACTCGGAATTCCTCATAACAGAAATCCGATTCGCGAAAAGAGAACTAAGAAAAATATCAACGAACAAAGTTAGTTGTCATTCAATTTGCTGACAGAGTGGGGTATTTACCGGATTTCCGAGCGATACAATTTAGGTTTCACGGAGATGGCGCACGTCTCAATCACATTCCCATTCTTTCTCTCAATCATGCTCAGTTCACTGTAGGAGAATATGTACACTATTACAACTTGCTGTGCAATCGATGCACACTTAACAAACGACGGTTTTGGGACTAGGGCTTCCCCTCGAAAGCCTTTTTGATCTCGTCTCGGTTCATTGAAAAAATAGCCTAAATCGTTATCTCTTTCGCTTTTTGC
>NZ_NPEF01000528.1 GCF_002811955.1 Leptospira ellisii
TCGTCTCCTCGCTCCGTTCGGGATTGCTAAGGCAACCCTCGCTTGGCCTTCGGCACATTTGCTTTGTCACTCGACGTCGCTGGGCCTGAAGGGACGCGAAACGCTTTTACCGAAATACTTTCCTCTTACGATTGAATTTCGTGAGCGAAGCGATGTGGCTTGCCCCGGAGTGAGGGTTTGCATTAGCAAATCCCGAACGAAGCGGAAAACCGTAGTTAAGCGACGTTCGCCTGCAAAAGAAAAGTAAAAATCAACACACTCAGCCTAAAAACGAAACACCGCACTATTTCCCTTTCCCAGCCTTACAAAAAACAAAACAAAAGCGAAGCGGAATGGCGTATAACGACCAAGGCTTGACGACGTTGGCGATCCCTGAGCCTCGAAGAGGCGGTAGGGACAGGCACGATCTTTTGCCTTGCAAAAGTCGTGTGTGTAGTGATAGTATTCGCCTGACAGTCGGGTAAAAATCAGTGGTCCCGATTTCTTCTGAAAGTAAAAATGATTTTACCACAAATTATTTAAACTCAGGAGAAACCGATGACCACCAACACCAATGCAGTAGAAAAAGCAAAAAGAAGAAAGCTAAATTTGTTAGAGCTTGCGAATGAATTAGAAAATGTAAGCAAAGCCTGCAAAATCATGGGATATTCCCGTCAGCAGTTCTATGAGATACGAAGAAACTTCCAAACCTACGGAGCGGAAGGACTCTTAGATCGAATTCCAGGTGCAAACGGACCGCATCCCAACAGAGTCAGCGAAGAAATCGAGAAAGAAGTATTAGAATATTCTCTTCAGCGTCCCACGCATGGATGTTTAAAAGTTGCACAACAACTGAGTCTCAAGGGAATCAAAGTAAGCTCAGGAGGAGTCCGAGGAGTTTGGGCGAGGAATA
>NZ_NPEF01000529.1 GCF_002811955.1 Leptospira ellisii
TAGGTTGTTCCGCCCCTTTCCCTGAATTCGATTCCGCACTTCTGTTTTTGGCGGTTCTCAATTCCGATTCCCAAACCCCGGGCCCCGGAAATCCTACCGATCCGAACTCTTCCTTAAAGTTCGTTTTTACTACGATCGGAGTTTCGAACGGACAATTGGGTGCGGGAGGCGCCGTCGGCGCGGACGGTATCTGCGCCGCGGAGAAGGACGCGAATTTCGCCGCGTTACCCGGAATCGGAACCGATTATAAGGCGATGATCGCTTCGACGGTCGCTCCGGTGCGAACGGCTTGTACGACCGCGTATTGCTCCAGTATTCTCGAAAATTCGAATTGGATTCTGCGCCCGAGTCAGGATTATTACCGCGGTTCGGTCGCTTCTCCTGTGAAAATTTTCACTACGAATTCGGCCGGTATCGTCGTTTTTCCCGCTCCCGGGTTGATTGCGGCGATCGATACGAACGCAGCCGCCGTTTGGTGGACCGGTTTGGAGGCCGACTGGACTGCGAGCGCGGACGATTGCACCGGTTGGTCCGACGGGACCGCAGGGGGCGGGCTCAACAACGGTCAGTTCGGTTCGGGTGCGAAAACCGATACGGATTCGATGAGTTCCGCGTTTACCGACGCTTGTAATTTGCCCAAGGCCTTGGTTTGTGTCCGTCAATAATAGATTCGTATTCCGAAGATCTTCTGTATGGGAGGAACGGATCATTTTGCTTCGGGATCGTTTTGCATCGACCGGGATCGATGAAGGACGAATCCTCCGCTGTCGTTTTTGCGACAGCGTTGAACGGAGATTTTTCCTAAGGACGTTGCGAGAGGTCGCGCGCCAATCTTCTCAGTTCGTTCTCCTCCGGACCG
>NZ_NPEF01000053.1 GCF_002811955.1 Leptospira ellisii
ATGAGACATATTTCAGTATTCCCCAGGAATACGTTTTTATACACATATTTACAGGTACTACTTCTACAACTGTACAATAATAAGAATTTATTTAATAAAGAAATAACATAGGAGAACTAAATTGAAAATCAAAGTAAACACATCCGAATTCTTAAAGGCGATTCACGCCGTGGAAGGTGTCATCTCCGCGAGAGAGATCAAATCTGTATTATCAAATCTTAAAATAGAAGCGGAAGGAAAGGAAGTTTTTCTTTCCGCAACGGATCTTGAAATTTCCATAAAAACTTCGGTGCCTGCGGAAGTCGTTCAGTCGGGAAGCATATCCTTACCCGCGAAGCAGCTTTCCAGTTTTTTTAAAACGATCAACTTCGAGGAGACAACGTTATCCTTGGAAGAATCGGACGGGGATTCTTCCATCGCTTACATCACCGACTCCTCCGGAAAAAACGATTATAAATCCAAAATCAGCGGAATGGACGCGGAGGAAATTAAGACGATCTCCAAGGTTTCCTCATCCCAAATTTCCTCTTTTCCGAGTACTCTCATAAACGATATGATCCGTAAAACTTCGTACGCCATCGCGCACGAAGATCAGAGATTTATCTTTAACGGTCTTTATATGATTCCCAACGGAGATAAGCTGATCTTCGTCGGTACGGACGGACGCAGACTTTGTAAAATAGAAAGAACTCTTCCTTCTCCGTTACAATTTAAGGAATCCATTATCGTTCCGGCAAAGGCGATCCGCGAAATTTCCAAAATGATCGCTACTTCCGAAACGGGAAACATCGGACTCGTAGAAGGCCAGATATACGCTTCCGCGAATAACATAGAATTGTTATGTAAATTGATCGAAGGAAATTTCCCGAACTACGAACAAGTCATTCCTAAAAGCACGAAATTTTCCACGGGCATCTCCAAGGACGAATTCCAAGTCGCGTTGCGTCAGGTAATGACCGCGGCAGAAGAGCCTTCGAGACAGATACGATTGACCTTCGGAAAAAATAATCTCAACTTTTTCGCGCAAACGTTGGGGGCTTCGGAAGCCAGCATCAACAAACCGATCGAATATTCCGGAGACGAGGTTACGATCGCGTTTAAGGGCGAATATCTGATGGATATATTCCGTTCCATCGACGACAACGAAGTGAAAATCGAATTCTCCGATTCCAGTTCTCCCGTGATTTTCAAGGATCCGTCCGATCCGGAATTCATTTCCGTGATCATGCCCATGAAATTATAGGAATTTTCGCATTTAAGGAACTTACGATCGCGATCGAATCAGAATTTATAAACCGGAACAAAACGTCGTAATGTTCTTAACGCATCTTACGCTTCAAAACTTCAGAAGCCACGAAGAGCTGAGCCTGGATTTCGATTCCAGGCTCATTTTTTTCGTAGGGGATAACGGAGAAGGTAAAACCAATCTTCTCGAAGCGATTTGTATGTTGTCTTGGCTGAAAAGTTTTCGAGAATCGGAGGATGCCAACCTGATCCGATGGGAGGCTTCCAATTACTTTTTACGGGGAAGAATCAAAGACAAACAAAAGGATTCCGTTTTGGAGATGGGTTATACTTCGAAACCCGCCGTTAAACGGAAATTGAAATTCAATCAGGAAGAGGTAAAAAAAAGGACCGACCTCATCGGAAAATTCATCACGGTTCTATTGACTCCGATGGATCTTAAAATCATAGAAGGCGGTCCGGCGGAAAGAAGGAAATTTCTGGATGCTTTTCTCTCTTCGTTCGATCCGTTTTATCTGGATTGTCTGTTAGAATATAATAAAATATTAAAACATAGAAACGCACTTCTAAAAAACGGAAATGCGGATTCCTCTCAATTGTCCGTCTGGGACAAACGCTTGATCGAAAAAGGTTCGATCATTTTGGAAAAGAGAAAATCGATCGTTTCGGAATTGAACTCGTATTATCGATCCAATCTGGATAAACTCAGCGGGGGAAAGGACGGTCTGGAACTTTTGTACGATCCCGACGTGAACGACGAAATAGAATTCGCCGAAAAGCTGCATCGGAATTTAGGACGCGATCTCCGTTTGGGATATACGTCCGCGGGAATTCATAGGGATGATCTTTTTATTGGAGCGGATTCCAAGGACATCACCGAATTCGGTTCACAAGGACAAAAAAGAAGCACGGTCATCGCCTTAAAAGCGGCCACGTTCAATTATTATAAGGAAGTTTTAGATACGACTCCAGTGCTTTTGATCGACGACGTAATCCGAGAACTCGACGTAAAACGAAGGGAATACTTCGTCGACCTCGTCGTCAACGCGGGCCAAGCTTTTTTCACCACGACGGATTTGGAAGGAATCCAGGATTATGTCGGAAAACTGGAGGATCAAAAGCAGATTTTTCTGATCAAAAACGGAGTCGTAAGTTCCGTAAAATGATCGAAGATCCGATTCCTTCCAAAAAGATCGATACTTCCGAATTTCGATCCGTTCTTCAGCAATTAGGAATTACGGAGGAGAATCTGCGGGAAAAAATTTCCCTTCATACTTTGAGAAATCGATGGAAAGAGATCGTAGGTCCGATGTTCGTTCCTCATTCCGAAGTCGTTTCCCTTCAGTCCGGCAAGTTGCGAATCGTGGTTTCCCACAATGCATACAAACAAGAACTGCTTTTTCTGCAAAATCGGATTCTGAGACAATCGGGACAGTTTTTAGGGAAGGGTTCCGTTCGTTCGATCGAAATTTCCGTCGGTAAATTGACCGCTTCTTATCCTTCTTCTCAACCGGAAACCAACGAAAAAAAAGGTTTAGAAGGTAAAGAAGATTTGATCGCGATTCTTGAAAAAGAAACCGATCCGGAAATCAAAAAACGATACCTAGAGATTCTTCAATATATCTGATCGAAAACTGAATTTCCTTGCCTCCTTACGGTTTTCAGGAAAACTATTCCTGAGGTCTGGAAAAAATGAGCCAAGAAGAAGCAAGCTACAGCGCCGGTCAGATTAAGATTTTAGAAGGTCTGGAAGCTGTTAGAAAACGTCCGGGAATGTATATCGGAACCCAGGACGAAACCGGACTTCATAAGATGGTCTACGAGGTCGTCGATAATTCCGTCGACGAAGCGATGGCAGGTCATTGCACCGAAATCAAAATCAGCATTCTTCCCGAAAACATAATCGAAGTCCGAGACAACGGCCGCGGTATTCCCGTGGATATTCATCCCGATAAAAAAATTTCCACGATAGAAGTCGTTATGACCATCCTCCATGCCGGAGGAAAATTCGAAAACGACGCCTACAAGGTTTCGGGAGGTCTGCACGGGGTCGGGGTTTCCGTCGTAAACGCCCTTTCCGAATGGTTGGTGGTAGAGGTTCATCAAAAAGGAAAAATATATACGCAGAAATACGAGAAGGGAGCTCCCGTTTCTCCGGTCGAAACCGCAGGGGATACGAATGAACGGGGAACCATCGTTCGGTTTAAGGCGGATTCAGGGATTTTTACGACGGTCGATTTCCAGTTCGACGTATTGTCCGCGCGCTTCAGAGAATTAGCATTTTTGAATAAAGGTCTGATTTTGGTCGTGGAGGATCGGAGAAAGGGATCCGACGGAGAGAATCTCCTCCGGAACGAATTTCAGTTCTCCGGCGGAATCGTCTCTTTCGTGGAACACATCAACGAAAACAAACATCCGATGCATAAGGTGATCCACTTCGAAAGAAATAAGGACGACGTTCTTGCGGAGATCGCGATTCAATATTCCGAAACCTATACGGAAAACATCTTCTGTTTTACGAACAACATCAACAACAACCTCGGCGGAACACATTTGGAGGGATTCCGCGCCGCGCTCACGAGAACTCTGAACGACTATCTGAAAAAGGACACGACCCTTTCCAAAAAACATCCGACCGGTCTTTCGGGAGAGGACGTTAAGGAAGGTTTAACTGCCGTGATCTCGATCAAAATTCCGCAACCTCAGTTCAACTCTCAGACGAAGGAAAAATTGGTGAACGCGGAAATCAAAGGGATTATGCAAACCTTAACAGGAGAGGGTTTGACGCTTTTCTTCGAAGAGAATCCGAACATCACGAAAAAGATATTAGAAAAATGTATTCTTTCCGCGAAAGCGCGGGAAGCGGCGAGAAAGGCGCGCGATCTCACGAGAAGAAAGACCGTCCTCGAAGGGGGAGGTCTTCCCGGAAAACTCGCGGACTGTTCCGAAAAAGATCCTGCGTTATCCGAAATCTATATCGTCGAAGGAGATTCCGCGGGAGGGTCCGCGAAACAAGGCAGGGACAGAAATACGCAGGCGATCCTTCCCTTGAAGGGAAAGATTCTCAACGTGGAAAAGGCGCGTTTAGATAAAATCCTTTCCAGCGAAGAAATCCGGGTTTTGGTTTCGGCGCTCGGTACCGGCATTGGAGAGGACGAATTCAATATCGATAAGATCCGGTATCACAAAATCATGATTATGACCGACGCGGATATCGACGGTTCGCATATTCGTACTCTTCTGCTTACGTTCTTTTTCCGTTATATGAGACCCGTCATCGAAAGGGGATTTTTATACGTGGCGCAACCTCCGTTGTATCTGATCAAACACGGAAAAAATTCCACGTATGTTTACTCGGACAAGGAGAAGGAGGAACTTCTCAAATCGCTCGGAAGCGACGCCAAAGTGGTGATCCAAAGATACAAAGGTCTAGGGGAAATGAATCCCGAACAACTTTGGGAAACCACCATGGATCCGGCCAATCGCGTCGTGCTGAAGGTCAAGTTGGACGATTTCGTGGAAGCGGAAGAGACGTTCAACATACTTATGGGCGACGAAGTTCAACCGAGAAAACAGTTCATCGAAGTCAACGCGGCCAAAGTCGCAAACTTGGATCTTTGATCCTAAGGGAAATATAAATGAGTCAAGAGATGGAAAACGAAACAAAGGTCCTCAGTTATAATATCGCCGGTAAACCGGATATAGGCGAAGCGATTAAGAACGGAGTGCGCGTGATTCCCGTTGAAATCGAGGATCAGATGAAGGAAGCGTATCTCGGTTACGCGATGTCCGTCATCGTCGGTCGCGCGTTGCCGGACGTTCGCGACGGGCTTAAACCCGTTCACAGAAGAATTCTTCACGCGATGAACGAACGGGCTTGGAGAAGCGATCGTCCTTACGTCAAGTGCGCTAAAATCGTGGGGGAAGTGATCGGTAACTACCATCCGCACGGAGACGCTTCCGTCTACGAAGCACTCGTGAGAATGGTTCAGGATTTTTCCCTCCGTGTTCCATTGATCGACGGACAGGGAAACTTCGGTTCGGTGGACGGAGACAACCCGGCTGCGTATCGATATACGGAAGCGCGTCTTGAAAAGGTCGCGGAAGAATTGTTACGCGACATCGAAAAGGAAACCGTAAGCTTTTCACCTAACTACGATGATACGAAGCAGCAGCCGGACGTTCTTCCGGCCAATTTTCCGAACCTTTTAGTCAACGGTTCCTCCGGAATCGCCGTAGGAATGGCGACCAATATTCCTCCGCACAATTTAAAGGAAACGATCGACGCGGTGATTGCCGTAATCCGTAATCCGGAAATCACGATTCCCGAAATCCTAAAAATCATTCCCGGACCGGATTTCCCGACCGGAGGAATCATCATCGGCGGAGAAGGTTTGATCTCCGCGTATTCCACGGGAAAAGGTTCGATTCGAATCCGTTCCAAAGTGGAGATCGAGGAAAAGAAAAACGGAAGAGAAGTCATCGTAGTTTCCGAAATTCCGTACCAGGTCAATAAGAAGGTTCTTCTGGAAAAGATCGGAGAACTCGTAAACGAAAAACAGATCGAAGGGATTTCCGAAATTCTGGATTTGTCGGATCGAAAAGGGATCCGCGTGGAAATCCACATCAAAAAGGACGCAAACGCCCAAGTCATCCTCAATCAGTTGTATAAGATGACGCAGCTCCAGGTGAGTTACGGGATTACGATGCTCGCTATCCTCGATAATAAACCGAAGATCTTTAATATTAAGGAAATATTAACCGCTTATTCCGCACACAGAAGGGAAGTCATCGTCCGGAGAACCAAATTCGATCTGGACAAAGCGGAGAAACGCGCGCATATTTTGGAAGGTTTAAAAATCGCTCTCGAAAATATCGAGGAAGTGATCAAAGTCATTCGCGCCTCCAAAAATCCTCCGGAAGCCAAGGAACAACTTATGGCTCGTTTCAGTCTTTCCGACGTGCAAACCGACGCGATTTTGGAGATGAGACTGCAAAGACTGACGTCCCTCGAAGTTCAGAAGATCATCGACGAATTGGAGGAGGTCCGCAAGCTGATTCTCGATCTAAAGGATATTCTTGCAAAACCTTCCCGCGTGAACGACATCGTCTGCACCGAACTTCAGGAAGTCGGAGAAAAATACGGTAATTCCAGAAAAACCGATATCTCCATCGAAAGTATAGAAAGTTCCTCCTTCAACGCCGAGGATTTGATCGCGGATGAGGAGATCGTGATTCAGATCACATACGATCAATTCGTTAAACGACTTCCGATCGATACCTTCAAACGTCAGAAACGCGGAGGAAAGGGTATCCAAGGACTTTCCCAAAAACGCGACGACGTGATTAAAATCATGAAGGCCGCGATGACGCACGACAGCATCATGTTCTTCTCCAACATCGGCAAGGTTTACGTCATGAAGGCGTATGAACTTCCGATAGCCTCCAAGGAAGCGCGCGGAAAATCCCTGAAAGCGATCATCAACTTAAGGGAAGACGAATATATCTCTTCGATCTTCGCGTTCCGCGAAGAGGATATGGAAAAGGATCTTCTTCTCGTTACAAGAAGAGGGTTCATCAAACGGATTCAATTGAAGGAATTCTCCAACGTTAAAAAATCCGGCATCATCGCGATTGGTCTTCGCGACGGCGACGACCTGATCAAAGTGGAGGCGATCGCGGACAAGGATGAAGTCATCATCTTCTCGAGAAAAGGATTGGCTCTGCGGATCGAAGGAAATATCATCCGCGCACAAGGCAGAACCGCGAGCGGGGTGACGGGGATGCGTTTGGCGGAGGACGACGCGATCGTAGGTTTGAGCAAGTATAAAGAAGGAGAGGATATTTTCGTCGTTTCCGAAGAAGGATACGGGAAACGTCTCGGCTTCGAGGAATTCGCCGCAAAAGGCCGCGGAGGAAAGGGAATGGCTTATCTCAAAGTGACGGACAAAAACGGATTCTCCATCGGAACCGGATCCGTCGGCAATGAGGATGAAATCATCCTCATCACGCAACAGGGAATGACGATCCGCATCAACGCATTCGATATTTCTAAATTAGGCAGAACCGCGGTCGGGGTAAGGCTCGTGGATCTCAAAGACAACGACAAAGTGCAGGATTTCACCGTACTCGGCGAAAATTAATCCTATGATACGGATCGGAAACGTAGTTATACCCGGGAGAATTTCGCTTTCTCCCATGGCGGGTATTTCCGATTCTCCTACTCGTAGAATTTGCCGTCAGTTCGGAGCCGCCTTCTCCTACACCGAGTTCGTTAACACGGACGAACTTATTCACCGCGCCCCAAAATCGATGAAACTGCTTCGTTATGAATCGGACGAAAGACCGATCACGTTTCAGATTTTCGGAAACAGATTGGAGAACATCGTACAAGCCGCGGAAATCATCCAGGAATTAAAACCGGATATCATCGATTTGAATATGGGTTGTTCCACCCGAAACGTTTCCCTGCGGGGAGCGGGTGCCGGCTTATTAAGAAGACCGGTCTATGCGGGTAGAATCATAGAGGAGATCAAAAAAAAAGTATCGGTTCCCGTAACCGCAAAAATACGAATCGGATGGGATTCCCAAAGCAGGAATTATTCCGAAGTCGCCAAAATTCTGGAGGAATCGGGAGCGGCTGCGATCACCGTACACGGCCGAACTAAGGAAATGGCGTATACTGGTTTAGCGGATTGGGAAGCGATCGGAGAAGTCAAAGCTCGGGCGAAAATTCCGATTTTCGGCAACGGTGATATCGCGAGTTTCGAAGAAGCGAATCGCAAGTTGCAAACGTACGGATTGGACGGCGTTTTGATCGGAAGGAGCGCGATCGGAAATCCGTGGATTTTTTCGCCGATTTCGAAACGCGAACTGAGTTGGGAGGAAATTCGGGCGGTGTTACTTCAACATGCGCGCTGGATGATCGACGAGTTCGGCGAAGAATTCGGCCTGGTTCTCTTTAGGAAACATCTCGTTAAATATCTTTCCGGTTTGGAGTTCGATCCTCAATGGAAATCGGCGCTGTTGGAGATTCGGGAATGGAATCGATTCGAAGATCTGCTCCTTTCCGACAAACGAAAACCTCTCACCCTTACGATTTAAACGCGAACTCCCGCTTCGTCTTTTCGCACAATCGAGTCGTTCGTATACGACTATAAATCGAAATCGATTCCTAAAACAGGGAAAAACATTTTTCTTGACTATTTTCAAGAACGAACTTAAAAACTTCGGGAAACGGAGAAATCGCTACATGAAACATGTAAAGTTATTCTTGATACTTTTTATTGCATTGATGATCTCGATCGCATGTAAAAAGGAAGAAAAAAAAGAGGTTCAGATTTTAGGAACTAGATTCGCCAATTTCGATCAGTGGATTTATAAAAATCCCGGCTCAGATAAAAAAGAGGATCAAGTAAGTCTCGTTTACGGAATGGAGGAAGTGACCGGAATAGAAACCGTGGACACGGAAATCGTCTCCAAAAAAGGGAATGCCGTCGTTACCTTTATAAAAGTAAGAACCGTGGAAAACAAGGAAGGTTACGCTCCCGCGAAAAACTTCTCCGAGAACGTATATTTCGTATTGAACGATTCGGAAGACGCTTTCGTAAAACCTACGATCACCGCCAATACCAAAGGAAAATTGAAACGAGGAATGTACTGTTTAGAGCAGGAAGTGATCGGGGAATTTTCGAAAGTGACCTGTTATGATTCCATTCTTACCGAAGACAAATTGACCAATTACTACGACGTTTGGATCAAAACCGCATCCGCTTCCTTGAGTAAGGACGCCTTATTGGGAGAAACCGTAAAACTTCTTAAAAAGTCCAGTCAGGAACTCGCTAAGTTCAACGCTGCGGCCGAGGAAGAAAAGGCCAAAATTCTCCAAAACGCGACCGAATCCTTAAAGAAAGCCGCGGCTAAACAGGATGAATTCATCGCCGATATCAATAATCTCGCGAGCAAGTTCGGAATCACTTTAGAATAAAAACATATTCCGATTTTCGAATGACTTATGAAGAAGGGAAAAGGGATCGGCCGGGATTCGTTTCGATGCCCTTTTCGTTTTTATAGGTTATCGATCGAAAACAAAAAACCCCGCCGTTTAAGCGGGGTTTTGAAACAATAAACTTAAGATTGTCTTTCGATTATTGTTTGTTGGAAACTTCTTGAGCTTTCGCTACAAGAGCGTCTTTTCCGCCAGGAAATTTAGCGTAGATTACGCACTGACATTCTTCCCAGTTGTCTTTGGAGATGTCTTTAGGATCGGAACCGGATCCGGTAGCTTTACATTCGTAAACCCCAACTCCCTTTACGACACCTTGAGACTGAGAAACGATTACGGACGCGGTAGCTTCACCGTCGGATACTCCGGATGCCGCTTCTACGGTTTCACCAACCATTTTCTTAACTACGTCGGAAGCTCCTTGAAGTCTGGAAGCCTCACGGCAAGTAGATTGCATCATTGCCTGGCTTTTCTTTGCGACTGCTTTAGCGGAAGCTCTGGAAGAAAATTTAATATAGTACCAGTCTTTAGGATTCGTATCTCTTGGTGTTTTTCCGTCGTTTCTTTGTTCTGGAGGTCCACCCCATCCTTCAAAAGTCCAGCCGCCGTCTCCTACAGTGGTTGCGTCCTTTTGTCCGGTGTCGGTGCTGGAGCAAGCTGCGAAAATCATCGTTGCTACAGATAGAGCGATAAGTCTATTGATCATTATTTTCTCCTTGATCTACTAAATGAAAAAAACTAATACTTCACTAAGTTTATGCAACTCATTTTTTAATGGGTTGCTTTTGAATCGTGTATTTCGACGAATTAACTTTCAAAACCGATTTGCGTCGCACTAAATCCCGATGATCAAAAATTTATTTTTTTCCTTACTTTTTATAACGCATCCGTTGCTTTCCGCGGGGATATTATTTCTCCCGGGAAGAGCGGAAGGTAATCTTCCGAGTTCGTTGGAACGAATCAACGATCGTTCTCAAGAGATTTCCAAGTTCGGAGCTTTTTACGCTAATCTTCTTATAAGATCGAAAGTGGAAACGACGGAAAGATTTAGGGACAGGGAACTTTTTGATAGGTTCCGAGGTACTCGGTTTTCCAAAGACGATTTCGTCAAAGTTTGCGCGGATTCTTCCGCGGAATATTTGGTCCGGGACGAATTGAATTTTCAAAGTAAGATTTCGTTGGATCGGACCGTTTACAATTGTGTACAAAAACGATTCGAAGAGATCCATCTTTCGGACGCTTCCGATCCTTTCTTTTTGATGCGTTCCATGACCGAAAAATCGTTTTCTTTTTTACCGAACAAACGCAGGCAAAATGTGCAATCGTTGGAACGATCCAAACCGAGGGAATTGATCTTTGTCACCGATTTATCGCCTTCGTTTCAAAGGGAACGGGAAGAATGGATTACGTTCGCGTCCAACGCCTCCTGGGGCGGTAGAACGGGAATTCGCCTTGTTTCCTTTGCGGAAGGGAAGGTTTCGATTTTTCCGAAATCCAAATCCATGGCGGAATTTCGTTCGCAACTGGGAAGTTTGAAATCCTCGGGAAAGTCGAGTTTGGAAGACGTTTCGGAAGCGCTTTTTAGCGTAAAACGAACCTTACTTCAGTCGGGAAATCGATCCGTGGATCAGGACATAATTCTCCTTACGAATGCCAAGGGAAAAATTCCAAACCCGGCTTTTTCCTCGGCGGTTCAGGATTTACAATCTTCCGGATATAATCTTTATCTCTTTACGGCTCCGTATTTTTCCGGTTCGCAAATTCAATTTTACAAAGGGATATTTCCTAAAAATTCCCTCTTTGAAATTTCTTATTTCCGTCGCGTGAGTACGGATAAGGATTCTAAGACGATCGTATTTCGTGGAAGGCAGATTTATTATACGCATTCCGCGATGGTTCCCGGACAAAATCTTCCCGAAACTTCGTTTCATAAAGTTTCCTATTCCGGAAAATACACCGAATCGGAATCGATCAATCCTTTGAATTTTACGGAAATTTATTCCGAACTTACGGGGGAGAAAATTCTCGGCGCCGAACCTTTGCAGAATAATCTTTCCTATCTGCTTTCGCAGACCTTACTCAAGGATCAAATTCGACCGGAAGGAATCGCGGTTTTGGTCAAGTCGGGAGAGAAGGCTTTTTGGGTTTCCCTTCCCAAAGGAATTCAGTCTCCCGCGATCGAAGAAAAAGTCAGTTATCAAACGACTTATGTTCCATCGACGTCTTCGATCGACGGAGTAGTCAATCTACCGGACTGGACGGAAACATACGGACAATCCTCTTCCCAATTATTGGAATGCACTCCGACTCAAGTCAGGAATTATTTTCAGAACACGAACAAAAGTTCTTTCGACTGTATCGTCCGCGGTCAGGTTCTCGAGGTCAAAGGATTATAAACTTCTAATGAGGATTTCCGTTTGAATTCCGGCGAATTTCTTTTTATCGGCAACGCTTCCAGTTCGGTGAAAATTCTGAATCGGCTCAGAGCATTTTCGGAAAATAAGATGCCCTTACTCGTTACCGGCGGTCCCGGTTCGGGAAAAACGTTCGTCTCCCATTTTTTGGCGGAACTCTCCGAAGAAATAAATCCGGTTCGAATCTTCGAATCGGATTTATTCGAATCCGAAACCGACTTGGAATCCGCCCTACGAACGGATGAAAACGGATATTTCGTCTTCAAGGAAATCGCCGATTTCCCGAAGGAAATTCAGGCGTATTTGTTAAAGCGAATCCGCGAAAATCATCCTAACCGTCGTTTCGTTTTTTTATCGGGTAAGGAATGGAAACGCAAACTCGACGCCGGTTCGATTTTGGAATCCTTGTATTTTGAAATCTCCAATTTCCGGGTCGATCTTCCGGATCTGCGCGAAAGAAGGGAGGATATCCCTCTTTTCATCAGACACTTTCTGGAAACCCTTTCCCAGAAATACAAACGCAAAGAAGTGCGTCTCAGCGAACGGCTCTATCATTTTCTGATGAACTACGATTTCCCCGGAAACGTGCGTCAATTGAAGAACCTTTTGGAAAGTATGGTTTCTCTGTTTCCCGCGAAGACCCTCGACTTAAAACATCTTCCCCCGCAGATGTTCGAAACGTCATACGTTTACGCTGAGTTCATCGAGGTTAAAACCGGTATTCCCCTTAGGGATTACGAAAAGGAAATCATCCGAAAAAACCTGATCTTGGTGAACGGAAACCGGGAGAAGGCGGCGAAAATATTGGGAATTTCAGAACGGACGATCTATCGAAAGATCATAGAATTCGGTCTTTCCGGCGAAGCTGAAGAAAAAAATCCTCCATCCGACGATTGAAATAAAATTCCGCGCCTTCCTTTTCCGAACCGTCTGGGATCCGAACGTTCATATCTATCATAAAATCATAAAGTTCTAAAATGACTTTATCCGAAAAAAAGGACGTTTCCCGTTTCAGCCGGTTTCTGACGAAATTCTTTCGGGCGGGGCTGTAGGATTGAATGTCTAGGTATTCGTAAAATTCCTCGTCCGAGAGGGAACCTTCGTATTTGCGGGAGAGGATTTTGTATTTCCGCAACTGATCGATCCGATCCTTTAAAATCGTAAAGAACAGCAAAAAGGAATCCTTTCCCGTTTGGAATTTTCCCAATTCTTTAAAAAAACGGATCCGATCCGATTCCATAAAAAAATCGACGAGCGAGGAGGAATTGAGTTCCGAATTGAACAACAACACGTCCTCGATGTCCTGTCTTACGAACGTCTTTTTGTTCAGATACAATTTGAGTTTGGAAAGGGATTGCAGATAAGCACCCATGGACGGGGGAATTTTATGGATGAATTCGTCGGCAGCGTCTTCATCCAGTTGAACTCCTATCTCCTTACAGGCCTGCGTTAATCCGGCTCTCGTTTCGTTGGGATAGAAATTTTTCGTTTTGATCAGTCGCGCTTTCCCGCCGAAAATCTGCAGAACTTTGTTCGGAACTTCCCAATGATTATAGTGGACCAAAAGCTGAAGGGATTCCGGAAAATCGGAGAATCGTTTTTGAATCGATTCGCTGTTTTTTCCTTTGCCGCCGGAGATCGGTTTAAAAAAATCCAAACCGGATTTGATGATGAACAATTTTCTCGCCGAGAACATATCCAGATTGAAGGCTTCCGATTGGAATCGTTCGAAGTCGCCGGGTTCGGAAACGAAAACCACGATTTCAAACGCCTCACCGGTTTTTCGTATCGCCTCTTTGTATCGTTCGGCGAGAATTTCGAATTCGTAGGATTCTTTCGCCGCCACAAAAACCACGGGCGGAAGTTCTTTGCCGAACTCCGAAAGAAATTCGATCGAGTTTTTGTATTCTTTCGTTTTGGAAGCGTTTGCTTTCATAAAATTTCCGTCTCGAAACCGCCGTAAAAAAGCGGGAATCGCTTAAGCTCGGTAACCGATTCTCCGAAGAATAAAATATGAATATCAGTTCCGGAGTCCAGAGGATTTCTTTTCCGGGCGAAAGTTTGGCTTATGTCAGCCCGGTTCGCCTCGGAGGAAAGGTGCAAGCCGTGGAACCCGTTCGCCGGGAGGATTTTTCTCCGGACCGGAGTTTTCCGGGAAAAAATTTCGGTTCGATTCCGAAAGAATCCCTTCCCGAAACCAGAGGAAGACTGATCGACTTTTACGCCTGATTTCCCTTTAAATATCCTTCCCACAACCTGTGATATTGATAGAACATCCGGATCGGAAATCCGAGTATGTTCGTATACGAACCTTCGTAATGACGGACCGGTCCGTTTTTGTCCTGGATTCCGTAACTTCCCGCCTTATCGAACGGTTTGTATTGCTCGATGTATTTGAGAATCCGATCTTCGTCCCAAGAATGAAAGTAAACCCGGGAGGAATCAAACGCGAATTGTTCCAATCCATCGCGGTAAATTCCCAAACCCGAATATACGAGATGCGCTTTTCCGGAAAGGTTTCGTAACATTTCCGCCGCTTCCGAGACGTTTTCCGGTTTCTGCAGAATGGAAGTTTCCTGAACCACGATCGTATCACAGGAGACAAGGAATTCGTCCCGGGTTCTGGTTCCCAGTTTGGCGAGAGTGATTCTTCTTAGATATTCGAGAGGGCTTTCCTTAGGAAGGGGACGTTCGTCCACGTCTTCGGGTTCGATTCTAAAATCCAAATCCAGGGATTCCAATACCTGTTTTCTCCGCGGAGATCTGGATCTTAGGACGATCATAAAATCCAAGGTTTGAGAAAAGCGTTGCTTTGCACCCGTTTTCCGGTCGATATAGACAATGATGATGAAGAATCGGCTGCCCCGAGCGATCGGTATAAATATCGTTCTATGGATCCTTTTTTGTAGTTTAACTCCTCTTTTTACGCAGGATAAACAGGATAAAAAAGCGGAGAAGGAAACTCCAAAGCCGGAATCCTCTCGGGAATTGATCGAAACCGGAAAACTGGAATCCACCCGAAAACGGGCCTTTTCTTCCTTAAAGGGAATTCGAATTTCACTTTTGAACTTCGGTAAAAAACAGGAACTGGAAAAATTCACGGCCGATTACGGCCAAGCCGAAACGCAGTATTTGAGGGCGGAATATTCCTCCGCAACGTCCTCCTTTGAACAGATCTTCAAATCGATTTCTCCTTTGGAGGATTCGATACGAAAGGATTACGAATCGAAAACGGTTCAGCTCGGTCAGGAAATCGCTCCGATCGTGGTTTCCATCCGCTTGGACGAAAAGAATAAATACCGTTCCATTCTACCCGTTTTAGAAAAGTTTTATATTCGATCCGGAGAAACTTCGAAAGCCGCCGTAACCGAATTGGAGAAAGGGGACAGAACTTCCGCGCTTTATTATCAAAAACAATCTTTGTATTCCTTGTATCGGATAAAAATCCTTCTGGGAAAAAACGAAGACCTCTCCCTTTCGGATCGGATTTCCAAAAACAGAATTCTCGAAACGGATTATCTAAAACCGGAAGAATTGATTTATTGGGACGATACGAACGACCGCGTCCATTCGGAAGCCGAAGAGGAACGAAAAAGAGACAGAGTCAAAACTCTGAAAACGTACGAATGGCGCCTAGGAATTTCCGCCGGAAAACTTCAAAAGGATTCCGAACCGAAAACACAACCGTCTTCGGCGGAAAGTTCCGTTAAACCGAAATGAAAGAATTCGAAAAAAAGAATCCGGTTTCCTTTTTGTTCGGGGCGTTTCGAATCCTTACGCTCGTTTTCTGCGTGGGGGTTTTACCTTCCTGTAGAAGGGGAAGTTTCGATCGCGTGAAGGAATCCGGGCTTCAATATCTCTGCAAGGAATATCTGCTTTTCTGCGATAGGATCGTCGCCAAAATAGACATGTTCGATTGTGATCCCTTGCACAATACCTACGAAAGCGACGGATCGCATTATATCAACAGGGACGTCCTTGTGGACGATCTCACGGTGGAAAAGGAAAATCGGGATTCGGAAATTTTCGATCCGTATTCCGAAAAAAAACCTAAGAAAGAAAAAACGAAAGATACCAATTCCGACTTCGGAAAAAATATCCGGATCGATTCCAGAAAGTTGATCCGAACCTTCGATACGGAACGCGGAAAAAGGCCGCAGATCGGAGATCGTTCGGAATCGATCGAAAACATACGACCTTGTTATCCCGTTAAACCGAACTATGAAAAGGAGTGAACGAAATTGAACGATCTATTCAGCGTGAAAAATAAAACGGTCCTTGTCACCGGATCTACGAGAGGAATCGGTAAATACTTTGCAGAAGGTTTTTTAAAGGCAGGCGCGATCGTTTACGGAACCGGCTCCTCCGAGGAATCGGTTAAAAAATTCGAGGGAACCGGAATCAAAGGTTTTGCGGCGGATATTCGTCGATCGGAAGTTATGACCTCCGTCATAGAAAGTATCGTTAAGGAACACGGAAAATTGGACGTTCTCGTGAATAACGCCGGGATCGCTTCCAACAAACCGGCCGCTTTTTTGAAGGAAGACGAAATCGAATCGATCATACAGACGAACTTCGCTGGAGTTTTCCGTACCAGCGCCTCCTACTACAAAATCCATAAAAAGAAGGGCGGGAATATTATAAATATTGCATCTATTTTGGGGATGAGAGGAACGAAATTCGCGTCCGTTTATTCCGGAACCAAAGGGGCCGTGATCAATATGACCCGAGCTTTGGCCGTCGAATGGATGGGTTCGGGTTATCGAGTCAACGCGATTTGTCCGGGTTTTATCGATACGGACATGACCGATATGATCAAGGAAAAACCGGAAGTTATGGAACAGATGTTGAAGGCGATTCCTATGGGTAGACTCGGCAAACCCGAGGACCTCGTCGGCGCCGCGATCTATCTCGCGAGCGACGCTTCCTCCTACGTTACGGGTCAGACGATCGTAGTGGACGGCGGTATCACGGCCGGAATTTGATTCGTCTAATCTTAGATGATTCTTTCCTTACATCCGATCAATCCGGAAAAAAGAAAACTCCAACAGATCTCGGATCGATTGTTGGAAGGGAAGGTTTATATCTTTCCCACGGATACGGTCTACGCTTTGGTTGCGGATTCACAATCCAAAACGGGCGTGGAACGTTTGTATGAACTGAAAAACATCCCTAAAAACCAGCCTTTGTCCTTGGTTTGTCCGAACATTTCCGTGGCTTCGAATTATATGGAATCTCTTCCCAACGAAGCCTTTCGTTTGATGAAACGGGTCACTCCGGGCCCGTTTACGTTTATCGCGAAAGCGAACAAACATCTTCCCCGGGTTTCGTTTTCCAACCAGAAGGAAAAACAGATCGGAATTCGGATTCCGGATTCGGTTTATCTCCAGGAATTGATGAAACTTCATCCTAATCCGTTGACGACCACTTCCGTTTTCGCAAACGACGAGTTTATCATCGAAGTGGATTCTCTGGAGGAAATTTACGGAAACCGGGTTGAAGGGATCGTAGACGGCGGAATCGTGGACGTCGAACTTTCCACGATTTTGGACGTTACCGGGGACGGAGTCGTCGTCGTCCGGGAAGGGAAAGGCGCGGAACTTTTATAACGCCCTCCCCTTTGCCCGTTATCATAAGTCTTTTTAAAAAATCGATTTTCTAAAATCCGGTCCGCATATTGGTTAAAAAATTATTTCGAATTATGAGGCGGCGCTCTCAAAAAATACCGGATTCGTTTTAAAAACCCTTTCAGAAATTCGTCTATTGCATTAGAATTCCCATACCATATCAAAATTGTTAAACGAAATGAAACGTTGTTTTGCGACCTTCTTTATCTTATCCGTATCCGCTTCCTGCAGTCTTAAGTCGATGGAGAACGTATGCGACGTTTCCGGTTCGATTTTTTATAAGAATCTGCTTCTGAGTTATATCTTCAATTCCGGCAAAATTTCCGGCTGCGGAGTCGAAGGGCAATTACCGAGTGGAGCGCCGCCTAGGATTTTAAACGCGGGTGAAAATAGGATCTTAAACAGCGGTTTTTTAGCGGGTGATTTCGGTACGGACGTATCCGAAGTCCAAATCTCGCTGGATTCAGGTCCTTTTACATCGGCCGTACTTTCCGGAAATCAATGGAAGTTTCAACTTCCTGCGGCCGGAGTTCCGTCCACCATTCCCGCAAGCGGCGTTTGGAAAGAATGGAGTTTTCATACGATCTCGATTCGATCGATGGACTCTTCCGGACAATCTTCCCTAACCGCGACGATTCGCGTTCAGATGGGAATCAACCGGGACGTCAACGGAGACGGATATCCCGACGTGCTGATCGGTTCCCAAGCTTCCAACAGCGTTCGGGTTTATTTTTCCCTCGGAAAAGCGAGAGGTATCAGCGCTTCTCCCGTTTCGATCATCAACGGCGGAGGCGGAGGTTTCGGATATTCGGTTAAATTAGGGGATGTCGACGGGGACGGATACGCCGACGGAGTCGTCGGAGACGGATCGGATAACGGTGTTTCGGTTTATTTGTCCCTGGGAACTTCCGGCGGACTCTCTACCACCGCAGTTACTTCCTTCACCGCGGGAACCGGAGGAATCGTTAACGTGGCGTTAGGCGATACGAACGGAGACGGTTTCACCGATCTTTTGTTGGGAGCCTGTTACGATTCCGGAAACGCGGGAGGAATTTATGTTTATACCTCCAGCGGGGTCGTCGGCCAAGGAGTTACTTACAGTCAAAACATAGCCAATCCCGGCGGAATCTCGTTTTTCGGATACGCGGTCGCGTTAGGCGACGTCAACGGGGACGGCAAAGCGGATGCTATGATTGCGTCCGTAGGGTCGGGTCAAAACGGATCGTCATACATATACATCGCGCAAACCTTCGGAACATACGGAGGCACGCCTTCTCAAACCATCTCCGGTTCGCCGAACTGGTATGCGAATTCCATTTACGCATCCGATATCAATCGGGACGGATTGACGGATATGATCGTAGGAGCTTACCAGGAAAACGGGGGGAGTATTTATTTATACAATTCCAACGGCTCGTCGGCGGTAGGTGCGATCAACAGTCCCGTGATCGGGCTGCCCGGATCGGCTAACGGAACGGCGGTGAGTTCCGGAGATGTTAACGGAGACGGATTCTTCGACATCCTCGGCGGCGGCTATACATACACGAATACGAATTCAAACCAAGGTTCCGGGACGTCGTTTTTGTATGGAGGAGATCTTTTCGGTCTTACTCCGACCGCATTCAATTTCGTAACCGCTCCCGTTAACGAAGGGCAAATGGGAATTTCTATTACTTCCGCGGACATAGACGGAGACGGTTTCAGCGATTTAATGATCGGAGCGCCGAGTTCCGTCGGCGGTTCCGCCACGAACGCCGGGAGGGTTTATCTATACTTCTCCGACGGGGCCGGCGGTTATAGCAGCGCACCGCAGACGTTTGCGGATCCGGATGGAACGGGTGGGTTCGGTCAATCAATGGATATATGATCTAACGGAACCGCTTCTTCCATTCCTCTTCCTTAAAACCAACAAAGCCGAAATCCTCGCCGAGAACGAAGGGTCGTTTCACTAGGTTTCCGTGTTTGGAAAGAAGTTCCAATTGTTCGTCGAGGGAGAGAAAGGCCAGTTTATCCTTAAGTCCCATCTCCTTATAATCTCCGCCGGATGTGTTGAAGAGTTTTTTGGAATCGTTTCCGAGATACTTCAACATCGTTTTTAGCTCCGTTTTTTTCGGAGGAGTTTCCCGGATCGGAAGAACTTCCAATTCCACATTTTTACCCGCTAAAAATTTGAGTGCGTTCCGGCAGGTGCTGCAGTTCTGATATTGATACACTTTCAGTTTCAAAGTCGTATTCTCCGGTTTCGATGCTTTTCCCGTATCGTTTCGGGTCAAGTTTTCCGGTGTGCGCTTTCCGAAAAGATGGTCGTTTCCGATTCTGTTTTCGGATCAGGTCGGAACTCCGGACTTTTTCACGGGGATTTTTCTTTTCGAGCTTCGAAAATCTTTTCGTTGAAATCGACCTTTTTAACCGATAGGATTCTTACAGGCAGACTCGAAACGTGCTGAATAAAAAGACCAATCTGACCGGAAGACAAAAGGCCGCGATATTTCTCATTGCGGTCGGGAGCGAGGTTTCTTCCGAGATCTTCAAACATCTTCGAGAGGACGAGATCGAACAGATCACCTTCGAAATCGCACGTTTGGACAAGATCACTCCGGAAGACAAGGAAAAGGTCTTAGTAGAATTCAACGAGCTGATGATGGCGCAGGAGTTCATCTCCAACGGGGGGATCGATTTCGCCCGGGGTCTTTTGGAGAAGGCTCTCGGAAATCAGAAAGCCATCGATATTATCAACCGACTCACTTCTTCTCTGCAAGTCAGACCGTTCGACTTTATTCGAAGAACGGATCCGCAGCATTTATTGAACTTTATCCAGAACGAACACCCCCAGACGATCGCGCTTATTCTTTCCTATTTGGATCCGCAAAAGGCGTCCAACATCCTTTCCAATCTTCCGCATACGATTCAGGCGGAAGTGGCGAAACGGATCGCGACGATGGACCGGGTCAGTCCGGACGTACTTCGGGAAGTGGAGCGGGTTCTCGAAAGAAAACTCTCAACCTTGGCTTCGGAAGATTATACCTCCGCCGGTGGTATCGACTCGG
>NZ_NPEF01000530.1 GCF_002811955.1 Leptospira ellisii
GCGTCGCCGCAACCGGTGCGTATTCGTTCATCGTTTCCGTGATCCTGGTGTTCCTGATCGACAAAACGATCGGATCCGAAAAGGAAGGAATCGGAAGATAGGTTTCGTACGGATTGTTCATGTGATTGAGATCGCGCACCGAATTGACATAAATCTGATTCTCACGATACACGAGATATAGGGAACTTACGAACAACGCGGAATATACGATGGCGGGAATTTTCCGCTCGTCGGTCCATTGCCCCCAGCCTGGGAGTACGGCGGATCTCCAGGTTACGCTCCAAGGACCCAAACCCCTTTGTTGAATGCGGGTCAACCGTTCCTTTTCTTTGCGGGCGTTTTCCGCTTTTTTGACTTCGGCGTCTATGAGGGCTTGTTTTTCCTTTTCCTCTTTGGATTTTTTGGCCGCTTCTTCTTCGATTTTTTTCTGCTCGGCCTGTTCCTTTCTTTTTTGTTCCTGCTCGGCGAGTTTGGTCTCTTCGTCCTTTTTAATCCGAAGTGCCTCTTCATTGGAGACGTCCTTATAGACGATTTTAAGAATCCTGAGTTTACTGATCTCCTGAACCTTTCCGTCTTCTCCGCGTACGGTTACGGTCTGCGCGTTTTGAGAGGAAACCTTCCCCTTAAAAACGGTTCCGTCCTTTAGAATGATCGACTCTGAAAAAAGAAGAGAAGGGAATAAGAGCGCAAATATTACAAAAATGCGGAAATAACTTTTTGAAAACATGAATCTCTCGTGTAATCAAACAGAAATCTATGAATATATAATTTGAAAGAAATTTTTTCTACATTCTGAAAATTCCATACTTCGGAAATTCCGGTCTTTGCGAATGATCCGCATACATCGTGA
>NZ_NPEF01000531.1 GCF_002811955.1 Leptospira ellisii
TTTCCGCGGTTTAAAACCGGAAACCTCCCTCGTGGTGGCACCGGTGGTGAAACAGGATTATATAGGGGAACAGATCGAGAAGTTCCGGGGAAAGGTGATCGTCTTCAACGAGAATCGGATGACCATCATACCCATGATCTGCAGCGTGATCGAAAACCCGGAAACCAAGGAATTGGAACTCAGTTTTCCGGGTTTTAAGACCGAAAAAAGTTCCATTCAAAATCTCTAATATTTTGTGAGTTTTTGTCAACCCGATAAAGGCGATTTTTCCTGCGGTTCCTGTTGCGGAATCTTCAACCTGGACGTTTCACCCGCCGAAATCCGTGTCTTAATCAAGGAACGTACTGAGGAATTCGAATTCTCGGTGGATTTTAAAAAGCCGTGGACGATGGGCGAATATCGGAAAAAACGCGAAAAAAAAGAGGAATCCTTAATCAGAAAAGACGAGCATACGTATAACTGTCCCTTTTTAGGATTCTTCGGGAAAAAAATCGGATGTATGATTCATCCCGTGTTTAGCGGAGATCCGCTCAGCCAAAATTATTCCTTTTACGGCGCCTCCATCTGCCAGGGATACGAATGCAGAAATATGGAGCGTAGGAATTCTAAACTCTGGGAAAAACTTCTCGGAGAAATGGATTTGGATTCGTTCACTTATTCGGCGATCGCATCCGACTACGAAACCTTGGATCTGATCGAGGCAACCTTGTTTCATCCCACCGAGAACGCGGAATTCTTTTTCGAAACCCGCCGAGATCTTTTAAAAGAACTTCTTAACAGAAAGATAGACCAAAACGTTTCGATGATGAATACTTCTTTCGAAATTCCTATGGAAGAGGAAAAA
>NZ_NPEF01000532.1 GCF_002811955.1 Leptospira ellisii
AGGATAGAGTTGCCAAATTTTTCACTTATCATTTTCAAGTAAGTATTTGGGATCATCAAGAGTTTTTTATAAAAGTAAAAGATTATCGGACAATAAATCCGTATTTCGAATATTGGCAAAGATACTATAAGCAAACGAGAATGCTTAGGTATGGTATTAATTCGCTTACCTTTGTAGAAGGATGTGAATATAAAATGCCTGTACCGGTTGGAATAAATAAATATAAATTTGATTTTGGTGCGGATGACCCTCGGCGATTAGCAAGAATTATAAAGACTTTGAATGTTCCTGCAAATCACTCTATTCGAATTGTTTTTGATATAGATGGCCCTCCTCAAGTTGAACCCGAAGAGCAAGAAGAATATGGTCAAAATGTTAAAAAGTACCAAGTGCCAATTAAACTAACCGTCGAACGGAACCCCGAACCGGATATAGACAAACCCTGTGAAATCCCGGTAACGCAGTAGAACCCCGCGTAAGGGATCGATGTCAAGTTCCAGATGTCTTTAGCTTATCGATTTTTCTTTTTATATTTCGGATCGGCTTTCGGTTGTGAGGAATTCCGAGTTGAGAAAGAATGTTTAAAACTTCCGGATGATTGGACCTGCCTATAAAAACGTGGAAGACTGTATAATACGGGATTCCAAATGGTTTTGCTAATTGAGAAATTTCCGCAATCGGTTTTCGAAGATTTGCTATGCGGATACATGCTTCGATAAGTTCCTCTTTGTACAGTTTACGCTTATCTTTGAAATCTTGTACAGTAACAGTATTCACCTGACACTTTCTCTGAAAGAAATTGACTAATCTTCTGAAGTTAGCTCCTTGTTCT
>NZ_NPEF01000533.1:0-502 GCF_002811955.1 Leptospira ellisii
TATTATTACTGCGCCGGATGCGGTGCCTTACAGACGGAACCTCCTTATTGGCTCGATGAGGCGTATGACGACGCAATCATAGACGCGGATACGGGTTTGATCCGTAGAAATCTGTATTTTTCGGAAATGCTTTCCTGCATTCTATTCAAACTTTTCGGGACTAAAGGTTCCTATGCGGACGTCGCCGGAGGATACGGAATGATGACGCGTTTGATGCGGGATAGGGGTTTCGATTATCGCTGGTCCGATCCGTATTGCGAAAACATTCTCGCGAGAGGTTTCGAGGCTGAATTCTCCGAAGGAAAAAAATACGACGCGGTTTCCGCGTTCGAGGTTTTGGAACATACGGTGAATCCGATCCAATTTCTTGAGGATACCTTCGAAAAAACGAACGCCGATTTGATCGTCTTTTCCACGGAACTTTTCCGCGCGCCGACTCCCGCCTTGCCGAATTGATCGTAGGCTTGTCTTTTTTTAGGCGAGGGGAGGACCGAGGTCGGGT
>NZ_NPEF01000533.1:512-821 GCF_002811955.1 Leptospira ellisii
ATTCTTCCAGAAAAGAACGTTATCCGCAATGGCTTCGCGAATGAATCTGCGTCTTTATTCCAACGGAACGTTTCATATATTTTCCAAAAAGAGAGTATCGGGTCTGTTTCTTCGATTGATCCGGACTCCGTTTCGCAGGTTGTATCTGCTCTGGGCCAGGATTTTTTTGAAATCGAAAACCATGTCGGATCATTTTCTAATCCTGAATAAGAATCGTTAAGCGAATATTCTTATTTATTAATATTCCAGTTTTAATGAAGGTTTTATACGATCACCAGACCTTTTCTTTCCAGCGTTTCGGCGGGATTT
>NZ_NPEF01000534.1 GCF_002811955.1 Leptospira ellisii
AAGTGGCCGACTGGCGCACGAATCCCCAGCTGTCCGGAGTCGCATGCAAAGGTTGTAATAGATCCAATTTAACGGCGATCGGGTTTTTGAGGAATACGATGAGAGCGGAAAAATCATCCATGAGCTTGCGAACGTTTTTTTATCCGATTCTAAAATTGAAAAGAACAATCGGAATCCGGTCGATGAAAGCCGTTCGATTTCCGATCGATGCGCTTAGGGAACGGGCAACGTTTTCGGAGCGGTTCGAAAAGGGGCCGGTTCGGAATTATAAAAAACGCACTTGACCTTGCGTCCGCGTACGATAACGTAAAGGCGAATTCAAATTCTCGTCATTTGAAAAAAATCAATCCGACAAACGTTAATTTAAGAAATACCTCATTCCATGAGGGAGGACCTGTATGAATCGATTTCGTAATCTTTTTTCCGCGGGAATTCTCGCGGCGGTGCTGTTCGGTTCCCTTTTTTTCGGAGCCTGTAAGAAGGATGAAAAAAAAGACGATACCACGAACGCCGTTTTGTTGTGGTTAGCGGGACAACAACCCTACGTGGAACAAAGTAAGACCGGCTTTTTCATCATCGTTCCGAAAGGAATCGCTCAGTGAGGAGTCGAATCATGAAAAAAAACTGGAAATCGTTTTTGATCGCAGCCGTTCTTTTTCTCGGGGCCGGGCTCAGCTTCCGCACCGATCGGGTTCCTTTTTTCGTGAGAGGGGATTCTCCGCAACCGTTCCCCGTTAAATTGGATCTATTACAACCTTTGCATGCGACTCCGGACAGCTGGGGATTCGTGCGCCAGTCGGCCACTT
>NZ_NPEF01000535.1 GCF_002811955.1 Leptospira ellisii
ACAACACGATCCAAACCGAAGCGTAGGCCAGAGACGCGTCGTAAGGATCAAGCAACAATAGCAATTTAGAATATAACAATCCCTTGATGCTGATCGGTTTTCCGCCTCCGCCTTCGATCGTCCAGAGGTTCAAAATTCTCCCTAAAATTCCGGAACCCACGAAAACAAGAATGGCGTTTCTTCCGTAGACGAGAAAAGGCTGAAATCCGAACTCCAATCCGCGGGCCGTTCCCGCACTTACTAGATTCCACACGTTCAAAAATTCGAAACAACCCACGCAGACGAAGGCCAGCCCCGCCGTATAAACGGAATAACTTCCGGTCCAAAGACTTTTGTTCATCGGAAGCAGGATATCCCACGAAAGTCCACCTAACAGTAACAAGATGCCAATCCCGAATAAGGACCAGACCCGCTTGTTAAAATTGCTGTCTCCCGCCGTACAAAGCGTCAAACCGCAGAGAATACCGAACAACGCACTGGTCAAAGAGGAGACTCCGCTCAAAAAACCCTCCGGATCCCAGGTCTTGGAGAGTTTCCAAAGATGGGGAACTCCGAACAAACTCCGATCGATCCAGGCTCCGATATCCCTTCCCGGCTCCAATAAAACGGTTCCCGCGTCCGGAGGCGGGACCTGCGTCAATAACAATG
>NZ_NPEF01000536.1 GCF_002811955.1 Leptospira ellisii
CTTCTGAGTGATGCGGGTGATCGCGTCCTCCAAGTCCTTTCCGGAAACCATCATCAGGTCCGCAAGCTCGTCGATGAAGATCACGATATACGGCATTTTTTTATATCCGTCGCGATGCGCTCCCTGTTCCACCTTTTCGTTGTAGGTTTTGAAATCGCGGCACTTGAGTTTGGAGACGGAATGGTAACGCGCTTCCATTTCTTGGATCGCCCAAGCCAAGGCGCGCGTCGCCTTCTTAGGATCCGTGATCACAGGCATCAAAAGATGGGGAATATCCTCGTATAACGTGAGTTCCACCATCTTAGGATCGATCATGATGAATCGGACCTCTTCCGGAGAAAGATGAACCACCAAGGAGGAGATCATGGAATTCAAACATACGGATTTACCCGAACCGGTGGTTCCCGCCACGAGAAGATGCGGAAGTTTGTTGAGATCGATGCTGACGAGTTTTCCTGAAATATCCTTCCCGATCAGGATGGAAAGATCCTTCTTAGGACGCAGGCTCAGATTCTGATGCAGAATGTCTCCGAGAAACACGTCCTCTCTCATGCTGTTCGGAACCTCGATGCCAATCGTGGATTTGCCCGGAATCGGCGCGACGATCCGGATGTTTTTCACCGCGAGATACAGACGTAGTTCGTCC
>NZ_NPEF01000537.1 GCF_002811955.1 Leptospira ellisii
GTTCGGGGAGTACGTTTTGGACCGGGGTATTGGCCGAAAGATACGTGTCAGATATCAATTCCAAAGGTTATACGGTCGATCCTGCCGATCTGTTTTTGGTTTCCTCTTCTTCGGAGGCGTATTCCTATCTATTCAAATTGTTTTGCGATCCCGGAGATTCGATCATGATCCCCGCTCCCGGATATCCCTTGTTCGAATTCCTATCCGCTATGGAAAGTTTAAACGCCGTATACTATCGCACGAAAAAAGAAAACGGATGGAAACTAAAAGCGGAGGATCTGAGCCCGAAAGATATTTCCCGAAGCAAAATGCTTCTGGTCGTAAGCCCCAACAACCCGACGGGATCGATATTGACGGAAGAGGATTTCGGATCGATACGAAACATATTAGTGGAAAATAATATACCGCTCGTAATCGACGAGGTTTTTTCCGACTACGTGTACGGAGAGGAAAAACACGCCACCATCTTGGACGAAAAGACTCCCGTAATAACCGTAAACGGCCTTTCCAAAAGTTTGGGTCTGCCCGGAATGAAACTTTCGTGGATTCTATTAAGCGGGCCGAAGGAATGGAAAAAAAAAGCCGGCGAATATTTGGAATTGATATCTGACACGTATCTTTCGGCCAATACCCCGGTCCAAAACGTACTCCCCGAACTTTTCCGTTGGAAAAATATGATACAATCGCAAATATTAAAACGAATCGGCAGAAATCTTGCATATCTGCGCTCCGTTTTTTCGACGGCTTCCGTTTCCGAAAAAATAGGATGTACAATTCCCGGAG
>NZ_NPEF01000538.1 GCF_002811955.1 Leptospira ellisii
CTTATCCGGGTGGTGATATTGGTTATTTTATTATGAAATACAATTCCGCAGGTACAAAACAATGGACCACAATGTATTCAGGCCCAAGACCAAAGGCTTTAACTTATGATAATATAAATTCTAAAATTTATTTAACAGGATCTATTTTCGATATCAACTCATTGGACGGAATTGCTCGAACTGGGACTCAAGATGTATTCCTAATCAAATTCGATTCTAATGGCGTTAAACTTTGGACGAAGCTATTTGGAATATCAGGTCAAAAGTTATCTTCAAATTCCGCTTCGATTGATCCATCCGGTTACGCTTATATAGCAGGTTCAACTTCCGCGAGCGTTGACGGGCAATCTAAATCCGGTGGATCAAATGATCTTCTGATCGTAAAATATGATCCAAATGGAAATCGAGTTTGGACCCGGCTACTTGGTGTAACTGGAGATTTTTTCTCTGTTACGAATAAAGATGCCATAGGCAAAGGAATATCTATTTCAAAAGATTCTAATATATTTGTAACCGGATCGACGACAGGAAATTTAGATGGTCAATCTCATTCAGATATTTCTGGAAACTTGAATAATTTATTTCTTACCAAATACGACTTAGACGGAAACAAAAAGTGGACCACACTTTTAGGATCTAAAGGATACTCAATTGATATTAACGGACTCACAACGGATGCGACAAATCATCCATACGCAACCGGATTTACGAATGGCCCTATGAACGGAGAGAAATTTATCGGGACTCCAAAATCTTCATCGAATATCTTCATTGTAAAATAT
>NZ_NPEF01000539.1 GCF_002811955.1 Leptospira ellisii
TTGGGCGATTTTAGATCTGTTTCCGACATACGTAACTACAAGAATTGTTTTCGCATCCCGTTCAGTCAACAAACCTCCGCCGAAAGGACAATTCCGACTTGGATTCGGGAAAGAATCCGGAAAGAATGTCCGGAAAACGGTATCACGCTTGAATCCGAAAACGACGTATTCCGAACTTCGAAACTCGATCCTGATCGCATCGATCTGTATCTGTGCGGGATTTCTGTCGTCCTGTCGCACCTTGGAATCCTTCTTCGAAACCATCGTCCTGACCGGAGGCGTCGATTCCACCCGGCTTTCGTTTTCCACGAAGTACAGTCCCGTTCAGGAATTCATCCGCAGCAACGGAGGGACCAAGGAACCGGCCAACCCGGACCGGGCCGTAAATCACGATCCGTTTAAATCGGTTCCGTTTTATACGTTGGGTTCCATTCCGAGACGGATTTCCTCCACACCTTTCACGGGATATCTGAAATTTCTGAACTTCGTGGCCTACGGTTTCACCGTCACCGCGCCCAGAACGTTCCGTGGAAATTTGATCAACTTTCCGGACGACGGAAGGGTTCCGACCAACTTCACCGAACACGTGTTATATGGTCTTTATCCCCTGCCCGAACCCTTCGGAAGAAAGGCCGAATATCTCTACGTCGACTACCAGGTTTATACCACCTTGTATCTTCTTTTTTTGGAACTTCATAATTGGAATCTGGGGCTCGGCTTGAACTTCGGTTTCAGCGTTTACGATTTCGACGTTTTGGAACGGGAGATCCGCGTATCCTC
>NZ_NPEF01000054.1:0-7798 GCF_002811955.1 Leptospira ellisii
GATAGTAACCGGGAAAAATCCTCATCGTACGTTTGATGAAGAATTCCCCGAGATCCACGTTTCCCTTCCTTTTCCAAACGTCACGAAGTCCTGCGGAAATCAGAAAACCGCTTAACACGAAAAAGGCGTCTATTCCCGAGGAGGTATTCTGAAAAAAGGTAAGGAGCGCAACGGGGATCGATTTATGAAAGTCCACGTCGTTGCGGACTATGATATAAAAATAATGACAGACCACGACGAGCCCGATCGCAAGAGCGCGGAATCCGTGTAAGGCGGGATGTTCGGAGGGTTTCTGTTCCGTTAGATGAGCGATAAACTTTTTCATTTAGGACGTCTCGGAGGACGAATCCGATTCGACGTGATTCGAATCATTCTCCCCGAAAGCCTTCCTTGTCAACGCTAAAAGTCCGCAGCCGATGAAGAGCGCCTGTAAGGGCATCGCCGTCAAGGTGAAACGATAATCCGCGAAGTAGATCAAATGGATGAAAAATATCGAAACGTAAACCGCCGGAAGGATCTTTCCGAGCCGGTCCGAAAAGGAACGAAAGATCCCAAAGCACATCAATAGAAAACAGGAGATACGGAAAAAATACTGCGCAAAAGAAAGAGGATGTTGATAATAATCCGTAAACGGTCTCGGTCCTCCCGCCGAAAAAAACCACAACAGGGTTTTCTTCGTCAGATTGGAAAACAAAAAAGCCGGATCTTTCAAGTTTTCTAATATTACTTTTTTGAAAAGTTCCTCGCTGTTAAGATCCGAACCGGTTTCGATCGTGTAGGTTACCCAGTGTCGAGTGTAGGTTCCCTGCGAATACGGATGATTTCCTATGATAAAATTCGCCTTTCCGTTGGAAGTGGGTAAAAGAAAATGCCCTTCCTTATTCTGAAATCCCTGAAACGCAAAGCCCGATCCGAGGAGGGTTACGATCAGGACCGCAATTCCGGAGACGAGTATCGCGGATCTCTTTTTCAATCCGGAGAATTCGAAAAAACAAAGTAGCGATAAAAAAAGGACCCCGACAAGCAGAAACCAGCTTCTTAGCTGAACGAGGTAAAAGAACAAGAGTCCCGAGACGAACGAATACGAGATGGACGCGGAAAAACTTCCCGCGGATACGGAACGTACGAATCGATATGCGGAAAATAAAAAGATCGAAAACAGAGGATGAAACAGATTCTCGTTCCAGAACTGATTGGAGAAGGAGACGTAATGGCTAGAAATCAGATAGAATGCGACGGTAAATATCGAGATCGCTTTAGATCGGAAAAAGTCTTTTGCAAAAAAGGCCAAGCAGATCAGCCCGACGCTTCCGATTAAAATCAAAACGACTTTAGCGGAACCTTGTCCGATTCCGAAAAGCCGGAACGAGCCCGCCAAAAAATAGATCATTCCGGAACTAAAACCGGAATGCGGATGAATTCCGTGTTCATAAAGTTGAATCGCCGCGGAATAATAATACTCGGGATCGTCCCCTTCCACGAGCAGATTCGGATCCAAATATAAGGCGAAGACCCGCTGCAACACGGACGACAATACGATGACGCCCAAGTATAAGGAATATCGTTCTTCGATCGATTTCAGAAAACGTTCCAGCAACGGTCGCATTCTCCCGGAACGAAACAGGATTGTGTATAAAATCGAAAGACAAAACAAGACGTACAACGCCGGTTTGATCCGCCAATGGGATCCCTTCCATTCCTGCGCTTCGACGGAGAGTAAAACGGTCGCGAAAAAGAGAATCACGTTAACCGACATCGTCCCGGCCCTAAAGAGGCGTTTCGCGACGAAGGAGAACAAAAGTATCAAAACGCAGATCGTCGCATAAGCCCCCAAAAAAATCCAGGTTTCGCGGTAGATCCAAGGGCCGACGGTAGGTGGTTCCACGGAAAGAATCGCCTGCGACACTTTTAGGAATTCGTTCTGAATTCGATTCGAAAAAAGTATGATCCGGTAAAAAATAAAAAACGAAACGAAGGCCATCAGGATAAGGGCGGCTTTTCCGCTTCGTCGCAAAAACATTATAGATTTCTAAATAAGAAGAGTTCTTTTCCGGTTTCGAGTATCACCGAACCGTCCTTACCCGAAGGAAAAAAACGCGCCGGCAATTCCGAGGACCGGATCCTTTCGGTCTTTAAAAGAATCCCCTCCTCGTTCCAAAAACGGATTTCCTGATTCAGCTCCGCGGCGAACCAGCTTCCGTTGTGATACGCGGTCTGATATACGCCCGTTCCGGAAATACGTTTGGAATCGAATTTTTTTCCGCCGGAAGTGTCGTAGAAAACGACCTTATCCGAAGCGGCGACGAGTGTTTGTCCCTCGTTCGAAACCGCCAAATTCAACTTATGCGGATAAACGGCGTCCAATTCGAAGGAGGTAAATTCCCCTCCCTTATCGTCCAAAACCAGAATCCTGTCCTTGTTACCGTTTAACAGGTGTACGGCGATCTTAGCACCGTTCGGAGAAAGGGAAATACTCTTGGCGAAAACCGGATTTTTTTCGGAACCCAGATTCTTTTGAACGGCGATCCCGCCTTTGGCGTCCAAAAGGAAAAGTTCCCCTCCGGAAAATAAAACCGCCGTGATCGGGGCCGAAGCCGCAAAGGAATAGTCGGTCAAAAATCTCCCGTCCAACTTTCCGACCCCGGTGGCGTTTCCGTTGATGTCCGAAAGAAGAACCTGATTGTGATCGCCCGCGATCAACAGCACGAGATTTCCGAAAGGGGAAATACGCGGATAACTTCTGTATTCCTTGGTCCAAAGAATTTCGCCCGAAGGTGAATAAAAGTTCACTTCGGTTCCGATCTTTTTGTATTCCAAATAACCCTTCGTATTCGAAGGGAATTCGATCCTGCGTGTGTCGTCTAACGCGATTCCGGTCTGCGACTGGATCGTATAATACGCGTTATCGAATTTATATCCGTTCAGCGCCTCGTCCGGATTCCAGGAAAACCTTGGATCGGGGGCCATCCCCGCGTGCGCCGTTTTGGAAAACGCCCAGACCTTCTGAATTCCGACAGCGGACGGGTACGGGTTTCCGAACAGATAAAAGAATAAAGCCGAAAAAAACAGACCGAATCCGGCGATCGGCAAAAACTTCATACGGACCTCGTCAAACGATTGTATAACAGATAAATTCCGGTGTGAGCCGCAAACTCCCGAAAAGAACTTCTCGGAAATGGAAAATAATGTTCGTGCACTTCCGTTTCTCCGCCCTTTTCTCCGATTCCGAAAAAAACGAGCCCCACTTTTTTATGCGCGGTTCCTCCTCCGGGCCCCGCAATTCCGGTCACGCTGACGGAATAATCGACACCAAGCGCGACTAACGCGCCTTCCGCCATTTCACGGGCGGTCTGCGGACTTACGGCTCCGAATTCCTGCAACGTTTCCTGTCGCACTCCGAGCAAACCGGCCTTTACGCTGTTATCATAGGACACCACTCCACCGTAAAAATAAGCGGAAGATCCGGGCGCGTCCGTAAACGTTTTGGCGATGAGGCCTCCGGTACAACTTTCGGCGGTGCCCACGACGATCTTTTTTTCGATCAGAAGTTTGGGAAGTTCTTCGAACACGTCACCCGTCGATTTGGCGCCGTAGACGGCGTCCAATTTTCGAAGAAGCTCTTCGACTAACGTACGTTCGTCGGATTGAAAGGAGACGCGGATATAACCGCGTTTTGCCGCGACTCCCCAGATCACCTTCCCGGAGGCGATCGATTCCTCTTTCGAAACGAATTCCTTTTGAAACTGGGATTCGCTCATCCACCAGATAAAACGTAAGCCGGAATAAAGTTCCTTTGCCGCATAGGTTTTGGAGATCCAAGGGGAAAATTCCTCGCGGAACATTTCCGTCATTTCCCCCGGAACGCCGGGCATACAACCCAAATTCGCGTGCTCGCCGAGGGCAACGATAAAACCGGGTGCGATCCCTACGGTGTTGTTCAGAATCACGGATCCTTCCGGAACGGAAACCTGTCGAATCGCGGTTTGCATGAACTCCTGAAAGTTCCTTCCTCTCAGTCTGTAAAAGGCTTCGATCCTTTGTCTTGCTACCTTACTTTCCACCGAAGTCACACCGTTCAAACGGCACGCGACTTCGAGAGTGTAATCGTCCTCGGTGGGTCCCAACCCTCCCGTCATTATCATCAATACGGGAGTTTGTACCGTGCCAAGAGCGGCTAACGTGCGTAATTCGGATTCGATCGCCTTCGGATCGTCCGGCAAAACGACGAACTTAGAAACCGTAAAACCCATTCCGAACAATTCGTTCGCGATCCAGGAGGAATTGGTATCCTGACTCCGCCCGGCTGTCAGCTCCGATCCCGTGGATAAGACGACGATTCTGGGGGCGTTCATCAGTTTTCCTTTTCCATCCTTTCGGGAGCGGAGACTCCGATCAAACCGAGGCCTTCCGAAAGGACGTTTTTGGCCGCGAGACAAATTCTCGCAAGTCCCAGCTTCGTCTCGACCGAAGCGTCCTTAAGACGGTTGTTTTTTCCAAGATAAAAAGCCGTAAAGGCTTTCGCGAAACTTTGCAGATAATTGGTAACTCGATGCGGCTCCATCGCGTTTGCGGAATCGAATATCTCCTCCGAAAAACGTGCGATCCAAAAAAGAAGACGCTTTCTTTCATCAGACATTTCTAATGTAGCTGCCGCTTCCTCGGAGGTCTCGCCGCCTACTTCACGAAAGATGGAACAGATTCTAGCGTGGGCGTATTGAAGATAAAACACCGGATTTTTATCGGACTCGTCCTTGGCAAGGTCCAGATCGAAATCGAGAGGCGCGTCCAGCGAACGCATCACGAAAAAATAACGTCCCACGTCCTTTCCGTGTTTTCCCAAAAAGCCGATCAGATCGCTCATCGTCTGAAAGGAACCGGCCCGTTTACTCATCTTCACCTTTTGACCCGACTCGAGAAGATTCACCTGCTGCGCTATGATCACCTTAAAATTCTCTTTCGGATATCCGATGGATTGAACCGCTCCCGCCAATCTCGCGATATAACCGTGATGATCCGGTCCCCAGATGTCGTAGATGCGGTCGTAACCTCGTTCGATCTTGTTCTTATGATACGCGATATCGGCCAAAAGATACGTTGGCCTTCCGTCGTCGCGGACGACGACACGATCCTTGTCGTCCCCGTATTCGGTGGAGCGGAAGACCTTTTTCCCGTCCTCCACGAAGATTTTTCCGGATTTCTCCAGATCGTTCATCACCGAAAGCACCTTATCCGCTTCGTGTAACGTGCGTTCGCTGAAATAATTGTCGAACTCGACCCCGAAAGAATCGAGATCCTTTCTCTGCCAGATAAGGTTATTCTCCACCGTCCAGACAGAACAAAGTTCCGCCAACTCGCGGTATTTTTTTTCGTTTAACAGGGATTCGATCTTAAGAGAGCGGACAGGATCCTTCAAAAGATCGCTTGCAATATCTTTAATGTATTCCCCGCGATATCCTTCTGCGGGAAGTATGTTTTTTTCGAGAACGGTTTCCATAGGAGTGGAATCGTCCGTTTCCTGCTGGGAATACGATTCTCCTTTGAGTTCCCGAATCCTCACGAGCGTGGATACTCCGAGAAGGAATACCTGATTTCCGTAATCGTTGATGTAGAATTCCTTATCGACATTATGACCGATAGCCTTCAAAAGCGAAGCCATGGCGTCTCCGTTTGCGGCCGCCCGCGCGGATACGATGTTGAGCGGGCCTGTGGGATTCGCGGATACGAATTCGAGGTTGATTCGAAGAGTTTTTTCCGCCTGCGGAAAATAATTTCCGGAAAGGATCGAGGATTCTATAAAACGCAAAAGAAAGGCGGAAGAAATCCTGAAATTGACGAAACCAGGAGGGGTAAAATCGACCGTCTCGAACAGATCCCCCCTTTTCCGCAGAACGGCTGCGAGCTCGTCGGCGACCTGGAGAGGATTCTTTTTTAGAATTTTAGAATTTTCTAATGCAAAAGAGGTCGAGTAATCCCCGAATTTTTCGTCTCTGGAATATTCTATTTTTATTTTGAACGTATCCGGATCTGAACCCGGATACGAAGATGCCAGTTCGCGAGCCCCTTCTTCGAGGGTTTTCCATACGATTTGTTTGAGCGTTTCATTTTCTTTCATTGTTAAAAGATTCCGTCGGAAGCCGGACCAGCCAAAGGACGGCGCGGCAACCCGTTTAGAGTTTGTCGGAAATACGACGATTCTTCCGTAAAAGTTCGGCCCCACCCGCGTTGGGTGGTGTAGGAGAGGTGGCGGGAAAAAATCGACCCAGCCTCCTTATCACAAAAATCAAAATTCGGAAAGCGAAAATCCGAAATTTCGCCGTGGGAGTTCCCGCAAAGATTCCTTACCCGTTTCGTTTTCGTCATCGTATCGAATACCATCGGATCAACTGGCGCGGGCCTTCTCATTGCCTTTCGTAAAACACGTTTTTCTTCCGGGATATATCCCAGCTCGCGTCCAATTCCTGAAAAACCATTTTTTTGAGATCCATTACGGAAACAAGTATTGATCTTTTTCCGGCGATTTCCTTTGCGGATACCGCCGGGACTTGGACCGGAATTTTCTGATCCCAGCGGATATCCAAAACGACGAGAAATAAAAGGACGCAAAAATAAAAGACGAATAGTATCGTTTTAAGAAAATTTTCCAAGATTTTCTCCCAAAGCCTCGTAAAGCGTAAGAGCCGATTTCAACTTTCTCCGAAGGATCGGCTCCAGGATTCCGTTGCAAATTCTGTCGAGGTCCAGGATGTTTTCAACGGATATTTTTCTTTCCTTGAGGTCCCGAAACCGAAGCATCAAAAAAGTTTGAATCCACTGCGCCGTCCCGAGATCGTTTCTGTCTCCGTGCAGACAATTTCCGCAGACGATTTCCAAAGGCGAGGTCTGCACCGTGACCGAGGTCATCTCTTTCAGTTCGGTTCCGCAGGAATGGCAAAGAAGTTCCTTGGATAAAAATCCCCCCGCAACGAGAAGACGCAGTTTAAAAAACGGAAGAATCAACGCGGAAGGCCCGTTCTCTTCCAGCTCCTCCAAGGCGCCGTAAAGAAGACGAAATTCCCCCGGATGTTCAGCTCCGTCGGGGGTGAATGCGGATGCGAGTTCCAAAAGATAGGATACGAGAACCGTTCCGAAATAACCGGACTTCGCTTTATCAAAACGATTGATAAGCGAAATCTCCTTTACGTTATACGTTTCCTTGTTTTTGGAATGATAGTAGTCGAAGTCCGACAACGAACCCGGTTCCACGGAGGCGATCGCTCTGGTTTTGCTTTTTCGAATTCCTCGGATCCGAAAATTTTCGACCTGCCCCGTTTCCGGAAGAAGACGCACGAGCGCATCCCCGTCCAAAATCGCCCTCGATTCGAGAACGATTCCCCGAGCCTTTCTCAAAGATCCGTTAGAACTTCCAGACATTCGTCTTCCTTCGCCTTCATGATCCGTTCCTCCTCCTCTCCCCGTTCGTGATCGTATCCGAGAAGATGCAGAAACCCGTGGACGAGAAGACGATAAAATTCGTCCTTCGACGAATGCCCGATCTGGGCCGCCTGACGTTCGAGCGTATCGACGGAAATTATGATTTCGCCTAACGCGATCGGCGGAAGGGAATCGGAAATCGATACGTTCCGTCGTTGCAGTACGTTTTGCAACGGAGCGGAATCGAATTCCAATGGGAAGGAAAGCACGTCCGTGGTCTTATCCTTTCCCCTGCGCAACAGGTTGATTTCCCTCATATCCGATTCCCTTCCGCCGATCGCGTTAGGCGAAATCATAATTTCCGTCGATACGCTCGAACGTCAGGCGG